>JALWSS010000219.1 GCA_026993525.1 Saprospiraceae bacterium
CCAGACGGGCCGGACAGGCTACACCCTACTCCCTACTCAGGGATGAGGGATGAGGGATGAGGGATGAAAAGCACACAGGTCAATTCCGGGGTAGCGCCCCAAACCCTACACCCCCGTCTGGCCTGGCGCCAGCCGGACAGGCTACACCCTACTCCCTACTCCCTACTCAGGGATGAGGGATGAGGGATGAGGGATGAAAAGCACACAGGTCAACTCCCGGGTAGCGCCCCAAACCCTACACCCTACACCCTACTCCCTACTCCCTACTCAGGGATGAGGGATGAGGGATGAGGGATGAAAAGCACACAGGTCAATTCCGGGGTAGCGCCCCAAACCCTACACCCTACTCCCTACTCCCTACTCCCTACTCCCTACTCCCTCTCCTTGCTTTTTGCTTCAACACAGGATGTGCCAGTACAATGGCGAGTATCAGCAGGCAGCCCCAATAGAATCCGGGAGAGAGTTGTTTGTGTTCCTGAAGAATCACGATGGCCAGCAGGATGCCGTAAACGGGTTCCAGATTTACGGTGAGGGTGCTGGCAAAAGCAGAGAGGTGCTTCAGCGCCCGAAGGGCCAGCACCCAGGTAAATGTGGTGCAGGCAACCGCCAGGATGACCAGCCACAGCAGGTCATTTACCGAAGGAAGAAATTTTGCCGAAGGAAAAGAAGAAAAATAAAAGGGCATGACCAGGCACAGGAACAACCAGGCGCTGCTCATTTCGATGAACGTGATTTGAAGGGGTGGGGCATCGTGTACCCATTTTTTGTTCAAGATGCTGAACACCGCCGCCAAAAATGACGAAAGCAAACCCACCCAGATGCCCATGTGCATGCTTACGTCCACATTTTCCACGATGAGCGCCATGCCCGGCACCACCAGAAAGCCCATGAAAATGTCCAGCTTGCTGAAGCGCTGTTTCATGATGAGGGGCTCCACCAGTGAAGTGAAAAAAGCACAGGTGGCCATGGCGATGAGTGCCACAGAAGCATTGGCCAATTTGATGGAACCGTAAAAGGTGAGCCAGTGAAGCCCGGTGAGCACGCCCACAAAGGAAAATTGCAAGACCTTTCTTCGGGGCATGGCCCTGAACATGCTGCCCACCCGGATGACGAAAACCAGGCTCAGACTGGTAAGCAGCACCCGCCACCAAACCAGCACCAGGGCTGATAGCTGGATCAGCTCACCGAGGATGGCCGTGAAGCCCCAAAGAACCACGGCCAGGTGGAGTTCGAGATAGGCCCGTCTGGTGGCGTTCATATTGCCGGTTTGTGCATAAATGCTTTTGTTCGCTGGCGCAAAGGAACAAATTGAACCAGGGATTGTATTACTTTGCGTTCACATTCTTCATTCACGAAAAATCAAAAAAAATCATGGCGCTGAAACCCGGAGACAAGGCCCCCGCATTCAAACTGTATGCTTCTGACAAAACCGAAGTATCCCTCGATGATTTCAAAGGAAAGAAGGTGGTACTGCTTTTTTTTCCACTGGCTTTCACCGGTGTGTGTACCAAGGAAATGTGCGCTACCACTGAAGACCTTGACAAGTACAAGGAACTGGATGCCGCGGTGTTGGGCATTTCTGTTGATTCTTTTGCAACACTGGCAAGGTTCAGGCAGGATTACAAAATCAACTTCCCCTTGCTTTCTGACTTCAACAAAGAGGTAGCACGCGCGTACGATGCACTCTACGAAGAGTTTGTTCTCGGAATGAGAGGAGTGGCCCGCCGTGCGGCATTTGTCATTGACCGGAATGGAATAGTCAGATACGCCGAGGTCTTGGAAAGTGCTGGAGATTTACCGAACTTTGAGGCCGTTAAGCAAACACTGAGCGAAATCGAATAACCCCGTTCGCAGCATCAATACCTGATCAAAATGCCATTCAATCCGCTTTTTGAAGAACAGGAAGAAATCCTCGTTGAAGAGGAAGTGACCGACGATACCGACACCGGTAAAGTGGCTCATCTGGTGGTATTTAACGACGATGTCAATACTTTCGATTGGGTGATCCAATGCTTTGTGGAAGTACTCAACCACACCAGTGAGCAGGCCGAGCAATTGTCCATTATCATCCATTCAAAAGGAAAGGCAACGGTCAAAACCGCCACTTACAACGAATTGCGACCCAAGCGGGAAGCACTCGTGGAGCGGGGCCTCTCAGCAGTGATCGAGGAAGAATGATGCCGGCAAGATCAGACGGTTCCGGGTGGGCAAAGGCTTTTGCGCCTTTGCCCGCTTTGCATTTTGTACCTTTCGCTCCGCAACAAAGCACTGATACAATGAAAAAAATCCTCTTCTGGCTCTTTGGCTCACTGGCAGTGATTTACATGGCGGTTGTGTTGGTGGTTCCGCCAATGGTGGACAAAAAGTACAACACAACGGCAAACAAACCCCCTTACGAGGCCAACGAGGCTGCCGACTCGCTTTACGCAAACCTCGACTTCATCGCAGATCTGCATTGCGATGCCCTGGTCTGGAAAAGAGACCTGACCCAACACCATGATTACGGGCATGTGGACCTGCCGAGGATGCGTGAAGCCCGCATGGGCCTTCAGGTGTTCTCCATCGTCACCAAGACGCCGAAGAACATGAATTTTCAATCCAACAGTGCAGAAACCGACAACATCACTCAACTGATGATAGCGCAGGGCCGCTGGCCCCAGGCATGGTGGAGCCTTAAACACAGGGCACTGGCGCAGTGCAGGGCACTTCACAAATTTGCTGCCCGGTCCAATGGCAGTTTTGTGGTTGTTAAGAATCCCTCAGCGTTGCTGCATTTTGATTCCCTTCGGCAAAACAATCCGGAAATGATTGCAGGCCTGCTGGCCATAGAAGGGGCCCATGCACTCGAAGGCCACCTTGAAAACCTCGACGACTTTTACCAGGCCGGTGTACGCATGATCGGGCTGACCCACTTCTTCGACAATGAGTTGGGGGGCTCTGCCCACGGAATTGAAAAAGGGGGACTGACGGATTTCGGTAGAAAAGCCGTGAAACGAATGGAGGAATTGGGCATCATCATTGACCTCGCCCACGCCTCTCCGAAGTTGTTTGCCGATGTGATGGCAGTGGCAAAAAGACCGGTGGTGGTAAGCCATACCGGTGTAAAAGGCACCTGCAACAACATCCGCAACCTCAGCGACTCCCAGCTCCGACAGGTGGCTGAAAACGGGGGGCTCGTCGGCATTGCCCAATTCAAAGCTGCCACCTGCGGCAACAACGCAGCGGCACAAGCCAAAGCCATCGCTCATGCTGTCAGTGTGGCAGGGATTGACCACGTGGCCCTCGGCTCCGACTGGGACGGCGCCGTAAAAGCACATTACGATGTAACCGGATTGCCCCTCCTGGTGGAAGAATTGCTCCGGCTCGGTTTTACCGAAGGAGAAATAAGAAAAGTGATGGGGGAGAACGTGAAAAATTTTCTGCTCAGGAATTTGCCCGGATCGTGATGCGTGATTCCCGCTTTCAACGCTGGCAAGGTGTTAAACCATTGCCAGCGCGCGCTCGATTCCTCTCCCGACGAATGTCGGGACTCAATTCCTCAAATCCTCGATTCCTCAAATCCTCAATACCTGAGTGCACTGCAAAACCCCCCAATTCATTAATTACGACGGAAATTTGAATGCTCACATGCCGGACGGAGTCCGGCTGGAAGAGGCACCGGACGTCCCGAAGGATTTCGGGAGGCGCCAGCAACCACGCTGGTTCCTCCCGAAATTCCTTCGGGATGTCCGGGACCATATCTTGTCGGACTCTGTCCGACATTTTTCCAGAAGGAATAACCTCTTTTGACGAGAATACCACTTTTTGCAGTGGACTCATTCCTCAATTCCTCAAATCCTCGATTCCTCAAATCCTCTCCCGACGAATGTCGGGATCAAATCCTCAATTCCTCCCAAATACCATCATTTTATTTTATTTGCAGCAACGCAGAAGTACAAACGAGTAGCGTTGTAGGCAAGAGACAGGAACATCTGCCGGACACCAGAACACCCAATATCAACCGAGTTGTATGCCCGTAGTTTGGCTAAACGACAACGAAATAGCATTTCCCCATCCTGGACAGGCGACAAAGGAAGGAATACTTGCCATTGGCGGCGACTTGTCAGAAGCGCGCCTGCTCCATGCCTACCGAAAAGGAATATTCCCCTGGTACACAGCCGATGAACCCATTTTGTGGTGGTCGCCGGATCCCCGCTTTGTGCTTTTCCCCGACGAGCTGAAGGTCTCGCGCAGCATGCGGCCCTATTTCAACCAGCGCAAGTTTGAAGTGAGTTATGACCAGGATTTTGAAGCGGTGATCAGGGGCTGTCAGACCCCCAGGCCGCAAAGCGGATGGGCCGGCACCTGGATTACCGAAGAAATGGTAGAGGCTTACACAGCATTGCACAAGAAAGGCTATGTGCATTCTGTGGAAGTGTGGAAGGACGACGAACTGGTGGGCGGGCTTTACGGCCTCTCATTGGGGAAGGTGTTTTTCGGTGAATCCATGTTTACCCGCGTGGCGAACGCCTCCAAATTCGGCTTTATTTCCCTCGTCAGAAAATTGCAGGAAAAGGGGTTCTGGCTGATTGACTGCCAGCAACAAACCCGGCATCTCGGCTCTTTGGGTGCCCGCAGCATTTCCCGCCCGGACTTTCTTGATTTGCTTCGGAAAAACGAGCGGGAACCCACCCTGAAAGGCAATTGGGACACACTGCTCTGACAATTTTTCAAGCCTTGTCAAAATTTCATTTTTCGCCCTTCGGGCAAGCTGTCAGCTTGTCAGAAAAATTCCTGTTAAAAGGCTGGATACAAGCTGTTTATCTCACTGGCACGCCAATTGATCAGGCCCCTGTGACAAAACATATTACCAACTTTTTTCAAGTTGATCTTTGATGGTTTAACTAAAAAAAAGGAGGTAGTTATGGCACTGGTAAATTTCAATTCCCCAATGATGCCGACGCTTCCGCGTCTGTTCGATGATTTCTTTACCCGTGATCTGTTCGATTGGAACACCAACAACTTCTCTTTCACCAACACTACCCTTCCGGCAGTCAACATCGTTGAAAACAACGATGGTTTCGTAGTGGAAATGGCTGCCCCGGGTATGAAGAAGAACGACTTCAAGATCGAACTCGACAATGAGATCCTGAAGATTTCCTCTGAGAAAAAAGAAGAGAAGGAGTTGAAAGAAGACGAACGCTACACCCGTCGTGAGTTCAGCTATCAGTCATTTGTGCGGACTTTCCACCTGCCCAAGTCTGTGGTTGACGATAGCAAGATCAAAGCCAAATACCAGGACGGTATTTTGCGCATCATGATCCCGAAAAGGGAAGAAGTCAAAAAATTGGCTCCGCGTAAAATTGCCGTTTCCTGATGAGTCAGACTTCAGCCTCTTATCGCTTCGGTAAGGGGCTTTGGTGTTTTCGGAGGCCGGCATTCAGTGCTGAAGCCGGCCTCCGAAAATCAATCTTTATTCATTCAGTTCACAAAACTTTTCAGAACCTATGAGTGAAGTAAAATTCAAGCCTGTCAATGACCGCGTGGTTGTAAAACCAGTACCCGCAGAAGAAAAAACCAAAGGTGGGATCATCATTCCGGACACCGCCAAAGAAAAGCCCCTTCAGGGAAAAGTGGTGGCGGTAGGACCAGGCAAAGATGGCCACACCATCAACCTGAAAGTCGGTGATTCCGTACTCTTCGGAAAATACGCCGGCCAGGAACTCAACATAGATGGTGAGGAATACCTGGTGATGCGGGAAGATGACATACTGGTTGTTCTGAACTAATCCCTCTTCATTGGGCCGAAGGCCCTACTAAAAAACAGGACCAAAACCGTTAACCAAAACCATTGAAGAATATGGCAGCTAAAGAGATCACTTTCAACAGCCGTGCGCAGGAGCGCCTCAAAGCCGGCCTCGACAAACTGGCCAATGCCGTAAAAGTGACCCTGGGCCCCAAAGGTCGCAATGTGGTTTTGAGCAAGAGCTTCGGCGCACCCAAGGTTACAAAGGATGGCGTTACGGTAGCCAAAGAAATTGAACTGGAAGATGCCCTCGAGAACATGGGCGCCCAGATGGCCAAAGAAGTGGCCAGCAAAACCGCCGATGTGGCCGGTGACGGTACCACCACTGCCACCGTGCTGGCTCAGGCCCTCGTACATGCAGGATTGAAGAACGTGACCGCCGGAGCCAATCCCATTGACCTCAAGCGCGGCATGGACAAAGCCGTTGAGGTAGTGGTGGATAACATCCGCAAACAATCCGAGACCGTCAAGGACAACTTCGACAAAATTCGCCAGGTGGCCACCATCAGCGCCAACAACGACGAGGAGATCGGTCAATTGATCGCCGACGCCATGAAGCGGGTTTCCACCGACGGCGTGATCACCGTGGAAGAAGCCAAAGGCACCGAAACCTACATGGAAGAAGTGCAGGGTATGCAGTTTGACCGGGGTTACCTGTCGCCTTACTTTGTGACCAACACCGAGCAGATGACGGTGGAATACGAGAACCCGTACATCCTCATTCACGACAAGAAGATCAGCAACGTGAAGGACATCCTTCCCATCCTGGAGAAAACCGCCCAGGAGAGCAAGCCCTTGCTGGTCATTGCCGAAGATATTGAAGGCGCTGCGTTGGGCACCCTGGTGGTCAACCGCCTGCGTGGCACCCTGAACGTGGTGGCTGTAAAAGCTCCGGGCTTCGGTGATCGGCGCAAAGCCATGCTGGAAGACATCGCCATTCTGACCGGCGGTACTGTCATCAGCGAAGAGCAGGGCTACAAGCTGGAGAATACCTCCCTGGATCAGCTTGGCCGTGCCGAAAAAGTGAAAATTGACAAAGACAACACCACCATCGTCGGCGGCATGGGCCAGGATGAGCAGATCAAAGCCCGCATCAACCAGATCAAAGCCCAGATCGAAACCACCACTTCCGACTACGACCGTGAGAAACTCCAGGAGCGCCTCGCCAAACTGGCAGGGGGTGTGGCCGTGCTGCACGTAGGCGCCCCCACCGAGGTGGAAATGAAAGAGAAGAAAGATCGCGTGGATGATGCCCTTCATGCTACCCGGGCTGCCATCGAAGAAGGCATCGTTGCGGGTGGTGGCGTGGCCTTTGTCAGGGCCATCGAGTCGCTTCGCAATGTGAAGTGCGAAAACGAAGATGAGTTTACCGGTGTCAGCATTGTGAGCAAGGCACTGGAAGCTCCGTTGCGCACCATCGCCACCAACGCAGGCATGGAGGGAAGTGTCGTGCTGCAGCAGGTGCTGGATGGCAAGGGCGCATACGGCTACAACGCACGCACCGGTCAGTTTGAAGACCTGAAGAAAGCTGGTGTCATCGATCCGGCCAAAGTGGCTCGGGTGGCCGTCGAAAATGCCGCTTCCATCGCCAGCATGCTGCTCATGACCGAGTGTGCCATCAGTGAGCTGCCGGAAAAGAAAAAAGAACTGGCAGCCGGACCTGATGCAGGCATGTACGACATGTAATCACTGATAGGAGCAGGGGAACGGATTGTCGTTCCCCTGTTCAATGTTTTTTTCAATGTGTTTATTAAGAATATATTGAGGTAGGTTAATCTATTTCAAAAGTTCCCCGAGGCGTTAACATCCTTCCACGACAGGCCTTTAAATAGCCGCATTATTGAAAAGAACATTTACAAACCACAGGTATTGGCTATTGCCCTGCTGCAAGTTTCAAATAAGCTGTTTAACCTGTATGCTGCCCCAAACGGTACCAGGTGAAAACAAAAAGAAATACATAAACCAAAATTCATCAAACCATGAAACGGAATTATTTGATCACAGGATTGATCGCTTTCGCCATCACACTTCTCACGGTTGGGGTTTACCATCTCACTGTTGGCGGAAGCGGAAAAGTGTTGAAAGTAGAACATATTGACGGCTCGCCGGCTACGCAGGCGGTTTATACCCTCGACGAAGATGGCAATGTTATTCCCCTGGATTTCACCCGTGTAGCTGAAAAGGTGATGGACGGTGTGGTTCACATCCGTTCGGTTCAGACCAACCCCATTGGCAACCGGCAACAAATGGAAGACCCCTTCAAAGACCTTTTCAGGGATTCACCTTTTGAGGACTTCTTTGGCCCGCGCTTCAGGTATCAGCGTCCGTCCGAACCGGAAGTAAGGGTTGGCTCGGGCAGTGGTGTCATCATCAGCACTGACGGGTACATCGTCACCAACAATCACGTCATTGCTGACGCAGATGATATCGAGGTAACCCTTCATGACAACCGCAAATTCAAGGCAACGGTAGTGGGCACTGACCCCACCACTGATGTGGCGGTCATTCAAATCAAAGCCGACGAGCTTCACGCCATTCCTTTTGCCAACAGCGATGAGGTGCGGGTAGGAGAATGGGTAATGGCCGTTGGCAACCCCTTCAACCTCACTTCTACGGTTACCGCCGGCATCGTCAGTGCCAAAGCCCGCAACATCAACATCCTCCGGGAACAATACGCTGTGGAGAGCTTCATCCAGACCGATGCAGCCATCAATCCCGGCAACAGTGGCGGCGCACTTGTCAACCTCAATGGTGCCCTCATTGGCATCAACACGGCCATTGCCAGCCCCACGGGCGCCTACTCCGGTTACGGTTTTGCCGTGCCCAGCAACATTGTCAGCAAGGTTGTTGAAGACCTGATGAAATACGGCGTGGTGCAAAGAGGTGTGCTGGGTGTCATGATCCGAAATGTTGACGGCACATTGGCAAAGGAAAAAGACCTCAGCATCAACAACGGGGCGTACGTTGACAGCCTGCTGGAGAACAGCGCTGCCGGTGCCGCCGGGATCAAGCCTGGCGATGTGATCATCGAGGTGGATGGCAATAAGATCGAAAATTCACCCAGGTTGCAGGAGATCATCGCCCGGCACCGGCCCGGCGACAAAGTCAATGTCAAGGTGCTTCGCAACGGCAAGGAAAAAAGCTTCGAAGTAACCCTCAGCAACCGCAAGGGCAAAGTGGCTTTGGTGAAAAAAGAGCACGCCGATGTCTTGAGTGTGCTTGGCGCTGAGTTTGAGACCCTTGACAAAGACACCGCCCGGAAATTAGACATCGCCGGTGGCGTGAAAGTGACCGAACTGTACGCCGGAAAATTGCGCAAGTACACCACCATGCGGCCCGGATTCATCATCACCAAAGTGAATGACAAACCCGTTGCCAGTGTTGACGAACTGGCTAAAGCACTCAAAGACAAGAAAGGCGGCGTACTCCTGGAAGGTGTTTACGAAGACATCCCGGGAACCTACTATTACGCATTCGGCATGTAAGCTGGAATATGTCTTTCGCTTCGCAACGGATGCGGTGGCGATCAGCCCTGAGGCGGCCTGCGGCACAATTGTGACCGTGGGCCGCCTCTTTTTTGGGGCTTTGTCTGCCAACTCTTTCAATTAATGCTTCTGGCCGAAAATCGAATTTCCTCATTGTGGGCGTGTTTGTTGATTCGCTTAAACGTCAAATAATTGCCTGCAAAACGAGCGCATTGCCGAACAAGATTTTACGCGCTTCGGCTGGCGCCAATAGAGTGCAAACAGGGCGCACATTGCTGTCTAAGTTGTTGATTTACAATGAGGAAGGAGATCGGTGATGCCGCATTAAAAAATGCAAAGACAGCTTTTTGAAAAAAGACCGGATTACATACCTTTGCGCGGCTTTTTCAGAGGGGTGTTTAGTGCCCCGGGATTTTATCCTTTTTTGCCTTCGGTAAAAAGCGAGCTTCAGGCATTTTTTGCCGAAGGAAATAAAGCAGGAAAATTCGCTGCATAAAAGATAACCGAATATGCGCCAATACGTTCTGACGCTGCTGTTAGCTTCCATGTTTGCCTTAGTGTCCTTCGGGCAAGAACACAACGGTGAACAAAGCCACGATGAAAATGCCACTGAAGAAACCCACCACGAGGAAGCCTGTGGTGAACATGGCAAAGAACCTTTCAATCCCGGCGCAACGGCATTCCACCACATTTCCGACCAGAACATTTACAACATCGGGCCTTTTCACTTTCCACTGCCTTGCATTCTCTACAGCCCGGAGCAGGGCTGGTCGGTGTTTTCCTCCGGTGTTTTTCATGCGGATGCGCACGGCAACGGCCATTATGCCATGGACCGCTACGTGCTGGTTGAGGGCAGGGTGAGAAGGGTTGTTGCGGATGATTTCCCGATGGGTAAAGTGGAGCTGGAAGGCCATCCGTTTTTCAAAAAAGTTGAGCAGAAAGACGGAAAGCCAATAGAACTGGCCCACGTTTGCTACGGGGGCAGCCAATATGCCGCAGACAACCCCAGCACTGCCGATGGCGGCCTTTTCGGCGGGGGCGTCACTTCCTTTTACGATTTCTCCATCACCAAGAATGTGGTTACCATGTTCCTGGTATTCTTCCTGATGGCCTGGCTGTTCATCACGGTGGCCAATGCCTATAAAAAGCGTGACGGAATGGCTCCCAAAGGAATTCAATCCTTCATAGAGCCGATATTCCTTTTTATACAGGACGAAGTGGCCAAGCCATTTCTGGGGCACAAATGGGAGCGCTTTACGCCGTTTCTGATGTCCTTGTTCTTCTTTATTTTAGGACTCAACCTGTTCGGGCAAATACCTTTTCTGGGTGGCAGCAACGTAACCGGCAACCTGGCAGTGACCATGGTGCTGGCCATCATCACTTTCTTCGTCGTAAACTTCCACGGCAACAAGCATTACTGGGAGCACATCTTCTGGATGCCCGGCGTGCCGGCCTGGGTCAAGACGATTCTTACGCCGGTTGAGTTCCTCGGTTTGTTCATCAAGCCTATGACGCTCATGCTTCGTCTTTTTGCCAATATCACTGCGGGCCACATGGTGGTGATCATATTTGTGGGACTGATCTTTCTTTTTGGAAAGTCGGGAGAGTTGGCTGGTGCCAGTTATGGTACTGCTGTAGGATCTACCTTGCTCACCATGTTTATGATGAGCATAGAGTTGTTGGTGGCCTTCATTCAGGCCTTTGTATTTACCATCCTCACGGCCTCTTACATCGGAGCGGCCACTGAGGAAGCGCACCATTGATAAACAGCGAATGCCCCGGTGCTTGCACCGGACATTCTTCATTGATAATTTTTCATAAACATCAACATTATGTTTGGTTCAATCACAGCATTTGGTATGGGTCTGGCCGTAATCGGTGCAGGCATTGGCATTGGTCAGATTGGTGGCAAGGCGATGGAAGCCATTGCCCGCCAGCCGGAGGCTGTTGGCGACATCCGCGCCAACATGATCCTTATGGCCGCGCTCGTAGAGGGTGTAGCACTGATCGCCATCGTTGTATCATTCCTCAGCAACGCCCAGTAATCCATACTGCAAGAGAAAGACAGGCTACGGGACGGTTGGTCTCCGGGCCTGTTTCTTCAAAATCAAAACTGAAAGCCAGGGGCTTAACAAATAACCATCGGTACCATGATTTTTCTCGCTGATTTTTCTGTTATCAAACCCGATTTCGGGCTGTTGTTCTGGACCACGGTCATCTTCATCTTGTTCTGGGTCATCATTGGCAAATTTGCCTTTCGCCCCATCATGGAAGGCTTGAAAAAGCGCGAACGGGACATCCAGAACTCTTTGGACGAAGCCAAACGCGCCCGGGAAGAAATGGCCAAAATGAAGGCTGAGAATGAGGAGCTTTTGGCAAAAGCCCGGGAAGAACGTGCCCAAATCCTGAAAGAAGCCAAAGAGGCCAAAGACCGCCTCATTGCCGAAGCAAAGGAACAGGCAAAGGACGAAGCCAAAAAGATCGTGGCCAATGCCAAAGAGCAGATCGAAAACCAAAAGATGGCTGCCATTGTGGAATTGAAAAACCAGGTCGGCAAATTGTCTTTGGAAATTGCCGAAAAGGTGATCAGGAAGCAACTGGAAGGCGACAAGCAACAGGAAGCCTTTGTTGAAGATTTGGTTAAGGACCTCAAATTGAACTAATGTATCAGGGTTTCAGAGCGGGTTGCTTGCCCGTCTGATTCACCACCATTCATAGCTTATGAGTGCTCACAGAATAGCCACGCGATACGCTAAGTCGCTGATTGAAGTTGCCAATGAACAGGGCAAGCTCGACCGGGTTTTGGAAGACATCCAATCCTTTGGCCAGCTCTGTGCTGTACGCGATTTTTACCTTCTTGTCAAGAGCCCCATCATCAAGGCTGACAAGAAGAAGAAAATCCTGGATTCACTGTTGGGTGAAAAGTTTGATGAACTCACCATGAGCTTCATTCACATTTTGCTTCGCAAAGGCCGCGAAGCTTATTTGTCGGAAATCGCACAGGAATTTATCCTGGAATACAAAAAGCTCAGGCACATCACCACCGTGAAGGTGACCACTGCCGTCGAACTGAGTGAGAAGGCCCTGGAGGCACTTCGTAAAAAACTGGCTGCAAGTGGTATTACCGACGGTGAAATTGAACTCGAGACAAAGGTGAATCCCAAATTGATCGGTGGCCTGACCATTGAGTTCGATGGCAAGAAGTACGATTCAAGTGTAGCTCGCAAACTGGATGAGCTGCACAAACAGTTTGAAGACAACCTTTACATTTCGCAAATCATAGCATCTTAAAAGTGGTTTAACTGTGGGCGCAGGGTGTACCCATCCTGCATCCACGCTTAACCATCCACGCAAAATTTTCATACAATGATCGACGTCAAACCTGATGAAATATCCGCGATACTGAAAAAGCAACTGTCAGGCTTCGACGCCGCCACCGAGCTGGAAGAGGTGGGTACGGTGTTGCAGGTCGGTGACGGTATCGCCCGTGTCTATGGCCTCAACAATGCCCAGGCCGGTGAACTTGTCGAGTTCGAAACCGGCGTGAAGGCCGTTGTACTCAACCTCGAGGAAGACAACGTAGGTGTTGTACTCATGGGCCCCGGCGACCACATCCACGAAGGCTCAACCGTGCGCCGCACCGGTAAGATCGCCTCCATCGAAGTCGGTGAGGAGATGATCGGCCGGGTGGTGAACCCACTGGGTGAACCCATTGACGGTAAAGGCCCCATCGGTGGCAAGAAATACACCATGCCCATCGAGCGCAAAGCACCGGGTGTAATTTACCGCCAGCCGGTGAACGAACCGCTCCAAACCGGTATCAAAGCCATTGACTCCATGATCCCCATCGGACGTGGACAACGCGAGCTCATCATCGGTGACCGCCAAACCGGCAAGACGGCCATCGCCATTGACACCATCATCAACCAGAAAGAATTCTACGAGCGCGGTGAGCCTGTTTTCTGCATCTATGTGGCTTCAGGCCAGAAAGCGTCCACAGTGGCCAACGTGGCCAAAACACTGGAAGATGCCGGTGCCCTCGATTATACCATCATCGTTTCGGCTTCTGCTGCCGACCCGGCACCGCTGGTGTTCTTTGCACCTTATGCAGGGGCTGCCATCGGCGAGTATTTCCGCGACACCGGCCGGCCCGCGCTGATCGTTTATGACGACCTCTCAAAGCAGGCTGTTGCCTACCGTGAGGTGTCATTGCTGCTGCGTCGTCCTCCGGGGCGTGAGGCCTATCCGGGTGACATCTTCTACCTGCACTCACGCCTGCTCGAGCGTGCTGCCAAGGTCATCAACAACGATGAAATTGCACAGCAGATGAACGACCTGCCCGAAAGCCTCAAAGAGGCCGGCATCGTGAAAGGCGGTGGTTCCCTCACCGCACTTCCGATCATCGAAACACAGGCCGGTGACGTTTCTGCCTACATTCCGACGAACGTAATCTCCATTACCGACGGTCAGATATTCCTCGAGTCCAACCTCTTTAACGCCGGTATCCGCCCTGCCATCAACGTAGGTATCTCAGTGAGCCGGGTAGGTGGTTCGGCACAGATCAAGTCCATGAAGAAAGTGGCCGGTACCCTGAAAATTGACCAGGCCCAGTACCGTGAGTTGGAGGCTTTTGCCAAATTCGGTTCTGACCTCGACGCCGCCACCCTTGCCGTAATTGAAAAAGGTAAGCGCAATGTGGAGATACTCAAACAGCCTCAGTACTCGCCGGTTAGTGTAGAAAAACAGGTAGCCATCATTTACCTCGGTACCAAAGGCTTGCTCAAAGACGTACCAGTGAACAAGGTGAAGGAGTTTGAAGAATTGTTCCTGCTGAAGCTGGAGCAGCTCCATCCTGAAACCCTGCTTTCGATCAAATCAGGAAAACTGACTGACGAGGATACCGCCACCCTTGAAAAGCTGGCAGGTGAACTTGCAGTCCAGTTCAGCAAAGCATAAAGACCAATGTGCCTGAGGCGTTCCGGGTGAGAGTCCGGAACGCCGAAAGCGCATGGTAGGATTCCGCCGGCAGGCGGTAAAAGAAACACAAAATAAAGCATGGCAAATCTCAAAGCAGTACGGGAGCGCATCAAGTCGGTGCAAAACACCCAGCAGATCACCAAAGCCATGAAAATGGTGTCTGCGGCCAAGTTGCGCCGGGCTCAGGGAGCCATTCAGCAAATGCGCCCTTATGCCAACAAGCTCAACGAAATGCTCCGCAACATCCTGACCAACCTGGGTGGCAATGCGGATACCTCCTTCGGTAAAGAAAGGCCGGTGAAGAAAGCCTGCGTGGTGGTTGTTACCTCCAACAGGGGCTTGTGCGGCGCCTTCAATACCAATGTGATCAAGGCTGCCGTCAAAACCATTCATCACAAGTACGGCGAGGTTTACAAAGAAGGCAACCTGACCGTTCTGCCCATCGGCAAGAAAGGCTATGAGTTTTTTGCGAAGCACTACAAGGGTGTGCCAATGATCGCCGATTATGTAGAGCTGTTCTCTGACCTGAGTTTCGACAATGTGTCGCAAGTTTCGCAGTTGTTGATGGATGCCTTTGCCAAAGAGGAGTTCGATGCCGTGGATGTGGCTTACGGCCGTTTCAAAAATGCGGCTACCCAGTACCCCGAATGCGAGCAATGGCTGCCTGTGCCCAAAGCCGAGACGCTTGAAAGCAACGGCAGCAAAGCCGACTACATTTTCGAACCCGACATGGAGTCTTTGCTGGAAACACTGATACCCAGCATCCTTCAGACCACTTTCCACAAGTACCTGCTCGACACCCACGCCAGCGAACACGGCGCCCGTATGACTGCCATGGACAAGGCCACCGAAAACGCACAGGATCTGTTGAAAGACCTCAAACTGACTTACAACAAAGCCCGTCAGGAGGCCATCACCGGCGAAATCCTCGAGATCGTAAGTGGTGCCGCAGCCCTGGAAGGTGCATGATTTTTACGCTCAGCAACCTCTTGCTGAGCTGTTTTCGATAAGCATTAAGACAAAACGGAATGATTGGCCCGGCAGCAATGCCGGGCCTTTTTTTGTTAGGGATGGGGGAAGAGGGATGAGGGATGATCCCGAAACAAGTTCGGGACTGCCCTGTCGGGGTGGACAAACGGGCTGGTGGTGGACAGGGTTATGAAGGTTGTCGTTGGGTGGCAGTTGGATGTGTTTGGGGGGAATGCCCTGCAAAACTCCGGTATAACGCTGTGGCTAATTGAGGCTGGAAGTGTACCCGGCAGTCTTCCTTTTGCAAAGAGAAAAAGTTTTTGTTGAGGAATATCCGGCTTGTTTTGGGCAGTATCATTTTCATCCATTCGCCATTTCCGATCCCTGATCAATCATTTTCGACTAAGCCGACCGTTTTCCTCTTCTCCATGTGTTTTCCGGGGTTGCAATTGCGTAATAAGGGTGCTGTCTTAAAGGCACAGCACCGATTTTGCAACAAATTTTACAAGGATTGCAACAAGTGTGAAAGCGGGCAGGGTGGAAGTGTACCCACATTTGCAGGGTCAAGCGGATGAATGCCATCCGGATATTTACAACCTTTTAAACCTTTTGTACCATGAAAAGCTATCATTTTGTGCTTTCGCTGATCCTGCTTGCCGGCCTCACTGCCTGCAAAAAGGACGACCCTGAAATTCAAACCGAATTCAAAGGCGACCAGGTTTCGATTGGTGATGGCCATGCCTGGGCCTTTGTTCGCACCGACGAGCAGCAAACCCCTGTAGCTATAGGATTGCAGATCGAAGAGGCAGCACTTTCAAATCTGCCGACAGGCAGTCCTCACGGCGACGAGTTTGTGCTTACACTTCCCGGTGAGATCAATGTTCCGCCCTACAACCACATTACCCTTGACTGGAATGAACACGGCCACGACCCAATGGGGGTGTACGACCTTCCACATTTTGACATGCACTTTTACTTCATGTCAATGACTGCCCGCGACGCAATAGGACCATTTGATACAATCGAGTTCAACAAGCCCCTTCCCGCAGAATATCTCGCCCCAATGTACCTGGAAACACCGGGCGGCGTACCGCGCATGGGCGCCCACATCATTGATCTCCTGTCACCTGAAATTGCCGGCACAGGTACGTTTACCCATACGTTTATTTATGGTAAATACAACGGCGAGCTGAATTTTCTGGAACCCATGATCGCCATGTCTTTTCTGCAATCAAAAGCATCAGTGAACGCAGAAATCCGACAGCCGCAGGCATGGCAACGGAGCGGGTATTACCCGACACGTTACACGGTGGATTTTGACGAAGCGGCGGGGGTTTACACCATTCTGCTGACAGATTTACAGGAGAAATAGTATATTGGACTTGTTTGAGTATGCAGTGGCCGCCAACCACTGCATATTATTTGTTTGTTTTCCGGAGTAAACGACCGGAGGCAGGTCTTTCAATTCAACGTTTATGCACCGGTATTTGATCATTATTTTTATTATTTGGTTGCCAAAGCAGGCCGGTGCCCAGCAGGTTTACACGGTTAATACCCAGTATCCCGTTCAAGTTCTGGATTCAGTTCTCATGGTGTACCAGGACTCCCTGAAGAGCCATTCTTTGAATGATCTGATATCCGATACCAGCCTGGTATTTCGACCCCTGAAGCAATTTCCAAAGTATCTCGACCCTCGCCATGCATATTGGGGCCGGGTGGCAATTGTTGCACCGGAGGGATTGCAGGGATGGAAACTCCATCTGGAAGACCGCTATTTCATGGATATTGCCTGGATCAGGGGCAACGGCAAGGTGGATGTTTACGGCGTTGAGGATGGAAAGGTCCTTTTTCATAAAAAGAGTGGGAGCTTGTACCCTGAAAGTGAGCGGGAGGTTCCAAAACCTTATTTCCTCAATCAGATTCCATTGGACCTGCCAGCCGGTGATTCGGTTGAGTTGTTGATCCGGGTGGAGGGCAACAGGGCTGGATTCCCTCCTTTTTTTAACCTCTCGCTGCGCAACGACAGTCACGCAAATTATTACCCTTTGGGGCCCTGGTTAATCTTTTTCAGGACTTTCCTCCTGGGGATCTGTTTCATCATTTTGCTGTATCACCTGGTACATTGGTTCTACCTGCGTCAACGCATATATATCCTGTTTTCGCTGTGGGTGTTCATGTGCACGCTTACGATGGCGTTTTCTGATGTGTTCATCAGCGACCTGTTTTTGGGTGATCTGCCTGAGATTCGTTTTGCGGTTTGGACCATGGTTTCGAATGGCATTTTGTTCACATTCTGGTTTTTTGGCAGAGAGTACATCAATTCGCCGCAGCGCTTTCCCGTGCATGACAAGGTAATATTGGGAATATGTGTTGTTCTGGGACTCGAAATTCTATACAGTGTGTGGTATATTTTGGCGGGTGGCGAGGTTTACTTCGCAATGGTTGCCTACCACTATCACTGGGTGGTAGGATGTTCAATTGTTGGCCTGGTGCTGGCTGTTTCTCTGATGTTTAAGAAAGACCAGTTCGCAAAGTACTTCGGTATAGGTGCAATTCTGGCAACGTCAGCTTCCCTGGTGGGTGGCTTTTGGTCCTTGAGGCTTTTTCGTTTGCCTTTTGAGCCTTACAGCGCAGGAGTTTTTCTTCAACTTGTGGCCTATACCTTCGGAATTGCCTACCGACAACAACAACTTTCAAAGAAAGCGGAAGCGGAAAAGCTCCGCTCACAAGAAGCCCAGGCTGAGGTGCAGCGCGTCAAGGACCTGGAAGAAATAAAAAGCCGGTTTTTCTCAAACGTCAGTCATGAATTCCGGACTCCTTTGTCACTCATCCTCGGCCCCATCGAGCTGGCCCAAAAAGAAAACTTGCAAAGCCATACCAACCGGCATGAAAGTGAAATTTTGCTCCCCAGGAAATCCTGGGAGGTCATAAAAAACAACGCACTGCGCCTGGAACAATTGGTAGATCAGGTGCTGAACATCGCCAGGATGAAAGACGGCCAGGTCTTTCTCAATCTTCAGAAAGGGGGCCTCGTAAGATTCATCCGGACAGTGGTTTATTCTTTCGAGAGCAGCCTCGAGCAGAAGCGGATAAGTTTCAATGTTTCCTTTCCCCCCGAAGACAACCAGGCTTATTACGACAAAGACAAACTGGAGAAGATCATATCCAATCTTATTTCCAATGCCATCAAATACACCCCGGAGGGAGGCAAGGTGACCGTATCTATTCAATTGGTCAAAAAACATCTCGTCATCGAAATAGCTGATACGGGAGAAGGCGTATCAAAGGAAAATTTGCCGAAGATATTTGAGCGTTTTTATCGCATCGAAGGGACGGAGGAAAAAGGAACAGGAATTGGTCTTGCCCTGACCAAAGAACTGGTGGATTTGCACAACGGGCAGATCAGTGTGAAAAGTACTGCCGAAAAAGGATCTACATTCAAAGTGAGGTTGCCGGTCAGCCTGGAAGATTTACCGGAGGAAAGTGTCGTGGTGGAGGATCAACATCTTCCTGTTGTGGAGTATCATCAGCCGCAATTGATGCACAGTGAGCAAGAAACCACGGAGGTTCTTTCCGCTTCCCAGCCTGTGGAAGACCTGCCGGTGGCTTTGATTGTAGAGGACAATCAGGACTTGCAGAATTTCATCGTGGATGTGTTAAGCGGAAATTACCTTACACTCACTGCCTCCGACGGTGAGCAGGGTGAACGCCTTGCCATTGAGCACATTCCCGATATCGTAATCTCAGATATCATGATGCCCCGCAAAGACGGCTACTCCCTTTGCCATTCAATGAAGAATAATCCGAAGACTAGTCACATACCAATCATCCTGCTGACGGCCCGTGCTGCACAGGAAAACAAAATGGAAGGATTGATGCAGGGCGCTGACGCCTACCTGACCAAACCATTTTATCCCGATGAATTGTTGTTGAGGATGAAAAACCTCATTGAAGCCAGAAAGAAACTTTGGGAGCACCTCCGGCAGGCAGATCTGCTCGTTGATCCCGACCTGGAAATTCAATCTGCTGACAACCAATTTCTACAACAAGTTTTCGGAGTGATTCAGGAAAACCTTGACAATGAGCGACTGTCAATGGATGACCTGGCCCGGGCTGTGGGTTTCAGCCGCTCACAACTGCATCGGAAAATCAAAGCGCTTACGGGAAAATCTGCCAACCAGATAGTGGTGGATATGCGACTTAGAGAGGCCCACCGCCTTCTGAAAAACAAAGCGGGAACCGTCTCGGAAATCGCCTATTCTGTGGGCTATTCCAATCTTTCTTATTTTACCAAAAGCTTTCGTGAAAAATTTGGCGTACTGCCCAGCAAGGTCGCACAAATTGAGGCCGGGAAATAACCCGAATAAATCAGATGATCCCCTTGCGCTGACCCCCCCCTCACAAAGACAGACCTTGATTGGTGTGATTGAATGATTACTATGATTGGACAGGAACGGACCTTGATTGGTGTGATTGAATGATTACTCTGATTGGACAGGAATAGACCTTGATTGGTGTGATTGAATGATTACTCTGATTGGACAGGAACGGACCTTGATTGGTGTGATTGAATGATTACTGTGATTGGACAGGAACGGACCTTGATTGGTGTGATTGAATGATTACTGTGATTGGACAAAGACAGACCTTGATTGGTGTGATTGAATGATTACTGTGATTGGACAGGATTAGACCTTGATTGGTGTGATTGAATGATTACTATGATTCGATAAAAACCCCAGAAAAACCTCCCTTGAAAAACTCCCTCAAAAAAAATTGCCGGCACGTGGCCGGCAACAAGTTGCGTCAGTTGTAATCCCTTGGTGGTTTCCGAGGGCAAGCGGAAACCGGATAAGAACGGTAAGAAAGGTTAGTAGTTTGAGTATTCTATATGTGTGTAGCCATCGGCGCCCGGAGTTGGCGTTGTTTCTCCGAACCTGCTGTACAGCACCGCGGCCATCAGCATGATCAGCAAGGCGAAGGCAAAACCCTTGATCATCGCCTGCCGGCGTGATGCGAGTTTCTTTTCACGATCGAGCCACAATGTAAATTCAGGGGAAAGCAAAAGGTGTGGTGTGTGAGCAGTCCTTGCCATAGTTTTTGAGTTTGTCTTCTCAATTCAAAATAAAATCATGCCATTTGGAGGTTTGTGACCGTACGGGATTTGCCATTTAGGTATAATTGCCTGTAAAGCAGGCTTTTAGGTTTGCGAAGCGAGAATATATTTTTATTTTGCTAATTAAAATGTGGGTCCCCGGAAAAAATGGTATTTCCAATCACCAGATAAGTTCGGGACGAGAAACTGGCGAACAGTTGAAGGATAATCGAATGTTTAAACCCCGTGCCGATGCCATCCCGGTATTCTTCGGCCTCGGGTCACTCAAGCATAAACCCAAAGGATCCGGTGTCGGGCATTTCATCGTATTTCTGGGGTATGACTGAACCAATACATGCCTTGTACCTTTACCTTATCTCACAACTGCCTTTCGCATGAAACATTCACTACCGGCTCTTCTCATTTCTTTTCTTTTTCTTTCGGCTTGCGCCAACTTCAAATTGCACCTCGAAGGAGACGCTATTGAGCGCCCCTCTGAAGAAATGGGTGACCCAGAGTTCACTGTATATCTCATTGGAGATGCGGGCGATGCGGAAATGGGGGAAGTGCCACCGGCGGTGCGCTTGCTGGGAGAAAAGCTGAAGTCTGCACCAGAAAACAGCGCCACGGTTTTTCTGGGTGACAATATCTATCCGGCCGGCTTGCCACCAAAAAGCGATCCGGGAAGGGCCCTGGCCGAACACCGCCTCACTGTCCAGCTTGAAATCCTGAAGGATTACAAAGGCAAGCCCTTTTTTATTCCCGGCAACCATGACTGGTACCAGGACCGGGCCCGCAAGGGGGTAGAACGGCAGGAAAAGTTCATCGAAAAATACCTGGGGCTGGGAAAGCATGTGTGGCTGCCCAACCACGGCTGTGGGGATATAGAGACTAAAAACTTTAGCAAAAGTGTGGTGGGTGTTTTCGTGGATTCCGAGTGGTACCTGATGAACTGGCTCAATGAGCGGGAACTGAACGAGGGCTGTGAGATCAAGAGCCGGCAAAATTTCATGTTCTTTTTTCAGGAAGCACTCAAAAAGAACCGCCGTAAAAACGTGGTGGTCTTTATGCACCATCCTTTGCACACCAATGGCGGGCACGGCGGTCGCTTCTCTGCCAAACAGCACCTGTTCCCGTTGACAGACCTGAACCCGAAACTGTACATCCCTTTCCCGGGTGTGGGTACGGCTTTCATGTTTTTGCGGGCCACGGTCGGTTCCCGCACTGACACGGCGCACCCGCTCTATCGGGAAATGAAAAAGATCATGGAGCGGGAAGCCCGCAAAAACGGCAGCTTCATCTTTGCCTCGGGGCACGAACACAACCTCCAGTATTTTGAAATTGAAAACCAGTCCTATATCGTCAGTGGTTCGGGCAGCAAGGTAGATCCGGTGGCGCCGGGCAGGGGCCTGCAATTCGGCTACGGCAAGGAGCCTGGCTTTTCCATCCTCAAATTTTACCCGGAGGGTGAAACCTGGCTGGAATTCTGGGTTGCCGAAGGCGATGGAAGCAAAGGCCGGGTGGTATTTTCCAGAAAGATCAAAGGCAAACTGCCCACCTTCCAGACCAGTGAGCACGTCGAATTTCCCGTTTATCAATCCGGCGTTGATTCCATGGCTGCTGTGCTGAAACCTGATGTGGCAGCCGGCGGCTTGCACCGCTTTTTCTGGGGCGATCATTACCGGGAAACGTTTCGGACATCTGTAAAAGCTCCTACCCTGGACCTGGACACCTGGCGCGGTGGCGTGACCCCCATCAAGCGCGGCGGCGGTTCCCAAACCAATTCCCTGCGAGTGGTGGACAAGGAAGGAAAACAGTGGGTGCTGCGGGACATGCTGAAGGACGAATCCCGGATGGTACCGTACCCGTTCAACAAGACTTTTGCCAGCGGCCTTTTTGCCGATCAGTTCACCGCATCCAATCCCTATGTGGCCTTCATGCTGCCCAAACTGACCGAGGCAGCCGGTGTGTACCACACCAACCCGCAGCTGTACTACATTCCCAAACAACCCACCCTGGGTGATTTCAACGACGACTTTGGTGACCGGCTCTACCTGGTGGAAGAGCGCGCAGATGGTGACTGGAGAGACCTGCCAAGTTTTGGAAATTCAAAAGAACTGGTCAGCACCCTGGACCTCCTGGAAGTGGTGCAGGAAGACCACGACCACCGCGTGGATTACCGGGCCGTGGTGCGGGCCCGCCTGTTCGACAACTTGGTGGGCGACTGGGACCGCCACGATGACAACTGGCGCTGGGCCACCGTCAAGGACAAAAAATCAGGAGTAACCTGGTACCGGCCCATACCCCGGGACCGGGATCAGCCCTTCTCAAAGTGGGATGGGGCCTTTCCGGCATTGGTGCGTATGGGCACGCCCTTTTTGAAACAACTCAGGCCTTACGAAGGAAAAATCGCCAACATCAAATGGCTGAATTACCACAGCAAATACTTTGACCCTACTTTCCTCAGCGGTGCCGAATGGCCAATTTGGGAAGAGGAGGCTAACAAAATGAAAGCCGCAGTAACGGATGAGGTCATTGCGCAAGCGATGGAGGATTTTCCGAAGGAGATAAGGGCCAACGACGCAGATTGGATCACTCCTCGCCTGCGGCAACGACGGGATGACCTGCCCGCTATTGCCCGGCGCTTTTACCTGCTGATGGCCCGCAAAGTGGATGTGGCAGGCACAGAAGAACACGATCACTTCACCGTGGAAAGGCTCGACGATGAGCGAACCCGGGTGCGCATTTACCACTCCAACAAAAAGGGTGAGAAAAAAGGTCAGCCCTATTTCGAACGCACATTTTTGCGAAGCGAAACAAAAGAAATATGCCTGTACGGATTGGGACAGGAGGACCACTTCACCCTGACGGGCAATGTGAACAAAGGCATCCTGGTGCGCTGCATCGGCGGCCTTGACAATGATACCTTCGATGACCGCTCCAGCGTGGCAGGCCTTCGGAAAATGACGCATTTCTACGATACCAAAAATGACAACGAACTGCACACCGGCACAGAGGCCGCCAACCGCACCTCCAACGACCCCGTGCTCAATACCTATGACCGCCGCTCGTGGGATTACGAACACAACTACGGCATGGGTATCCCCATCCTCGGTGGCAACCCCGATGACGGGCTGGCCATTGGCGGAACCTATGTGCGCACCAGCTATGGTTTTCACCGCTCCCCCTACGCCAGCAGGCACAGCATTAGCGGGCAAGTGGCCGTGGCAACGGGTTCGGTAGAATTGCACTATGGCGCTGAATTCATCCGGGCACTGAAACATTGGGACGTTTTGCTGAACCTCAACCTTCAGGGGCCAACCTATACCAGAAATTTTTTCGGCTTCGGCAATGACTCGCAAAATTGGCTGGAAGGACATCAGTTTGACGACGACTACATCCGGGTGCGGCAGGAGCGTTATGGCATGGCCCCATTCCTGCGACGGACCCTCGCCAGCAACCTTACTATCAGCTTTGGCGGCCGGGTGGAGATGGTAAAGGTGGAAGACACCGCCGACCGGCTGGTGAACAGCAGCAATCCGCAGATCTTCCAATCAGACTTTGAGGCCAATTACTTTTCATCTGCCGAGGTGCAACTCAATTATTTCAATGCCGACGAGCCCGCCAACCCCACCACGGGCCTGACCTTCAACCTCACTGCCGGCGTTAAAAATGAATTGAACCGGGGCAGCGGAGGATTTCCGTATTACCGGGGGCATTTCGGCCTGTATCTGGGTGGCCGCCGGCTGGTGCTGGCCAGCAAGGTGGGCTTCAGCCATGTGGAAGAGGGCTTCCGATTCTACGACGCAGCCGTGCTGGGTGCCCGCAACCACCTGCGTGGCTACCGCAATGAGCGCTTTACCGGCCAGACAGCAGTGTACCACCAGAACGACCTCCGCCTGCGCCTTTTCAATGTCAACAACCGCTTCATGCCCTTCACACTGGGTGTGCTGGCAGGTTATGATTACGGCAGGGTATGGTACAGCAATGAAGACAGCGACAACTGGCACGACGCCAAAGGCCTGGGTCTGTGGATCAGCCCGCTGGACCTGACGGTGCTCACTGTAAGTTATTTCGATTCAGAAGATGGAGGCTGGATTCAGGTGAGGGGCGGGTTTGCGTTTTAGCAGTGAGCTGTTGGACAGTTACCACAATTCAAGTTGGTTATTTGGCCGACAATGCTGAGTGTACTATGGAAGATTCGGGAAATTCTGGCTATTTTGCAGTTCTCTTCCTTCAAACAAGATTGTCTTACATCCACACTTAACCACTGCCTGTGGTGGTTTGCAATGCCCTTCTCACAATGAAGAGAAAAGTACGCCCTGTTTATGGCCTGTTCTGGGCCATGCTTGCCGCCTACCTGTTTTTGTCATTTAGCAGTAATCCACCCAATGGATTCACAGGTGCCCCTCCCACATTCAATACCTGTGCTTCCTCAAACGGAGGTTGTCATTCCGGTGGCACCGGCATGGGCATGGTGATGATCAGCGGCCTGCCGGCCAGCATCATGCCCAACACGACCTATCCCATAACCGTCACGGTGACCCGAACCAATTCGGTTCCACAATTGGCCGGCTTTCAAATGGTGGTGCTTGACGATTCCAACAACAACGCCGGTACGCTTTCCAATCCGGGGCCCGGGTCCACCATCCAGACCTCCGGAGGGCGCACCTACCACGAGCACAATCCGGCGCAACCTTACACCAACAACATGGCCACCTTCACGGTGGACTGGACTTCTCCCGCTTCCGGTTCCGGAACCATCACCATGTATGCGGCTGCCAACCTTGCCAATGACAACGGCAGCAACAGCGGCGACGCCATCGTTACCACCACTGCTTCCGGCAACTTCATGGGAGGTGGCGGAACCATAACAGTTGTCGTTACCGGTACCAATGTTTCCTGTTTCGGGGGCAGCGACGGAACCGCCACCGCCATGCCATCCGGCGGTGGCGGCGGGCCTTACATGTATGCCTGGTCCAACGGGGGCAACACCCAGACCATCACCAACCTGAGTGCCGGTTCCTACACCGTTACCGTGACCAATGGCGCCGGAGGCATGGGCACGGGTTCCATCACCATCACCCAGCCACCCCAGCTTTCCGTTGGCATCGTCAGCCAGACGAACATCACTTGCTTCACACCCGTCGGCAACGCAACCGCGCAGGCCGCCGGTGGGGTGGGCAACTATACCTATACCTGGAGTACAGGTGCCGTTGGTGCCACCGCCATCCTGTCCGCCGGCAACCATACAGTCACTGCCACCGATGGCAATGGCTGCACGGCTACTGCCGGTGTCACCATCTTGTCAAATACCACCCCGCCCATTGCTGATGCGGGACCTGATATGCAACTTGACTGTGCAAATTCTACGGTGCAACTTGACGGCTCGGGCTCTTCCACCGGTACTGAATTCGTTTACCAGTGGACCACCACCAACGGCCTGATCATCAACGGTGCCAACACGCTGACTCCTACAGTAGGCGCTGAAGGAACCTATACCCTTGTCGTGACCAACACCACCAATGGCTGTACGGCCACAGATGCTGCAAACGTGACCATCAACCTGACTCCTCCGGTAGCCGATGCAGGCCCGGACATGGAACTCAATTGCCTGTCCACCACCCTTACACTCGACGGAACCGGCTCATCTGCCGGAGCCAACATCACTTACGAATGGACCACCAATGACGGCAACATCCTTTCGGGAGCCAATACCCTGACTCCGGAAGTAGATGCCGCCGGAACCTACTGCCTCACCGTCACTAACAACGACAATGGCTGCACAGCTACCGACTGTGCCATTGTGACGGAAGACCTTACCCCGCCGCTGGCCAGTGCAGGCCCGGACCAATCGCTCACCTGCGACAGCACCATGCTAACACTGGATGGCACCGGCTCCTCGGCAGGTGCCAATATCAATTATACCTGGAGTACGCCCGATGGCAACATTGTTTCCGGTCAGAATACACTTCATCCTGTGGTGGATGCCGCCGGCACTTATGTTATTGTCGTCGCAAATACAGCGAATGGCTGTACGGCAACGGACACCGTACTGGTAAGTGCTGACACCCTGCCGCCCATTGCCGATGCAGGCGACGACAGGGCCCTGACCTGTGCTGACAGCACAGCCGTATTGGATGGGAGTGGCTCTTCTCAAGGGCCTGAGTTCAGCTATCTGTGGTCCACCACCGATGGCAACATTGCCGAAGGCGACAGTACCCTGAGCCCGTTGGTGGATCAGACGGGCACTTATGTGCTCACGGTCTTTGACGGTTCAAATGGCTGTTCCGCTACGGACACCGTTCTGGTAACGCTGGATACCCTGCCGCCTGTGGCAGAGGCCGGACCCGCTGCCCAGCTCACATGCGCAAGCGGTGAAGTGGACCTGGACGGAAGCGCTTCTTCCGGAAACGGACCACTGGCATTTCAATGGTCAGGCCCTGGCATAGTCGGCAATGGCGATACTGCCGTTGTCACTGTCAACAATGTGGGCACCTATTTCCTGGTGGTGACAGACAGCCTGAACGGTTGCCCGGCAACTGACAGCACTGTGGTAACGGAATTGTCTGGCCCGGTGGTAACCATCTCAGACACCACCCATGTTCTTTGCCACGGCGACAGCACCGGCACGGCTACGGCCCAGGGCTCCGGCAGCCTCCCGCCGTACAGTTTCGCATGGTCCAACGGCGACAGTACGGCAACGGCGTCCAACCTGCCTGCCGGCTCCCACACCGTCATTATGACTGACTCACTGGGCTGCACCGATACAGCTAATGTCACCATTGAGGAACCGGCCCAACTGCAACCCATGGCCAGCGCCACCCCCGAATCAGCCGCCGGAGCCAATGACGGCACTGCCACTGCCAACCCCACAGGTGGCACCGCGCCATACACTTTTGAATGGAGTACCGGCAGCACCAGTCAGAGCATTTCTGGTTTGGCTCCCGGTGATTACACCGTCACGGTTTCCGACGCAAATTCCTGTGTCGCTTCGCAAACGGTGACCGTCAATGCTTTCGATTGTTCGGGCTTTGTCCTGGAAGTGCTCTCGATGCCACCCCTCTGCCACGGCGACAGCACCGGGGCTTTGGAATTGCTGCCTTCAGGCGGTGCTGAACCTTTGGTGTTTGCCTGGAGCACCGGCGACTCTTCAGCCTCCGTCAGCAATTTGCCGGCGGGCACTTACAGTGTCACCGTCACCGATGCCAATCAATGTGTTTTGGTAGAGAACATCGCCCTGGGTCAGCCTGCGGCGCTGGTGCTTTCCGTCGCTTCGCAACAGGATGCCAGTTGCAACGGCCTTGCTGACGGCGAGGCCACGGTGGCTGCTGCCGGGGGCACGCCTGGCTATTCCTACTCCTGGAATACGGGTGACACCACGGCCACCGCAAGCGGCCTGGTCGCAGGTATTTATTCAGTTACAGCCACGGACATGAATGGCTGTGAGAGCAGCATATTTGTGGTCATTGCTGAACCCCCATTGCTGGAACTAACGATCAATACCACCCATGAATCCGCCGTTGGCGCAGCCGATGGAACAGCCACTGCCATGCCGGCCGGTGGCACCCTTCCTTACCAATACAACTGGACCACAGGAGACACCACCCAAACCATCACCAACCTGGCCCCAGGAACTTTTTGCGCCACCCTGACCGATGCCAACGGATGTACGGCCGAGGCCTGTGGAATGGTCAACCAGTTCGGATGTGATTCATTGCAGGTGGAAATCGAGGTGGCGAATGTAAACTGTGCAGGGGAGCAGGACGGAGCCCTGTCTGCATTGGTCAGCGGTGCTGCACCGCCCGTGGAATATCAATGGAGCAATGGAGCCGGTTCCCAAACGGTGATCTCATTGCCGCCAGGCGAATACCAGCTCACCGTCAGCGATGCCAACGGCTGTTCCGCATCGCAATCAGCCACGGTAAGCGAACCCGATTCGCTCAGTATTTCCGTCGCCTCCGGCAATGTGGAATGCCTGGGCGGGGCGGTGGACTCGACAACGGCCTTCGCAACAGGCGGCACCGCTCCCTATGCCTTTTTGTGGAGCACCGGCGATACCACTCCGTTTGTTACGGGCCTCGGCGCCGGAGACTATTCCGTCACCGTCAGCGATGCCAACGGCTGCGCCGATTCCGTTTTCTTCGGAATAAGTGTGGCACCCGATACGGTGCCTCCCCTTGCAATAGCGAAGGACATCACCATTGAACTGGACGAGAACGGAGTGGCCCTCATCACTCCCCAAATGCTGGATGACGGCAGCAGCGACAACTGTGGCATTGACACCCTGGTGCTGGACAAGCTGGAATTCAATTGCGACGATGTTGGTGAGAATACCGTCATTCTGACGGCTATCGATCAGGGTAAAAACAGCACAAGTGACGGAGCCACCGTCACCGTGGTGGACAACATGAAGCCCGTTTTCGATTGCCCCATTTCGCTCAGCAAATTCGCCTGTGACAGTGCGACCTTTGACATTGATTTTCCGACGGCCACCGACAACTGCGGCAGCGTTACGGTGGTACAGGTAGAAGGCCTGCCTCCCGGTTCGTTGTTCCCGCCGGGTGAGACCCTCATGCGCTTCGACGCCACCGATGCGTCGGGAAACAAAGCCTTGTGCGTGTTTAGTCTCATCGTCAATCTGGCCCCCGTCAACGTATCCTTGTTTGCAGAAACACCTGCCTGCCACGGCGATAGCACCGGACTCATAGAACTCGGCATTTCCGGAATGTTTGAACCGTTTGATGTATTGTGGAACACCGGCGACACCACCACCGTCCTCACGGGGCTGCCGGCCGGCAACTATTCCGTAACGGTGACCAATCAGCTTGGTTGTGAAGGCCAGAATCAGGTCACCCTCACCGAACCGGATCAGCTTCTCGTCAACATTGACACAGTCATCCACGAAGACCACGGTGACGTCAATCCGCACAAGGGAGCCATCCAGGTGACAGCCGGGGGCGGCACGCCTCCTTACACTTACACCTGGCTCCTGAATGGCCAGTTTTTGAGTGCTCAGGAAGACCTCGAAGAACTCGACGGCAACAACTACTACCAACTGGAGCTTACCGACGCCAATGGCTGTACCTTGCTCACGGACTCCATCTTTGTGGATTTCCTGGTGCCGGTCAGTTCGGTTTTGGGCACCGGAACACTCCGAACCTACCCCAGCCCGGCTTCCAGGTCACTGACAGTAGAACTGGACCTGCTCCGCCCGGCGGATGTGGTGCTTCAACTGCTGAATGCCGTGGGCCAACCAGTGTGGCAATCGGACGAACGCAGGGTCAGCAATGCCGTGCTGAGCATCCCGGTAGAGCAACTACCGGATGGGGTTTACCTGTTGCGGGCCAGTGCCTCAGGGGGTTGGATCACGCAAAGAGTGGTGGTGGCCAGGGAATAGTCTTTCACCATTGCTTTGTCTTCGCTGCTATATTTTTTGAATAAAAGGAGTGGTGGCAGGGTGCTTTGAGGGATTACACCGTTATTGCCGGAAAACTGATGCCCTTGCTGAGAAATGTACTGCTGCTGCTTCTTGCATGGTCTTTTGCCGGAGCTGTTTTCGGGCAGGCGAATGGCGCTGATTCCCTGAGCGGCAAATTCATTCGCAAGAGCAGCCTGATACCCATTCCCATTGTTTATTACACCCCTGAAACACGATGGGCAGGAGGTGTGGCAGCGCTCTATACTTTCCGTTTCAGGAGGCAGACAGATGATGAGCGCCCTTCTCAGATCACCCTCGGCCTGGCCTATACACAGGAAAAGCAGGTACTCATTTACCTGCCATTTCAGTTTTTTTTCAAAGAAGAAACCTGGCAGGCCTATGGAGAACTGGGGTATTACAAATACGTCTATCAGTATTTCGGCACGGGCAATGACACCCGGAAGGCAGATAAAGAGAGCTATGACGTTGTTTACCCCAGGATCCGCCTGAACCTGTTGAAGGCGCTTGCCCCCAACCACTATTTCGGGCTCAGGTACTGGTGGGATAATTACAACATCACCCGGAGGAAAACGGGCGGCCTGCTGGACCAACCAACGGTGCAGGGCAATACGGGCGGTACTATTTCCGGTGCCGGCCTGGTGTACAACTTCGACAACCGCAACCATTTGTTCTCCCCTTCCGCCGGTTTTTGGGCCGAAGCTGAAATGTTTTTCAACCGCAGGGAACTCGGCAGCGATTTTGATTTCACCAGGTTCTCGCTGGATGCAACCGGGTATTTTCCCTTCGGTAAATCCGGTGTGCTGGCACTGAATGCCTGGGTTGTTTCCATGGGAGGGAAAGTGCCTTTTCAGCAACTGGCATTCATTGGCGGGCCAAGAAAAATGAGGGGCTATTTCGAGGGCCGCTTTCGCGATAAGAACCTATGGACCATCCAGCTTGAGTACCGGATGAAGCTGTACAAGAGATTGGGCGGGGTTGTGTTTGGGGCCGCCGGAGCGGTGGGGCCGGAGTTGCATACCCTGCCCGGGCAAAGGCCCCATGCAACGTTCGGCACGGGATTGAGGTTCATGCTCAGCACCAGAGACAAAATCAACCTGAGGCTCGATGTTGCGGCAAACGACAGTGGAGGTTTTTTCCCATACCTGACGGTGAAAGAGGCTTTCTGACTCTATAAATGTCTTCCTCACAACAGCTTCGGGCATCCCGTTGTAATTCCCTTTTGCGATTTTACACCTTTGTTTTTTGCAAGCACTCAATGGGATTCCAAAAGGGCGCTTCGTTCAATTTCTCACAAAAGTCCGGGGCTATTCATGACGATCAGTGTAATCATTCCAACTTTTAACGAAGCAATAAATCTGTCGAAAACCATAGCACATATCCGAACGGCTGCTCTTTCGAAAAATTCCAATTGCAAAATTGCCGAAATCCTGGTGGTGGACGGTGGCAGCACCGACGGCACCGTTCGCCTGGCAAAAAAAGCCGGTGCAAAAGTTTTAACGGCTCCGCAAAAAGGACGAGGTGCCCAATTGCATTTCGGGGCGGAAAATGCCACCGGTGACATTTTCTACTTCGTCCACGCTGATGTACTGCCTCCTTTGACTTTCATTGAAGACATCGAAAAGGCCGTGGACCAGGGCTGGCTCATGGGAAACTTTGAGTATTGCTTTGATTCAGAAAAGTTTTTCCTTCGGGTAAATGCCTTTTTTACCCGCTTCCGCTGGTTCTTCACCCAGGGCGGCGACCGCACCTTCTTCATCTTGCGCAAAACCTATTTTCAGCTTGGCGGCTACAGCCCGCAATTTGTCATCATGGAGGAGTACGACTTTTTGCGAAGGGCAATAAAGGCCGGCTACGATTTTGTTTTGTTGCCCTGTAAGTGCACGGTTTCTGCCCGGAAATACGAAAACAACAGCTGGTTGCGAGTGCAGATAGCCAACTTCATAGCCTACAACCTGTGGGCCTGGGGATTGGCATCGCCGCTGAAGGTCAGAAAAATTTACAGCAGCCTGTTGAGGTGATCCACTACCTTGCTTCGTTGAGGCTCCAGTCGTAATCCAGAAAAGTGATTTTGGCCTCAGGGCCTATGGGCGTGTCGGCAAACCTGTTGACGAAGGCCCTCACCGAACCCGCATCCTTTTTAAAATCGCCGCTGAACCAACTGAAAATTGGGGAGAGTTCAGCCCTGGCAGGGCCGATGTGATTCCTGAGCGGGTCGTTGACAAAACGCCGCATGGCATCGTCCAGTTGTTCGTCCAGGTGTTCTGCCATGTAGGCTTCGGTCCGCAACGGAGGGCAGGACCAGGAAGCGCAATTGAGAGCGGCGTGGAGCCGGCCGTCGCTGAAATTCTTTCGAAGAATACCGTGTTCTATGGCGTTCAGGTCGTACTCCTGGCCCTGGATGTTGATGAACCTGATATCCCAGACGGTATTGACGAAGGGGATTCCGTTTTTGATGTCTTTGATGCTTTTTACAGGATAATGATCCACGATCAGCTTTACCGTGAAAGCATTGTAGGCATTGATCCAATAAGCGATTTGCTCCTCTTTGGACCAAAAACGTTGCGGGTGGGCTGAGCTGAGGAGCCCGAGGTAGCGGTTCAGTTGGGCACTGTCATTTACCATGCCCTTGTAATCCACCAGGCCTTCCGCTGTTACGTGTTTTTTCAGCAGTTGATCCCACAAGTCATGTTTGACCGGCGGGCGCTGGGGCTTTACGTTGTACGTGAGTTGGTTGGAGCAGGAAAGCACGGATGCGGTAAGGATCAATACACTGATGAAAAGAACTAACTTGTTGGCCATTGAAAGTGTAATTGGTGATTGATATTCAATGCCCTTAGTGCGCTGACCCCTTCAATCCTGACAAGAGCGCCCCGATTCTTTTCCGGAACGGTTACCTGCCCTCACAATTTCAATCCCAAAACAAGTCCGCAACAAATCAATCCCGGATCAAGTCCGGGATCGTGAGCAAGCTCACGACTTTCAGCAACCTCAACAAATCAACAATCTCAACAAATCAACAATCTCAACAATTCAACAACCTCAACAATTCAACAATCTCAACAAATCAACAATCTCAACAATTCAACAACCTCAACAATTCAACAATCTCAACAATTCAACAATTCAACAACCTCACAGCTCCTTTACATCCCCTGCTTCCAGGGTGAAGATGCCATAGCCACCCTCGATGTTGTTGTGGATGATGACCGGTTCTGCAAACGGATTGTCGTCGTTGTCGTAACTCAGTTGTACCGAGCGTGAAAAGAAGTACTGGTCGGCGGTGATGGAGCGGAGCACCACATACATTTTCACATCTTCAGTAATTTCGAAAAAGCGGTAGGCTTTGAAGCGCCATTCGTAGCGTTTGCCGTCGAAGGTAACGTCTTTCAGCAGGTAGTCATCCATGCCTTCTTCGGTAATGGGGTCGAGGATGCCCAGCGATAATTCTTCGGTGTACTGGCTGTCGAAAACCACATAGGCATTCAGGGAATAGAAGTTTTCAATGCCTGCGGGGTCTTCAAATTCAATGGTGAGTTCATCCACTTTTTCACCGTCATCGTCAATGGCTCCGTCAATCTCAAACGTGGCGCTGATGATGGGCACTGTTGCCGGCATCACCTGGCTGGCCTGCACGGGGTCAAAGCCCGGGGCGCTGACTTTCAGTTTGTAGGTGGCGTTGTCAGGGGGGAGGGGCTGGGGCAGTGGCAGTTTGTACAGCTTGTCGCTGTAGTAACCCGCTTTTCCGAGGGAAATGCCGTCTTTGAAAACCTCCACATCGGCATCCGGAATGGGTTCGGCGTCATTTTGTTCCAGAATGTCCAGGCTGTGGGTGAGGTAGATGCGCAGGGTGGTGTCGCCTGCGGCGAAATTGGCGGTCACGGCCAATGCCGGCTGGTGGGGCGGGGTGTCTATGTCAACAGTGGACTCGAAGAAGTCCTCGCCGGCACAGGCTGCGAATGATATTGCGACGAAAAAGAGAAAAAAAATGCGTGATGACATGGTGCTGGTTTTTTAGAATTTGAAGTTCCAGGAAAAAGAAGGGATGAGCGGGAAGAGGCTGGTTTGCCGGAACGCCCTGTCGCCGTTTTCGTCCGTTCCGTCAAACACGTAATAGGGGTTGGGGCGGTTGTAGGCATTGTAAACGCTGAAGACCCAAGCCCTTTCGTACCTGCGCTTTTGTTTGCGAAATTCGATGCTGAGGTCCAGCCGGTGGTATGGCTTCATCCGGAAGGCGTTTTTCTCGCCGACGCCCTCCAGTTCACGGGTGTAGTAGGCATCAGAGCCGGGGTCGTAATACACCGGGGTGTCGTAGCGGTACAGGGGCAGGGTGATGGCGTTGCCGGTGCCATAGACCCAGGTGCCGGAGATGGTGATGCGGTCTGTGAGCTCATGCGACAGCACCAGCGACACATCGTGCCGGCGGTCGTATTTGAACGGGAAGCGCTTGCCCCCGTTGATGTCGTCGAATTGCCGCCAGGTCCACGACAGGGTGTATCCCAGCCAGCCGGTGGTGCGGCCCTCCTTTTTCTGCAGGAAAAATTCCACGCCATAGCTTTCGCCGTCGCCCTGGGTCACTTTGTCCTGCCAGTCGTTTTCCAGGCCCAGGAAGCTGACGCCCTCTTTGTACGACACCACGTTTTTCATCTTTTTGTAATAGCCCTCCAGGCTCAGCTCGTACTCCTTCCACAGTGTGGTGGCAATGCCGATGGCGGGCTGCCAGCTCCGTTGCGGTTTGATGCGCCCGGTGGTGGGCACCCACAGGTCGGTGGGCAGGCTGAGGCTTTCGTTGGTCAGCAGGTTGATGTATTGGGTCATGGTGGCAAAAGAGGCCTTGATGGCGATGTCGTTGTTGAGCAGGTAGCGCAGGCCGATGCGGGGCTGTACGGAGGTGTAAAATTTGCCGTTCACCGAAAAGCCGGAGGCGTGCAGGCCCAGGTTGGCTTTGAGCGCTCCCCAGGTGATTTCGTCCTCGCCGTAGAGCCACATTTCGATGCCTTTTGTTTGCATGGAGCCGAGGATGGTGTCGAAGTTTTCTTCGTCAAAACGGGCTTTGAAGACGAAAGCGCCGGGGTCGTAGGCGTGTTGGGTGGCACCCCCGCCAAAGCGGATGTAGTGTTGCGGATTGGGCAGGTAGTCAAAATCCACCTTGGCGCTCCAGTCCCGGATGCCCGAAAAATAGCGGGCGGAATAGGAGGTCGTTTCGCCGTTGTCCTTTTCTTCCACCAATGCATTAAAATTGAAGCGGAACCGGCTGTAGGTGAGGGTGGTGTTGCTGAACAACTTATTGTTGATCATGAAATTCCAACGGGCGGCAGCGGTGATGTTGCCCCAGTCAATGCCGCCGTCGGTGAGGTAGTGGCCGCCGTTGTCAAAGTTTTCCCGGTAGCGGGCGCCGAAGATGTCCTTGCCGCTGTAAGTGCTGAGATAAATGCGGTGGCGGTCGTTGATCTTGTGGTTCACTTTGGCATTGAGGTCGTAGAAATACATGCGCAGTTTCACGTCTTCGTTGTCGGCGGCGCTGGCTTTGATGAGCGGCCCGAAGACGAGATCGGCATAGGTGCGCCTGCCCGAAACCATGAACGAGGTCTTGCCTTTTTTGATGGGGCCTTCCAGGGTGAGGCGGCTGGCAATGAGGCCGATGGAGCCCTCGCCGTGCAGTTCCTGCATGTGGCCTTCTTTCATGTTGATTTCGACGATGGAGGACAGGCGGCCACCGTAGCGGGCGGGAAAGCCGCCTTTGGTGAGGGTCACCGTTTTGATGGCGTCGGAATTGAATACCGAGAAAAAGCCCATCAGGTGCGATACATTGTAAACGGGCACCCCATCGAGCAGGATGAGGTTCTGGTCGGGGCTGCCACCGCGGATGTAAATGCCGTTTTGCCCCTCGCCGCCAGCCTGCACACCCGGCAGCAACTGCAACACCTTCAGCACATCCACTTCGCCCATGAGTGTTGGCAGCTTCTCGATTTGCTTCACCGGTACATCCACCCGGCTCATCTGGGTATTGGTTTCGATGCGGTCCACTTTTTTGGCCACCACCTCCACCTCCTTCAGGGAAATGGCCTGTTGCAGCCGGAAGGTGATGGTGGTGTCATTGCGCAGCGAAAAAGAATACTCCACGGGCTGGTAGCCTACATAACTCACCAATAAGCTCACCGAACCGGCCGGCAGCGTGAGGCTGTAAAAACCATAGGTGTTGGAGACGGTGCCCTGCAACGACTTTTGATCGAAAACGTTGGCGGCAATGAGCTTCTCACCGCTGCCGGCATCTTCAATGTAGCCGGAAATGGTGTAGCTGTTTTGCGACGAGAGGGAAAAAGAAAAAAGGAGAAAGATCAACAGGTAAAATGAACGCATGGGCTTTTTGGATTTTGACGAAATGGGATGCCCTGAAAGACAGTGGCCGGTGGTAAAACGTTGGCGCCGGCCAATAAGATGCCTTGAAAACGATGTTGCCCGCCCTTACCCTAATGCTGTTCCCCGATTTCCAGAATGAAGCCGCTGCCGTGGATGTTGGTGATGCGGATGGAAGGGTCCTTTGACAGGTATTTGCGCAGGCGACCCAGAAAAACATCCATGCTCTTGCGGGCCAGGTAGTCGGTGCGGTTCCACAACTTTTGCAGCGCCAGCTCACGGGGGATGACGCTGCCGGGAGTACTGCAGAAGAGGGCCAGCAATTCGGCTTCCCGTTCGGTCAGGGTGCGGTTGCCGGCGGGGTGTTCCAGCCTTCTTTCCCTTCGGTAAAAACGGTACCCGCCAAGCTGATACACATTTCTTTCGCCTCCTTCGTCGGCAACGGTGCCGGTATCGGCCCTTTTCAGCACAGCCTCGATGCGCACCAGCAACTCCTCTTCGTCAACGGGCTTTTTGATGTAGTCGTCGGCACCGGCCTTGAAGCCCCGCACCACATCCCGGTGCAGGGATTTGGCCGTCAGAAAAATGAGTGGCAATTGCGGGAAGCGCTCCCGCACCAACTCGGCCACCGTGAACCCATCCAGCCCGGGCATCATCACGTCCAGCACGCAAAGGTCGTATTGGTTGTTTTTGAAATGGCGCAGGGCGTCCACGCCGTCTTTGGCCCAGAGCACTTCATAGCCGCGGCTTTGCAGAAAGTCCTGCAACAACATGCCCAGGGTGGGGTCGTCTTCAACGAGGAGCAGTTTGGCTTTGGCGGGTTCCATAGGCGTCGGATTGGGTGATGGGTGATTTTTTGCACCGAAAAAATAGCACTTCTGATTGTCAGAGCAAGCTCCAGGGCCGACCTTTGCGCTCACATTTGAACTTATGAAGGCTGCGGCTGTTCAAACAGGCTCTTAAACCTGGCACCGTGAAATCGAATCAACCAATATTGCAACGACAGGCAGAGGCCCACCTCCCCACCCATTGGGGAAATTTTAACATGCTGGCCTATGCCACCTCCCCTGACGACCCGACCCCGCACGTTGCAATGGTGCACGAAAAATTCGACCCTTCCGGACCTGTGCTGGTGCGCATCCATTCCGAATGCATGACCGGCGACCTGTTCGGCTCACACCGCTGCGACTGCGGCGAGCAACTCGACGAATCGCTCCACCTCGCTGCGCAACGAGGAGGCGTGGTCATCTACCTCAGGCAGGAAGGCCGGGGCATCGGCCTCATCAACAAGCTGAAAGCCTACAACCTGCAAGACCAGGGCCTCAACACCGCCGACGCCAACACCCACCTCGGCTTCGAAGTGGACGCCCGCCAGTACGACCTCGCCGTCGAGATCATGAAAGACCTCGGCATCCGCCAAATCCACCTGCTGACCAACAACCCGGAAAAGATCGAAGCCATCGAACACAGCGATGTGGAAATCGTCAGCAGGGTGCCCCTCATCATTCCTCCCCGCAACGAAAACCGCGCCTACCTCGAAACCAAAAGAGCCCTCATGGGGCATTTGTTGAGGGAGTAGGTTTTTTAGGGTTTAGGGTTTAGGGTTTAGGGTGTAGGGTTTAGAAGCACTAGCCCCTTTCATCCCTCATTCCTGAGTAGAGAGTAGAGAGTAGAGAGTAGAGAGTAGAGAGTAGGGAGTAGGGAGTAGGGAGTAGGGAGTAGGGAGTAGGGAGTAGGGAGTAGAGTTTGGAAGCGCTAGCCCCTTTCATCCCTCATTCCTGAGTAGAGAGTAGAGAGTAGAGAGTAGGGTGTAGGGTGTAGAGTTTGGAAGCGCTAGCCCCTTTCATTCCTCATTCCTGAGTAGAGAGTAGAGAGTAGAGAGTAGGGAGTAGGGAGTAGGGTGTAGGGTGTAGAGTTTGGAAGCGCTAGCCCCTTTCATCCCTCATTCCTGAGTAGAGAGTAGAGAGTAGGGAGTAGGGAGTAGGGAGTAGAGTTTGGAAGCGCTAGCCCCTTTCATCCCTCATTCCTGAGTAGAGAGTAGAGAGTAGAGAGTAGAGAGTAGGGAGTAGGGTGTAGAGTTTGGAAGCGCTAGCCCCTTTCATTCCTCATTCCTGAGTAGAGAGTAGAGAGTAGGGAGTAGGGAGTAGGGTGTAGAGTTTGGAAGCGCTAGCCCCTTTCATCCCTCATTCCTGAGTAGAGAGTAGAGAGTAGGGAGTAGGGAGTAGGGAGTAGGGAGTAGAGTTTGGAAGCGCTAGCCCCTTTCATCCCTCATTCCTCATTCCTCATTCCTCATCCCTCATTCCTCATCCCTCATCCCTCATTCCTCCCCCGATGCCGATAATTATCGGCACGGGGCATCCCTCATGCCTATGTTTCATCTGAAAGCAATTATACTGTCTCTTTTCGTCGCAATGGGCTTCCGGGCCCTCGTTGCCCAGCCTGTTCAGCCCGCCGGCCCGCGGGTGGGGCTGGTGTTGAGCGGGGGCGGCGCCAGGGGCTTTGCCTACGTCGGTATGCTAAAAGTGCTGGAAGAGGCCGGTGTTCGGGTGGACTACATCGGTGGCACCAGCGCCGGCGCCATACTGGGTGGTTTGTATGCTTCCGGCCTCGATGTTTCGCAACTCGACAGCCTCGTCAGAAACACCGATATGTGGGCGGCTATTACCGAAGAGGTGCCAAGGACGTCGCGGTCCTGGTTTGAAAAAACCTATGGCGAGAAGTACGTCTTTTCCCTCGCCCTGGAAGGCATGAAAGTGGCCCTGCCGGCCGGCTTCTCCAATGGCCAGCAGATCTTCGACCTCTATTTCCGGTGGACGGCTCACGTCAGTCATGTCCAGGATTTTTACCTGCTGCCCATCCCGTTCTTTTGCATCGCCACCGATGTGGAAACCGGCGAAGAGGTGCGCCTCGATTGCGGATTGCTGCCCCTGGCCATGCGGGCCAGTGGTGCGCTGCCCGGCATGCTGGCCCCCGTCAACATCAACGGGCGCCTGCTCACGGACGGCGGCCTGGTGAACAACTTCCCCGCCAAAGAAGTGCGTGAACACGGCATGGATTACGTCATCGGCCTGAACGTGGAAACCGAAATGTTTGAGCAGAGCGAGCTCCAGTCGGTGGAAAAGCTCATCATGCAGATTTCCCTTTACCAAAGCGACCTCCGCTCAAAGGCGCAGCGCCAGTATTGCGACATCCTGATCCATCCCGACATGACCGGCTATGGCCTGACGGATTTCGACAAGGCCGACTCCCTCATTGCCATCGGCGAGCGCGAAGCCCGTAAACACTGGACGGAGCTGGTGCGCATTGCGCAGCTACAGAAGCAGGCCAAAGGCTTCCGGAAATTTACCGAAGGAAAGGAGCTGAGAATAGATACGATCCAATTGCAGGGCGAAGTGCCTTTCCCCCCGCAACAACTGAAGCGCTTTCTGCCGCTACACAAAGAAGGCATGAATGAACTGGACGAGTTGCAGGAACGCATCGGTGAGTTGTACGCCACCGGGCTGTTCCGGTTCATCGAGTACCGCCCCGTTTTTGACGAAGGTGGAAAAAGCCGGCTGCTCATCAAACCCGAACTGAGGCAGGGCTACGATACCCGCCTGCGCCTCGGCCTGCATTTTGATGAGGTGTACAAAAGCGCCGGGGTCATGAACCTGACCTGGCTCAATGTACTCGGCATCAAAGGGTCGGTTTCTTCCCTCGATCTCATCCTGGGGGATAAGCTGCGCTACAATTACAGCTTCTTGCTGGAGCGGGGCGGACCTTTCAATTTTGGGGTCAATTCCTTCCTCCGTTACAACACCATTGATTACGAACTGCCCCTGCCCATTGCCATCGGTAAGGGCCAGGAACTGACCTCGTTAAGCTTTAAATCGCTGTATGTGGGCAATGAGCTGTATTGGCAGTTTATCACCCAAAAGCAGCAGGTGACGGGACTGGCTGCCGGCATTCAGTTTTTTAAATCCAGGGCACAGGAAGTCAGCAACTACAGCGGCGATGCCGGTTTTGCGGACGAAAAGAATTTTTACCTCACCTCGGAAATATACTACCGCCGTGACACCCGCAACAAGCGCCAGTTCTTTACCGAAGGAATGAAACTCTACGCCTCCGGCAAGCTGCTGCAACTGCTCACCAACCCGGACTTTGACGGGCAGAACCGAAAACCGGCCTTCAACCTGGACCTGCAACTGGAAGTGGCCTGGCCCGTGGACCCCCACATGGCGTTCGGCATGGAGATCAACGCCGGCCAGCTCTACGGCAGCGCCATGCAGCCCTGGTACTATGTGATCGGCGGCAACAACCGGAACTTCATCAACAACCACCGCCGCTTTCTGAGCCTGCCTTTTGGCGGTGAGATCGGAACCGGGCTGGTGGCCGGCAGCTTTTACACCCAGGTCAACCCCTTCGGAAAACAATACCTGACGCTGAGCATGAACGCCGCCCTGCTGCACCGACAGAACTCACCCTCCGAATTTGACCAATACCGCAATTTCTACAGCCTCGGTATCGGCTACGGCCTGGAAACCCTCCTCGGCCCCCTGGAGGCCACCTTCGCCTACGGCAACCACGGCGGCGAGCTGTATTTCAACCTGGGCTATTGGTTTTGAAAAATAGAGGGACAAAGTTGATTGAAACTGACACCCTCGATACCAGCAATGCAATCCCGGTGAGCGTGCCAATCGCTATCCGTGGCGTTGTGTATTACGGCCTGCCCTTCGTAGGTCATTGCCACGGCCAGAAATTTTCGGTCACTCCGGTCAAAACCGGCCAGACATTCAATGTCTTTCAATATTTCATAAACAATGTCGTCCTGATCGGATTTTTTGGCGTCAATTGATCTGACCCGGCTGGCATCGGCACTGTGGTCGTGCAACCATTTGAAAAAGAAGTCTCCCACTCCGGGTTTGCCTGACAGGTCACAATAGCGTTGATATTCATCAAAAATGTCTCTGTCAGAATCAAGAAGGATAAGCTTTTTTTCTGATTTTATTTGCTCTAACAATTCTATACACTCTGACTGGCATTTAAGCGGTGCGTGAGTATCAATACCGTTGGCGGATATCAAAACGTTGGTGTGAATTACGTTGCCCTCCATTTGTGTTTTCGATTTGGCGCTTGAGTATTGCTTTGTTCATAGCTGTTATTTCACGAAAATCATCGGCAAAAAATCCATCGGGCCAGTTTTCTATTTGCCCGTATTCGTTGATTTGCAGCGGGGTTAGTTCTGATTGTTGATTTTGAATGTTGCAGAAATACAATTTTGTGCTTTCTGAGGATATCTCACTCTCGGCAATTCTTTTTTGCAATCTTCGCAAAAGGTATTCACTGTGACTTTCCAGGATGATCTGCACATTCCTGTACCTGATGGCGTCCATGAAAACATCAGCCAGGCCAGCCTGAACCGAAGGGTGAAGGTGAATCTCCGGTTGCTCGATCAGCAAAATAGAATTTTCAGGTGCATAATAGCAGAGCGCAATTACCGGGATAATTTGTGAAACACCGAATCCGACATCCGCAAGGGTAACTTCGGGTGAAGTTGCGTTTTTTTTCACCAGAACCTGGTACAAACTTTCACTGCCACTTATTTTTTCAACCTTAAAACTTTTAATGAGGCCAAGTTCTTTCAACCACTCGGCCACTCTTGCTTCGAGTGTAACCCGTTTGCGGCCTTTTCCTTTTGAAATCAGACTACCCTCTTTTTTTGCCGCCAAAATGGCATCGACGAATTTTTCTCCTCTGAAACCCATATCGCCAGGGCTGCCACCGGTCCAGGTGTATTGCCTTTTAGGAAAATCTCTGAGGGGTCCGAGATAATAAATTCTCGATGACAAATTCTCAAAGGCAAGTTGTAAATCGGAAAGAAATCCGGCGTTTTGGTAGTAGGAGTTTATTATTTCCGGAAAACCGTAAAATTTAATCGGAGCGGGGAGGCTCCATTTACGGCCTTTTGTCATTTTTAATTCGAAATTCTCTTTATTCAATTTCCATGCGTCGTCTCGCTTGTTCATCCCGAAAACGAAGTCGTCCAGCTCATAGCTGAAATTTTGAGTTTTCAATTCACCGTTTTCATCGCCTTGCAATGTAGCTTTAAAGCGAAGATTGGATGTGGATATATTTTCATTGAGAGACAGTGGGTCCTGAATTGTCAATGGTTCCGGTGAATTCCAGTCTATTTGGAAATGGAGTTCGTTTTCAGGGTTATGATCAAAAATCAAATCTTTCCAACTTCCCAATTCTACCCAGGTTCTTTCATTCCCCAGGTGCATCACCAATTTTCTGTCGGGAGATTCAACCGTCTGTTTGAGCATCAGCAGGAATTGCAGGATGCTCGTTTTTCCCGAGCTGTTTGGGCCGAATAATCCGGTCAGGCCGCCGAGAGATATATCAGCTTCCTGCCATGATTTGAAATTTTTTATTTTGAGATGGGTGATCATTTATTCAAAACCCGGTTGTTTAGATAGTGCCTGGCGGATGTAAAGTTACCAGAAAATCAATTACTCCGATGACGCTTGCCTGATCGGTTCCACCCTGAAATCCAGGGTGCCGAACCCGCCTGCATCAAAATGTTCGATGAGCAGGTGGTGTTTGCCGCCGAGCTGAACCGCCACCTGGTCCGTTGCCGGCTCGTGGATGTTCCAATGGTCCAGGATGAGTTTGCCGTCGAGGTAGAGGCGCACGCCGTCGTCGCTGGTCAGGATGAGATTGTACTTGCCTTCGGCAATGTCAAATTCGGTTTCGGCGAAGGTTGCGAAGCGATCGGCATGGACAGCTATTGCGGGGCTGTCCCACCAGGAGTAATACAGGTCCGTTTTTTCTTCCGTCGCAATGGGTGGGCTGCTGTTGAGTTTCCGGAAGGCTTCGTAGTTCTGCACAGGGTCTGTGTCTTCGTCGTAATTGTACCACTTCACCAGCCAGGTCAGGTGTTTTTCGAATCGTTGGAAATGGTAGGGGTATGCGTTGCCACGTTTGTTCACCCGTCCGAAGCGATCGGTGAACTCCTGGCCAATAAACTCAAAATCCAGGGTCAGCAATTCGGCATCCGGCTTTTTGTTGCAGATCAGGGTTGCCGGGAAGCGCCCGCTGACGGGGTTCACCTTGCGCCAGCCCTCGCCGCCTACGGCTTTCCAGTTGCCTTCCTTCGGGCCCAGCAGGAGGAAGGTATAGGTGTCGCCCTCCACATTCCGGAGCCAAACCGATGGCGAGCGAAAATCGTAAGGCCCCCACTCATCCACCAGGATGTACTGGCGGCCGGTCAGCGCTCCTTCGGTAAAGCCGGTGGGCATGCCGTCGGGCAGGGGAGGCACGCTGTCGGGTTGGGCAGCTTCGGGCAGTTCATCCACCCGGTTCAGGTTGTTGTTGGGTTGGGCCACGGTCAGCATATCACCGCAGTCAATGAAAATATTGTCCTTGCCGATGGCCACATTTTCCGAAGAGGAGATAAGGAGCGGCTTGTTCACCCTGGTAAAAGTATTGCCGCCAATGGTATAATTCCGGCTGCTGACATCTTTGGCTTTTGCGTAGCCCCAGTCAGCCGGTTGGCTGCTGCGCTCCCAAAGCCGGATGCCCGTCTCGCAATTGATGAAGTGGTTGTTTCGGATGCTGTTGTTTTGCCCGTGCTCGATGGCGATGCCGTATTTACAGTCTTCTATCCGGTTTCCGAAAAAGAGCGATTCAAAACTGTAGCCACCCCAGACCCCGTAGGTGCATTCCCGCATGGTGTTGTTGATGACCTTGTTGCTGCTGAAGGTGACCTCCACGCCGTTGGTGGGGGCGTAAGAGAAGTCGTTTCGGAAGAGGAGGTTGCCGTTGCAGCCCCCCTCGCCGCTGTCCATGGTTTGCCGGCCGGCCCAGAGGAAAAAGCCGTCGCCGGAGTGGGTGGCGGAGTTGTAGGCAAAGACGTTGTCGTGGCTTTGTTCGTAAACCAGCAGGGCTGCCGAGTCCTGCCCCCTCTGGTAAAAGCCGTGCGAGTAGCCCCGCACATTCCAGTCGAGGCGATTGTGCATGATGCGGTTGCGGCTGCTTCGGTACAGCCCGATGCCCACTCCGGAGTTGAAATGGATGGTGTTGTTGTAAAACAGGCCGTCGTTGCAATGGGTGAGCATGAGGCCGTTCATGCCACCGGTCACGGTGAGGCCTTTTACCAGCGCATTGTCGCAGTTTTTGAGGTAGGCCGCTGCCCCGTAGCGCAGCCACTCGTCCCGGTCGTTTTGGTGGTAGCTCAGCCAGTCGGAAAAATCTTCCCGCTCCCGGCGGCTTTTCAGCCGGGGGCGCCAGTTGTAGCTCAGGTCGCAATTGAGCAACTCAAGGCTGTCGCAATCCTCCGCCCTGATGGCCACCTTGAAACCATGAATGCGGGCGTTTTTCAGGGTGATGTTGTTGCCTTTGATCTGAATGCCCAGGCCTTTGAAACCATCGGGAAGAAGGCTGTCAGGGGCTCCCCTAAGGGTGGCGCCATTGAAGTCCACGGTGATGTCATTCCCTTCGATGGTGATGACGGGCTGGTCCAGGCTATCGGCGCCGGGCAGCAGGTATTCACCGGGTTTGATCTTGACAGATTGGGTGATGTGCATCCCCGTTTCCAGGGGCAAATCCCGTTCGCTGTTGCAAGCTGAAACTGATGACAAAACCAACAGCCAAAAGAATATCCTCTTCATGGTTCAACGGCTTTTCGGCAAAGGAAGGGATTTTTCCAGAGTAGATGCTGCAAGGGCATTGAGACCTCGTGATCTTTTCGGAATCCTCACAAGGTCTTTTCATACATTTGCTGCGGTTTGCAAAAAACAAAAGCAGGCACATGGCACTGGACCAGATAGATGTAGCACCAAAAGACAAGGGAGCGGTGGAAGTGAAGGAAATGACCTTCTTTGACCACCTGGAGGAGTTGCGCTGGCACATCATGCGTTCAGTGGTGGCCATTCTGGTGGTGGCTGTGGTGGCATTTGTTATGAAGGATGTGCTGTTCAACGTGATCATTTTTGGTCCGAAGCAGCCGGATTTTGTCAGTTACCGGGTGTTGTGCAGCCTGTCGCATGCCCTGGGCATTGGAGAGACGCTTTGCATTGGTCCGCCACCTTTTGATTTCATTACGCCCAATTTCGGTGAGCTTTTCCTGACGCACATCAAAGTGTCGTTCATGGCGGGGGTGATTGCTGCCAGCCCTTACATTCTTTGGGAAGTCTGGCGCTTTGTCAAGCCCGGGCTTTACGACAAAGAGGTGAAAGTTGCCAAATATGCAGTTGCTATCTGTGCGTTTTTGTTTTTGGCCGGGGTGCTTTTCGGATACTTCATCATTGCTCCGTTTGCGGTTACATTTCTGGCGGGATATGAGCTGCCGGGTGTGGTGGCCCAACCATCGCTGGGGTCTTACATCAGCTACCTGGTGATGCTGACGGTGCCGGTGGGTCTGGTGTTTGAATTGCCGGTGGCGGTGCATGTTCTGGCCCGCCTGGGCGTTGTCAGCTCTGTCATGATGAAGTCTTATCGAAAACACGCGGTGGTTGTTATCGTTGTCCTGGCCAGCATCATCACCCCTCCGGATGTGTTCAGCCAGATTCTCATTTCCGTACCACTGATGATGCTTTACGAAGTGAGTATCGTTGTTGCGAAGCGAGTGGAAAAACAGGAGAAGGAAAAAGAGAAAAAGGCTGCCTGATTTTTCTGATCTTTCCCGGCTGATAATCTGAAAATTCGTTGGAACAATACCATGAAATAGCACCCTCCGGTGGTTTTGCCGAGGTCATTTTGCCCCTCGCTGTCGCAAAAATTTACACCTATTCCATCCCTCCGGAATTGGCTTCGTCTGTGCAGCCCGGCATGCGGGTGGAGGTGGAATTTGGCGGTCGCAAGCTGTATGCGGGCATCGTTTACAGGGTGCATTCCGAACAGCCCCCCTTCCGCACCAAACCCATCCTCTCCGTTCTGGACGAAAAGGCGGTCATCAATCCAACTACCCTGCAATTCTGGAAATGGCTGGCCGATTACTACTGCTGCACCCTGGGCGAGGTGATGGAGGCAGCTTTCCCGGCCTACCTCAAACTGACCAGCGAGCGCCGCCTGGTGCTCGATGCTAATTTTGACCCCAACGAACCCGGACTGGACGACAAGGAATACCTCATTGCCGAGGCCTTGCAAGTGCAGGAGTCCATCACCGTTGACGATGTTCGCAAGATACTGAACCGGAAAACCGTGATGCCGCTCATCAAGCGCATGATGGACAAGGGCATCGTCAGTGTTTACGAAGAGCTTCAGGAAAAGTACAAGCCCAAAAAGGTCGCTTGTGTGCGGCTGGCCGAGCCCTACCGAAGCAATTCCGACCTGCTTTCCGAGGCCTTTGACCTGTGCGCCCGGGCACCCCGCCAGACAGAAACCCTCATGGCTTACATTGCGATTTGCAAAGCCGTCAAACAGCCGCTGGAATCCACCAAAGGTTTGCTTCGCCAGCAACTTTACGACAAAGCCGGGGCCGACAGCAGCATCCTCCGGGCCATGGAAAAGAAGGGCATCTTCGAGCTTTTCGAACGGAGTGTGTCCAGGGTTGGGGGCGAGGAGAACGAACTCGATGACCTGAAAACCCTGGCACCGCTTCAGGAGGAAGCCCTGGCGGAAATTGACAAGGCTTTTGAAGAAAAACAGGTGGTGCTGTTGCACGGCGTTACGGGCAGCGGCAAGACCCGGCTCTATGTGGAGCAGGTCAACAAAGCCATTGCCGAAGGAAAACAGGTGCTGTACCTGTTGCCCGAGGTGGCCCTGACCGCACAGGTCGTTGACCGCCTTCGGAAAATCTTCGGCAACAAGATCGCCGTTTATCACCACCGGGTGGGCCAGCAGGAGCGGGTGGAGCTTTGGCAACTGGTGCTCAACGCAGGGGCTTCTTCACCGCCTCACGGGGCAGCGGGGGGCATCGTTCTGGGCGCCCGTTCGGCGCTCTTCCTGCCATTCTCCAACCTGGGCCTCGTCATTGTTGACGAAGAACACGACAGCTCTTACAAACAGCAGGACCCCGCCCCCCGCTACCACGGCCGCGATGCCGCCATCTACCTGGCCCACCTGCACGGCGCCAAAGTGCTGCTCGGAACGGCTACCCCCGCCATCGAGAGCTATTACAACGCCCGCAAAGGGAAGTACGGCCTGGTGGAACTGAACGAGCGCTTTGGCGGAGTGGCCATGCCGGAAATCCAACTGGTGGACCTGCGCAAAGAGGCCAGGGAACGAACCCTTCAGAGCTATTTCAGCAGTGTGCTGCTCGATGAACTGAAAGCGGCGCTGGAAAGGGGGGAGCAGGCCATTCTCTTCAAAAACCGGAGGGGCTACGCACCCACCATCCGCTGCGCCTCCTGTGGCTGGCACGCCGAGTGCATCCACTGCGATGTAAGCCTCACTTACCACAAGCACCAGAACAACCTGCGTTGCCACTATTGCGGTTATTCCACACCCGTGCCGACGGCTTGCCCTGCCTGTGGCAACAACGAACTGAAGTTGCAGGGTTATGGAACCCAAAAAGTGGAAGACGAACTGAAAATCTACCTGCCCGATGCCCGCATAGCCCGGATGGATTACGACGCCGTGAAGACCAAAGACGCCCACCAGCGCATCATCAATGATTTCGAAGAACGCCGGGTGGACATCCTCGTCGGCACCCAGATGGTGACCAAAGGGCTGGATTTCGAAAACGTGGGCGTGGTGGGGGTGCTCAGTGCCGACCACATTCTGCAATTCCCGGATTTCCGCTCGGCAGAACGCGGTTTCCAACTCATCGTACAGGTAGCGGGCCGGGCCGGCCGCAAGGACAAACAGGGCAAGGTCATCGTGCAGGCCATGAACGTGACCCACCCGGTCCTTCGGGAAATTCTCGACCACGATTTCAGGGCCTTTTACGAGCGGGAGATCATGGAGCGCCGGGCCTTTGCCTATCCCCCGTTTTCGCGCCTCATCAAAGTAACCCTCAAACACAAAAAGCCCGACATCCTGAACCGGGGCGCCCGTGTGTTTACGGAACAGCTCCGGAAAAAACTCGGCAACCGGGTGCTGGGCCCCGCCGTGCCGCCGGTGGGCAGGGTGCGCAACTTCTTCCTGCTGGACCTGCTCGTCAAACTGGAACGCAAACCCAGCCTCTGGGCCGCCGCCAAAGAACACATCAAAGAGGCCGCTTACCACATGCAAAAAGAAGCCGGCTTCTCCAACGTGCGGGTGAATGTGGATGTGGATCCGGTGTGAATTGCAGCGGCTAATAATAGGCTGCCTGTTTAGATACCACAAATGGGGTAAGAGCAGTAAAAACAATTTCCCTACCTTGTGCGCAAATCTTTAACCATTAAATCAACTGTCTATGAAACTTGTAAACAATCTGTGTGTACTGGTGGCCTTGCTGTTTGTGACCAACACGGTTCAGGCCCAGCTCAAAGTGGGAGGTGGCCTGGGCTTTGGATTTGACGTTGAAGACCTGGCCCTGCAGGCCCGTGGTGTTTATGGCATCAACGAGCAATTCAGGGGTGAAGCTGACTTTTCCTACTACCTGGAAGATACCGATGGCTTGTCTTACTGGGAGTTCAACCTCAATGGGAATTACATGATCACCAACTCCGGTGGTTTTAATATTTACGCCCTGGCTGGTCTGAACTTTTTCCATTTTAGTGTAGATCTTGGACCATTTGGCAATTCTTCTGACACTGACACCGGTCTCAACATAGGTGGGGGAGCTGAAATGGGGCTTACCGACAGTGTAAATCTGTTCGGTGAAGCCAAATTTGTCCTCGGAGGCGCAGATCAGTTGTTTGTGGCTGTTGGCGCCTTGTTCAGTTTGTAAAAGCACATGCGACAGACAAAATGAAAAAGGGCCCGGAGCGCGTTGGTTAACGCTTCGGGCTTTCTCTTTGTCAGCCTCAGTAACTCCAGAGATCCTGTTCAAAATTGAAAATCTCATCCTTGATCTTTTGGGATTCCGACAACAGTTCCACGCCTGAATACAGGTCTTGCAGGCGGTTGTCCCTGATGTTGCCTTCTTTTTTAACCACAGAGTTGAACAGAGTTATTACCCGGAGTTGAGCAGAGTAGTAGCGCTTCCAAACCCTACACCCTTCACCCTACTCAGGGATGCCCCGTGCCGATAATTATCGGCATCGGGGGAGGGATGAGGGATGAGGGATGAGGGATGAGGGATGAGGGATGAAAGGGGCTAGCGCTTTCAAACCCTACACCCTACACTCTACACTCTACACTCTACACCCTACACCCTACACCCTACACCCTACACTCTTTTTAACCGAAGAGTTGAACAGAGTTATTACCTGGAGTTCCACAGAGATGAAAGTGCTGGCACCCAAAAAACCTTCCAATCCCGAGCTTGCCTCGGGACCAAAAACCTTCCAATCCCGAGCTTGCCTCGGGACCATAAACCTCCATAATCCTCCATAATCCTCCAAAAACCTCCATAATCCCCACTCAATGCCATCCCCTTCCCATGAAGTCCGGCCGGCGTGATGGGGGAGCGGCCTTGCCGGAATTGAAATTTCGGATCTGGTAGGTGAAGGTCAGCATGAAGTACTGTTGCAGGTTGTTGGTGCGCTGGTCTTCGGTGTAGCTTTCAGTGATGCTTCGGGTGATGTTACGGTTTTGGTTCAGGAGGTCGTTGATGGAGAGGGTGAGTTCGCCGCGCTCGTTTTTGAAGAGCTTTTTGCCGATGCCGAAATTCCACAGCCAGTAGTTTTGGTCGAAGCCACCTAGGCCAGAATATAGCTGGTGGTTCAGGTCGCTGCGCAATACGAAGCCTTTGGCGATGATCCAGTTCAGTCTGAGCGAAGAAGTCTGGATGAGGTAGTCCGCATTGTTTTGTTGTTGCAGGCTGTTTTCCACCCGGTTCAGGTTGGAGCGGCTCGAGACCGTGAAGTCCACCCTGTCGCTGATGTTGGAGGTGATGGACACGCCTGCCGTGGCCGAATAAGAGTTGGCGTAATTCAGCTCATCATTGAGCAGGCCGGGGTTCCGGGAATAATTGAGGCGAAAGTTGAAGTTGAGGTTAGAGCGTATGGGGCGGAGCGGCAGGCCATAGGTAATGAAAGAACGCAGGTTGTAATAGCCATCCAGGTTTACGGGCAGGGTCAACTGGCCGTTGCGGGGAACACCCAGGTCTTCGAAGACCGGATTGTCGGAATTGGCGTAGTAGGTGGCCTTTCCAATGTAGTCATTGGCAATCGTTCCCCCGATCATCGCAAACAGCACGGTGGATTTTTCCACGTTGGTGCTCTGGTAGCGCACGAACAGGCTGTGGCGGTAGCTCTGGCCCAGGTCTGGATTTCCGGTGCTGAGGAAGAGCGGGTTGCTGTTGTCAATCACATTCTGCAATTGCCCCACAGAAGGTTCATCGGTGCTGGTGCGGTAGAAGATCCGCAGGTTGGTACCCTGGCGGATGTTGTAGCGCAGCATGGCAAAGGGCAGTACGGATTTCCAGGTTTGTTCGGAATCCAGCTCACCGGGGTAGGTTTGCTCGTTGGCCAGTTTGGCCCATTGGTAGTTCACCCGGGCGGTGAAGTAGAGGTCCCGGCCCTTGTTGTAGCTGTAGCCAATGCCTCCCCTTTGGGTGAAGTAATCGTTTGAAAAGACGTTGGACAGTTGTTCGTTCAGCAGGTCGTAATTGCCGGTGGCTTCGAGAAAATCATTGGTGTATTTGTCCGACTCCTCCTGTTTCCAGCTGGCGCGGTAGCTGAACAAAATCCGGCTGTTTGCCGAAAGAGGTTCCGTGTAAGAAATGTTGGACGAAACATTCCAGGAGTTCACATCCAGGGTGGACTGCTGGTTCAGGGTGTCCAGCATGGTTCCGGAACGGAAAAAGCCATTGAGGCTGTACAGGTTGTCATCACCCTTCTGTGGTGAATAGCCGGTGGAGGTGTACACTGAGAATGTTCTTCCTCGCTTCGCAAAACGGTGGCGCCACAGCAGGCTGCTGTTGAAGTCAATGGCCTGAAGGTCGCTGCTGTAGTCCGTTTCAGAAGAATTGAGCAGTACCTCTTCCAGGGTGGTTTGTCCGGTTGTCAGCGAGCTGCCGTCGTTGAGCTGCATGCTCAGGCGTGGCCTGAAAATGAGGGAGTTGCTGCTGTCTATGTCGTGTTCCAGCCGCATGTAGAAGCGGTGGTTGGTGTTGGTGGTCAGGGTGTTGCTGTTCTCTTCGTAAAACTCGCCGGTTCCTTCCGGGTCAATGTATTGGCGTTCGATGAGTGAGGTGGCTTCGTTTCGGCTGCGATTGAAAAAGTAGCTGGCCGACACCTCCGTTTTTTTACCCCACTCATCGGAGAAGTTGAGCCCGAGAGCGTGGGTTCTGGCGATGCCTCCCGATTGTTGCACCAGAAAGTCACTGCCACCGAATCCGCCGCCGCCACGGCTGCCGTGGCCACCCCGCCATCCGCGACCGCCGCCACCCATGACGCCCAGCAGGTCTTCAGAAGAAAAGTTGAGGATGTTGACGTTGTTGCTCATGCCAATGAGCGAAAGGCGCATGTCTCCGTTGAAAAAGTTGACGTTGCCGCCACTCTGGTAACGATCGTCGGTGCCGTAGCCGGCGTAGATTTTTCCGAACCGGCCGTTGCGCATGCCACGGCGCGTGACGATGTTGATGGTTTTGGAGGTGTTGCCGTCGCTGACGCCACTGAACTGCGATTGCTCGCTTTCCTGGTCGAACACCTGTATGCTCTGGATGACTTCTGCCGGCAGGTTGCGCAGGGCCGCCGTTGGGTCGTTTCCGAAGAAACGTCTTCCATCTACCAATACTTCTTTCACGTCTTCGCCCTGGGCTTGCACCTTGCCGTTTTCCACGCTGACCGTGGGCAGTTTCCTGACCAGGTCTTCGGCGCTGGCATCCTTCAGCACTTTGAAGGCGTCGGCATTGAACTCGGTGGTGTCTCCTTTCACTTTCCCCATGGGCACCCGGTCTTTGACCTGGACCTCCGCAAGCACCTCGGCACCTGGCTCCAGGGTCAGCGCACCCAGGTCCACGGACTTGTCAGAGAGGGTTATTTCCCGCACCAGCGGCTCATAACCGAGGTAGGAAATCCTGAGTTTGTAACCGCCCCGGGGCACCTTTTTCAGCATGAAAGAGCCATCGTCTTCGGCAATGGTGGCTGCCACGTCCTCCCCCCAGGGGTGTTGCAATTCAACGTGGGCTCCGGGCAACGGGGCGCCATCACTACCGATGGCCTTGCCCGTGATATTGAAGCTTTGGGCCGACAGGCCCGAAGTAAAAAGAAATGCCAGGACAAACAGTGCGGCTTTCATGGTAGGGTGTTTTAACAGTCGGTGCTTATGAGAGCTATGTATTGCCAGGGTTGAAAAGACGGGGGCGAAAGTGCCGCCCCCGCAAAAGAGTTCCGAAAAAGAACCCGCTTTCTGTCTTAGCTCCGGTTCCGGTTGCCCCGGCGCTGGCGCATGGCCTCCTGGATTTTCTGCCATTTTTCGAATTGTTCGGTGGTCATTACGGTTTTCAGGGCTTCGCTTTGCTGCTTTCGCAGCGCGCCCATTTGTTCGCGCAGGGCGGCCCAGTCGCCTTCGGCGTTGTTGCGCATTTCGTCAAACTTTTTCGCATAACCGAGCATGATCTCTTTCACTTTTTCATACTGGGCGTCTGACAGCGCCAGGCTGTCGCGCAGCATATTGCTTTGCATTTCAGCCCTTTCTTCCGGGCTGCGCCCCCAGCCGCCCCGCTGGGCTTCCAGTTGCGAAGCGAAGAGGAGAAAAAAGACAAGAGTTGAAAGGAAGTATTTCATGGTTTTCATTTTTCATTTTTTAGTTCGCTTCGCAAATGTGATAAAGGCAGGTTGTGGCGTAAACAAATTTCAATGTACGAGGCAGTTGTCTCAACCAACCCGGCCTTTGCGGGGAGTGTTTCGGCCATCACCTGAAAGTGTTCAATGACAGGCCTCGTTGGCGAAATGTCCGGATTGATTGAGCTGGGAGCCCAATTGATTGAGAATCATTTACTTCGCCTTTGGCAATTCAGACTTTTGCAGCATGCATACATCGAGAACCAGGAGTACCTGGATACACATTCTTTTTTGGGGCACCCTCTGGGCCATCATCCCCATCCTGCTTTCCGAGGCCGGGGAGGATTCTACCCGCGCCATGATGAGGGGGGTGGTTGTTTTTTTCGGGGTGGCGCTGGTGGTGGGGCTGAACATCAACTTCCTGTTGCCGAAATATTTCTTCGAAAGGAAAGAAGCGATTTACATCCTGTTGGGCCTGGCCATGGTTGCACTGGTCAGTGCATTGGTGTATTGGGACCACGCACCCTGGGCGGAGTTTTTCACCCGGTCGGGCGGGCGCAGGAGCGGGCCGAGGCCCACGGTGTGGAAGTACTTCCGCTACATCTACATGATGATGCCGTTTTTTACTGCTTTCATCGGCAGTGCCATGTTTGAGATTGCCGGCTTTGCCAACCGGGTGGCCCGGGAAGCCGCCACCATCAGAAGCGAAAAGCTGGAAACGGAAATGAAGTTCCTCAAATCCCAGATCAACCCGCACTTCCTGTTCAACGCCCTGAACAACATCTACTCGCTGGCGGTGCTCAAATCCGAAAAAACACCTGACAACCTGCTGAAACTGTCGGGCATGCTGCGCTATGTGTTGTACGACTGCAAGGCCGAACAGGTGCCGCTGAAAATGGAGGTGGAATACCTGCGCAACTTCATTGACCTCAGCATGCTCAAAGACAGCCGGGGGCTGAATGTGGAAGCCACCCTCGAGGAAAATGTTCCGGAGGTGATGGTGGCTCCCATGTTGTTTGTTCCCTTCGTGGAAAATGCCTTCAAGCACAGCCGGGTGGAAGACCTGGACAAGGGCTGGATCAAAATCAACCTGACAGCCGATGACAGTACCATCCGTTTCGAGGTGTCCAACAGCATTCCCGAAGGCTGTTATACCAAAGACAAGTCCGGCGGTATCGGCCTGGAAAACGTGCGCCGGCGGCTGGAACTGCTCTACCCGGGCCGTCACCAGCTCGAAATCAGCCGGCGGGCAGATCGCTTTGAGGTCAGGCTGGTGCTGGATTTGAATGAATAAGTTTTACCCACTCCCATATCTTACAGCCATGTCTTCAAAAACAATACGTTGCCTGATAGTGGATGATGAAGAGCTGGCCCGCAACCTGCTCCAGAACTTCATCGGGCGCCTGCCACACCTGGAGGTGGCCGGCCAGTGCAAGGACCCCCTGGAGGCCATGGCCCTGCTTCAGGACAACAACATAGATCTGGTATTTCTGGATATTCAGATGCCGGGCCTGACCGGTGTGGAGTTTTTGCGAAGCATGAAAATAACGCCGCTGGTCATCTTCACCACCGCTTATCCGGAGTACGCCCTCGAAGGCTACAGTCTGGATGTGGTGGACTACCTGCTCAAACCCTTCAGTTTTGAGCGCTTCGTGCAGGCGGTCAACAAAGCCACGGCCCGCCTGCATGCCAACCGCCCGTCAGAAACCACTCCTCCCACCACCCACGTTCAGGAACCGACCAAAGATCACATCCTCGTCAAGGCTGACTACAAACTGCACCGCATCAAACTCGAAGACATACAGTACATCGAAAGTATGCGGGAATACGTGGCCTACCACACGCCCAACGGCCGGCTGCTCTCACTCCAATCACTCAAAAGCCTGGAAGAAGAACTCCCCGCCGATCGCTTTATCAGAATTCACAAATCCTACATCGTTCCCATCGACAAGATAGAGGCCCTGGAAGGCAACATGGTGCACATCGGCAAGGAGAAATTGCCGGTGGGTGCCAGCTACCGGGAGGCGCTCATGGAAAGGGTGTTCAGGAAGGGGTGAATAGATCTGATCGCAGTGAATCCATGCAGCAGGATGTTTGCGTTAACCCCAATTGCGGATTACAGAAACTACTCCACCCTCAGATCATATTTGCGGAGCAAACCGATGAGGCCCGTGTGAGAAAAGCGGGCCTTTTTGATTGGATTGGATTCGGGGTCAATGTTGAAATTCAATGCGGTTCTGAAATCTGCACTTTGGAGCTTGGTGTACTCAAACATGGCTCCTTCCAGGTCGCAACGGTCAAATACGGCCTCACTGAGATTGGCTTCGACGAAATCGGCGTCTTTCAACCTGCAATCGTGGAAGCGGGTACCGGGGATTTTCAGTTGGTGAAAGGAACACATGGACATCTGGCAATTCTCAAATTCAAACCCGAGCAGGAAAGTCTTGCAGACGCTGAAGTCCAGGCCCAGCATTTTGCAGTTCCGGAATTTCACCGACTTCAGCGCCGTCTGTTTCAGTGTGGCATTGCTGAGGTTGCAATCTTCAAAAGTGCATTCCTCGAAAATGAGGTCAGAAAGGTCAGCGCCGGAAAAGTTGCACCCGCTGAAAGTGCAGTTCTCAAATTCGGAGTCAGGCAGTGGTTCAGCGCTGAAATCCATCCCTGAAAGTTGCTGGTCGTACATGCTTCTATCTGTTTTTTGCGAAGAAAGGGAAAAGTGCGTGGAATTGTTGAAAGTCGTGAGCTTGCTCACGATCCCGGACTTGATCCGGGATTGAAGTGTTGAAGAGGCAGGGGGGCACTAAAACCCCTAAAAAAAACCTTCAATCCCGAGCTTGCCTCGGGACCAAAAAACCTCAAAAAAAACCTCACCACGAGGCAACCTGCCTGGTGGGTGTTGCACCATAGGGTTAGTTCATGTCTGACGACCTCGGATTTCTAACCAAAAAAATTGACGACACATGAAAAGGATCTTGTTTTTTGCTCTGACTGGAATTCTGGCCTTTGCCATTGGCTGCAAAAAGGACAGCACCGTCACCGACGACAGCCTGGCGCAGGAGATTGAATTCTCCACCCAGAAAGTGGTGATTCCCACCAGTGAACTTCCGGCTACGATGTTGGAGTACATTGATGAAAACCATTTTGAAACCTACATCGAGAATGCCTACATGGTTCCTGACAAAGGGTATGAGGCCATCATGGGCGATGAGAGCCTGGTGTACGCCGACCGCAACGGCCGGGTGCTGCACCCGCAACGCGACCGTTTTCGCAGGGGGCCGTGCGGCCACGGCGAAGCCATCGGCGTGGATGAACTTCCGGCCAACATCATTGAATACGTTGAGACCAACTACCCGGATGCCGAAATCCTCCGTGCCAAGCACATGGACAACGGCCGCTACATCATTAAGATCAGCGAGCCCCACTACATCCTGATCTTCAGCGATGACGGCGCATTCATCGAAGCTACGGTGTTGTTCTACCACTGCCACCCGCTTGGCGTTCCAATGGACATTGCCAACCTGCCCGAAACCATCACCAACTACATTGAAGAAAACTATCCGGGCAGTGAAATCCTGGTGGCTTTCCACAAAAACAACGGCGTGTATGTGCTGGGTGTGTTTACGCCCGACGGCCGCAAGATCATGGCCTTCGATGCCGATGGCAACCTGCTTTTTGTCCGTCCGTAATTTACCCGACCAACCGATGTGACTGACACAGGCACATTGAAAGCGAACAAACAAATTTCTCGTTCCACAATACCCGTTTTCTTTTCTAAGAGGTAAAAGGCAGCACTCCGTTTGGGGTGCTGTTTTTCTTTGTGGTTGGATCTTTAATGCTCCCCAAGGTTTTTAAGAAAATCAGCAATTAAGGATGGAGCAAGCCAAAAGTTTGCCTGTTCGGTTAATTGATCAAGCAATGGATTTACTTCAGGAATGTATCCTTTCTTTTTTGCCAAAGCCAGTACTCCAAGTACTCCCATCACTTTGAAACCAAGCTTAATAGCCTCATTGCGACCTTCTATACCCGATTCGAAGTGGTTTGGGAGTAATTCATCACTCCCGTCCAGTGTGGATGGGGAGTTTGGGTCCCGAATCCCGAATCCCGAAAGCTTTCGGGATCGGGATCGGGATCGCCGCCCAAACCACTTCGTTTTGAGTATATTTCATCCATCAACAGGAGGTCTGCTTCCTTTTCCGTTGCAAGTTGAATTGCTTCTGTTTCACCGGGGTCCAGGATTGTCGCCAGGTGGGGGTGGGCCTTTCTATTTTTTACTTTCAGGATCTTGACAAATCCTCATGTCAAAAGTGTTTGAATGTCGTGTGTGAATTTCTGCTCTTTCTGAAGCTCAAACTAAACAGCTTCAGGAATCAGAATGGTTCCAAAAACATTTTGCAGTATGTCAATCCTGTTAATGTGCAGAAAAGCGTTTAATGGGGAAGTATTGTTTACTACCATTTATTCAATCGAATCAGCTACCATTAAATCATTGTCCAAATCTTTTTCATCGTAATGCAGAGCAATTTTTCTTTTCGAGAGTTCAGCTCTGAAGGTATGGAAATCTATTTGCGCCAATGCCATTGCCTGGCCTCTTGACATCAGGTTTTCTTTGTACAGTTCGAGGGCCAATTCCAATTTTTGCTCATCCGAAAGTTGTTCTAATTCAAGAGATTCCTGAATTGAGTCGATTGTGAGCTTCCCGTTTTTTAGAGTGTTGATGAGGGATTTTCTCACGCTATGTTTTGCATCATCTTCATGTAGTTTGATGAGATTGAGTTTCTGCAAGAGGTGCAGAAGGTTCAGTATTTTAGGTTCCAGTATTTCGATGCTGAAGCGGGTCATTTTCAATTTTTTGTTGTAGTTCAATGCGAATTTAATCAAAATGTGTTTGACGGCGATTAGCAAATGTTTGGCTGACAGGTTGGTAGGCGTGTTCATGTTAAAAGGTAATCCCATCTTTGCCCCTCATTTACCGCATCCATGACTTTCTTCGAAACACTCTATCAGCAAGTACAGACGCAAACGCCCCTCGATTGGGTCATTACCTTCACGGCACTGGTCTATGTGTTTCTCGCCGCCAGGGAAAAAGTCAGTTGCTGGTACTGGGGCATCGTGTCGTGCAGCCTGTGGGCCTGGGCGGACTTTTTCAAATACAACCTCTGGGTGGATGGCCTCCTGCAGTTGTTTTACGTCGGAATGGGGTTTTACGGATTGTATTCCTGGAAGTACGGAGGCTCCGGCCGGCAAGACCTGTCCATCAGCAGAATTACCCGAAGGGAACACATGCAGGTGCTTTTGGCCGGGGCTGTGTTCACGGTTGTTTTCGGGTGGGTTTTCGACCGCTATACACCCACTTCCTACCCTTATCCGGATTCCTTCGTCACGGCATTTTCCATCCTGGCCACTTTTATGACCGTCCGGAAAAAACTGGAGAGCTGGCTTTACTGGATCGTGGTGGATTTCCTGGCCATTTTCCTGTTCCTGGCCCGGGATGCGGTGCTGGTAGCTTCGGTCATGCTTATTTATACTGTGGTGGCAGTGATTGGCTTTATCACCTGGCGTCGTAACTTTGCAGCCCTCAAAAAATCCGTGAACCGACCGCCCGCTTTCTGAAAATCACCATGGCCTTGAATACTTCCGGATCTTTACTTTCGGAACGCAGCTAATTCACCCACTGTTATGCGGTTCTTTTCTCTGCTCTTTTTTTTCGTCGCAATGATGGGTTTTGCCCTGATGGCACAAGAGGAGCCCTTGTCACCGGGCAGCAGTTACTACAATTCATCTGCGCCCAGCGCCACGGTTGCATTCACCAGCGGGCCCATCGTTCTCGACGGTGCTTTGGACGAAGACTTCTGGAAGCGCAGCCGGCCGGCCCGGGACTTTTGGCAGTACTTTCCCACCGACAGCGCACTGGCCAAAGTTCAAACAGAACTATACTTTGCTTTTGACGAGCGCAACCTCTACGTTGGGGCCAAATGCTATTCATTGGGCGACAACTACGTGGTGGAATCCCTCAAACGGGATTTTCGCGCCTTTGGCAACGACAACATCACCCTGGTCTTTGACACCTTCAAAGACGGAACCAACGCCTTCGTCTTTGGCGCCACTCCCCAGGGTGTGTTGCGGGAGGCCCTCATCAGCAACGGCGGCCAGAACCGGCAGGACTTCTCCGAATCCTGGGACAACGCCTGGAACGGAGCGGTGAAAACCTACCCCGGTTACTGGATCGCTGAGTTTGCCATACCATTGAAAACCCTTCGCTACAAGGAAGGCAGCACCGACTGGGGTTTCAACTGTTACCGCTTTGATTTTCAAGGCAATGAGCGCAGCACCTGGATTCGCATCCCGCAGAATCAAATCATCATGAGCCTTGCCTACACCGGAAACCTGCATTTCGAAAAGCCCCTGCCTAAAGCCGGTAAGAACTTCATAATCATTCCCTACCTCTCCGGTGATTTGAGCCGCAATTACGAAGATGGCGGCAACTGGCAATCCAACGGCAACTTTGGTGGCGATGCCAAGGTGGCCATCACTTCCGGTCTCAACCTCGACCTCACGGTCAATCCCGATTTCTCTCAGGTGGAAGTGGACCGCCAGGTAACCAACCTGACCCGCTTTGAAATCCGCTTTCCGGAACGGCGGCAGTTTTTCATCGAAAACGCCGACCTGTTCGGCCGCTTTGGTTTCGAGGATGCCAACCCTTTCTTTTCACGCCGAATCGGCATTGCCCGGGATACCGCTACCGGAGATAACATCCAGAACCCCATCCTTTTCGGTGCCCGCCTGAGCGGGAAAATCAACGATAAATGGCGGCTGGGACTGCTCAACATGCTCACCCGGGAGGACAAGCAAAACGACCTGCCGGCGTTCAACTACACCGTGGCCGCTTTGCAACGAAAACTGTTTGCCCGCTCCAATGTGGGCTTCATCTTCGTCAACAAGGAATCCGTCAGCGATCTCAACTCCGAAACCTACGACGACTTCAACAGGGTGCTGGGCATTGATTACAACCTCGCCACCTCTGACAATTCCTGGACGGGAAAAGCTTTCTACCACCGGGCCATCACGGCTGACGAAACCCTCTCCGACAAGTTTTCTCATGGCTTTGATCTCGGCTATCGCAACCGGAATTTTGAACTCCGGTGGATCCATCAATTGGTGGGCGAAGGCTTCGATGCGCAGGTGGGCTTTGTAAGAAGGAAGGACTTTTTCCGCATTCGGCCGCAGGCACAATTGTTCTTCTACCCCGACAATCCGAAATTGGTACGGCACGGCCCGCGCCTGAGAACAGAGGTCTTGTACACGCCCGGCCACGGCCGCTCGGATCACAACATCGAACTCGAATGGCAATTCCAGTTCCTCAACCAATCCAGGCTGGAACTCCGGGCCACCAACCAATACGTTTACCTGTTTGATCCTTTTGACCCCTCCCGGCAGAATGACCACGAGCTGCCCGAAGACACGGACTACAATTTTACCTACCTCGGCATCCAGTATTCCACCGATCGCAGCAAGCCCTTTTCACTCAGGCTCGAGCCAAACGGCGGCCAGTTTTTCAACGGCCGGCGCTATGGCGTCCGGGGATCATTTACCATGCGTTTCCAGCCCTACGGAAACATCTCACTGAGCTACAATTACAACCGCATCAAACTGGCTGATCCGTTTGAACCCGTGAACCTCTACCTCATCGGGCCAAGGATTGACCTGACTTTTACCCGCTCTCTGTTCCTGACCACCTTCATCCAGTACAACAGCCAGGCCGACAACATCAATGTCAACGCCCGATTCCAATGGCGTTTCGCCCCGGTCAGCGATTTCTTCCTCGTTTACACCGACAACTACCTGCCCGAAGACCTCAGCGTGAAAAACAGGGCCATCGTGGCCAAACTGACTTATTGGTTGAATCTGTGATGGGGAGGTTTTTCCCTGGGCTGTCTGCCTTCGGCAGGGGGTAAGGAACCTGCCCTTTCCCTTTCCGGCTGGACAGACGGGCTGCCTGCCTGGCAGCAGACAGGGCGACAGACAGGATTATGAAGGGTTATGGCGTTGTTTACCCACTGCCAACTGATAACTGCCAACTGATAACTGATAACTGCCCACTGCCCACTGCCAACTGATCCCGGGCGAAGCCCCGGGACCAACTGCTCAGGAAAAGTACCGGCTCAGGTAGCCGATGATGCTGCTGACGTTTTCACGGGCGTAGGTGGCCAGGGCCTTGTCGGTGGGGTAGGAATGTTCCTCACTCATATTTACCGAAGCCAAAAAAATGATATTGGAAGCCAGCGAGATGAACACCAGGCGGCGCTCTGAGTAGGGAATTTCATATTTGCGGAAATAACTGTTGAGGTAGCGCACGATGCTGAGGGCCATGATCCGCACGTTTTCGGCTGACATGGGTTCGGTGGGGATGTTGTTTGTCTGGATGAATTCCCGGTAATATTGGCGCAGGCAACGGTTGGCCAGCCTGACGGCCAGGTTGTAGCGCCCTTCGGCAATGGCGCCATCGATGCGGGAAAGGTACTTGTTGAGTTTTTCTGTATTCCAGTGAATGGCCATTTCAGCGATGGGTTTGGGATTAAAAACGTTTAACGCCTTGTGAACGTTTGAAACTGCCAAAAAGCGGCACGGCTTGCAAATTTTATGTTTTTTCCGTTTTCGTTCCTCAAAGTTAAGGGCCTGGCAGTACAATTGGCGGGTCAATGCAATTTCTGGTAGCTGCTGGACAAAAGTCCGGCGGGCAAATTTTTAAAATGGAATTTCTCTCTTCAAAAAAACTGGATGCGTTGTTTGACCGTGAGGCTTTTCACGGCCATCTGGCTGCTTTCCTTCGGCAAAATGCCATCATGCCACAGCGCACCCACCACGATTTTTCCGGCAACACCTTGTTGCTGATGCCCGCCTGGAACGAACGTTTTCTGGGCGTAAAGACAGCGACGGTGGCGCCCAAAAACAGTGCACTGGGCAAGCCGGTGGTACATGCGGTTTTCACCCTGTTCGATGCCCGCACCGGCCGGCCCCTGATCCAGATGGATGGGCAGCGGCTCACCGCTTTTCGAACGGCTGCAGCCTCAGCACTGGCAGCCAGGCACCTGGCAAGGCCCCATGCCAAACGCTTGCTGGTAATAGGCGCCGGCGTGCTGTGCCCGGAACTCATCCGGGCGCATGCTTTTGAGCTGCCCCTCGAAGAAGTGCTCATCTGGAACAGGAATCCCCAAAGGGCAGAAAAAGTGGCCCGCCTTTTCAAGGATTCTTCCCTTCGGGTAAATGTGGCGGGAGACCTGGCCACTGCCGCTGCCAAAGCAGACGTGATCAGTTGCGCTACGCCGTCGGTGAAGCCGGTTTTGCACGGTGGCTGGATCCGGCCGGGAACCCACGTTGACCTGGTGGGCAGCTACAAGCCGGACATGCGAGAAGCTGATGACGAACTGATGAGCAAGGCCGAAGTGTGGATGGACAACCCGGCTGCCAGGGTGGAAAGCGGCGACATTGCCATGCCCCTGAAAAACGGAACACTGACAGAGAGCCGCATCAAAGGCACCCTTCGGGAAATGCTGGCAGGCAAATGTGAGCTTCGAAGAAGCGAAGCTCAGGTCACGGTGTTCAAGTCGGTGGGATACGCCCTGGAAGACCTGGCCGCAGCCACCTGGTTTTTTGCGAAGAAAAAAGAAAAAGTATGAGCCGGGCATTTGAAAAAATCCGCAGCACTGACCTTCAAAAGCTAAAATCAAAATGGCCCGCCATGGCCACCTGCATCGACATGCACACAGGCGGTGAGCCGCTTCGGGTGGTCATAGATGGCACGCCGCCGTTGACCGGTAAAACCATTCTGGCAAACCGCCGCCAGATGATCGGGGAGTACGACCGGTTCCGCAAATTGCTGATGTGGGAGCCCCGTGGCCATGCCGATATGTACGGCTGCCTGCTGCTGCCACCGGAAAGGCCGGACAGTGATTTCGGGGTGCTCTTTCTGCACAACGAAGGCTACAGCACCATGTGCGGCCATGCCACCCTGGCCATTGCAAAACTGGCCGTGCTGATGGAGTGGGTCGAGGTTGTGGAACCCCTTACAACAATTGGAATTGACGCACCTTGTGGTCAATTGACGGCTTATTGCGAAGCGAAGGATGGTAAGCCCGGCAAAGTGTATTTCGACAACGTTCCTGCTTTTGTGCAGGCCCTGGATCAGCAAGTCCGGTTGCCGGACGGCAGAAAGGTGGTTTACGACCTGGCCTTTGGCGGCGCTTTTTACGCCTATGTGGATGCCCGCCAGGCGGGCCTGTCGCTCAGTGCCGCCAACTACCGGGAGATCATCCGGCTGGGCAGGGAAATCAAGCACGCGGTGGCCGCCTCCCGGTCGCTGGCACATCCTTTTGAGGAAGACCTGAACTTTCTTTACGGAACCATATTCATCGAGCCTTCCGGTAAGAGGGGCATCCACAGCCGGAATGTCTGTGTTTTTGCCGACGGCGAAGTTGATCGCTCGGCCACAGGCAGCGGGGTGTCGGGCAGGGCCGCCATCCATTTTGCCAGGGGCGAATTGAAAACCGGCGAGCGAATTGCCATCGAAAGCATCACAGGATCCGTGATGGAAGTGGAAGTGCGGTCAGAAGTGAGTTTTGGACCCTTTCAGGCGGTCGTCCCCAGGGTCTTTGGCGATGCCTGGGTTTCCGGATTCAACGAACTCGTGCTGGATGAGGAGGATATCTTTCAGGAGGGCTTTTTCCTTCGGTAAATGGGGTGGGGTAAACCCTACGAGGTTTTAGGTACCTCGTAAGGTTGAAGGCTATCCATTACCCACAAATCCATCATTCCGGTTCTGAGAGCTCTGACTCATGACGTAACCGAGGCTTGAAAAAGCATCCTCTACCCCATCAAACATCTTGAAACCCCTTGTTTCAACGAGGGGTTAGCGGATTAACCCCCAATCACATCAAACATCTTTACAGAGCATCAGCATCAATTTCAATTCACATCCCGATTTTGGGCTAAAGCCATTCCTGATGTGATGTTTTGAATAGAAGTTAGATGTGGGCAGGGGTGCTGGCATGATTCCCGCCGTTTAAACAGCGGGTTACAAGATGGCTGATGTCATCACAGCATTTTGCCGCAGCTTAGGCAACAGGGTATAAAATGTTTCTTTTCACAATCAATGAAGTCGGGTTGCAAAGGCATTTCCCTATGGGATGGGGAGTTGTGGGTAATCGATAGCCCTCTCAATCCCTCCCAACCCCTCTCAACCTCTTGCACTCCACTGATATTTCATTTCCCCTCCACCACCTCCACCCAGGCGGCATCCAGGCTGCGGGAGATGCCGTCGCCCTTCCATTCGGGAGCTCCGGGGATTTCAGTGACAGTTGCTTTCAGCTCGTCGAGGGTCTTGCCTTCTTTCACGGCCTTGTTCACGAACTCCAGCAAATTGCTGAGGTAGTTTTCAAAGGCCACCAGGTCGTCCTTCCCACCCTTCACAGGGTAGCCGTTGTCGGAATGTCCGAAGAGGAAAATAGCCTCATCGTCAAACATTGAGCGGGCTTTTTGCAGCACTTTCACCCAGTTGCCGATGTGGGCGCCGGCGCTTTTGTCGATGTAGGGGAATCGGCGGTTGAATACCAGGTCGCCCATGTGCACGATGTTGGCGTTCTCGAAGTGCACCATGGCGTCGCCGTTGGTGTGGGCGGGGCCGGCATAGTGCAGTGTGATGGATTCATCGCCCACTTTGGTGTGCCATTTTTCGCTGTCGAAAGTGGTGTCCGGCAGCAGTTCGTTGGCCAGGTTGTTTCGCGCTTCGGCCACCCTTTTTTGGTTGTTGTAGGAATTTTGGTGCGCCACGTGCACTTTCACAATGCCCTTGAAGGCAATGTTTCCGGAAGTGTGGTCGCGGTGGTGGTGGGTATTCACCAGCAGGTCGAGTGGGTTTTCGTTGGTTTCCCTCAGAATGGCCAGCAGGTTCTCGGCCTGGGGTTTGAATTGGGTGTCCACCACCACCAGGTGCTCTTTGGTGAGCAGCCAGCCAATGGTGCCGCCCCTTTCCGTGTAAAAGCCGGTATTCCGTCTAAGCGGGTGCATCTCGCCACTGTCAAAGAGGATGGATGCGAGCAACTGGCGGGAGGGTATCATGGAAGCTCCGGCAAGGATGGCGGAAGTCTGGAGAAAGGTTCTTCTTTTCATGGTCGGATGAATTGCAGGTTTGTGAAGACCGGTTTTACAAGGGCATGAAATTACTCATTCCTTCGGAAAACTTCCTTGCCATCCACAAAGGTTCGCAGGACTGTCACCCCGGCGATGTCTTCGGGTGGAATCTTCAGCAAGTTGTCCGACAGGACGACAAAATCAGCGAGCATTCCCGGCTTCAGCATGCCCAGCTTTTCTTCCTGAAAACCGGCGTAGGCGTTGTTGGCCGTGTAACACCTCAGCGCCTCTTCCACTGTGATTTTTTGTTCCGGAACCCAGCCACCGGGGTTTTTGCCATCGAGTGTGCGCCGGGTAACGGCGGCAAAAATTCCCTCGAGCGGTGAAAGCGGAGCCACTGTCCAGTCTGACCCGAAGGTGAGCCGGGCGCCGGCATCCAGCAAAGACCGGAATGCGTAGGTGGTTTTGATGCGTTCGGGGCCTATGCGCTTTTCCGCCCAGCGGCCGTCGTCAATGGCGTGGTAGGGCTGCATGGACGGGATGACATTTTGCGAAGCGAAACGGCCAATGGCTGCCGGACTCAGGTGCTGGGCATGCTCAATCCTGAACCGCCTTTGGGCATGGGCTGGGTTCCTTTCGCTTGCTTCGGCAAAAACATCCAGCAGCCAGTCGTTGGCCCTGTCGCCGATGGCATGGATGGCCAGGTGCAGGCCGGCGCTGTCGGCCTGGAGTATCAGCCTGCGCAGCAAGAGGGTGTCCGTGACCGGGAAGCCGCTGGTGCCGGGCTCGTCGTTGTACGGCTCATAAAACCAGGCGGTGGTGCTGCCCAATGAGCCATCCACAAAGCCCTTCAGCCCGCCCCAGCGAAGCCGGTCGTCGCCGCGCCCATTTTCTGCGATGTATTGCGACAGTCGTTGCCAGCTTGCCAAAGGCACAAAGGCGTAAATCCTCATGTTCAGCCTGCCGTCAGCTTTGGCCCGTTGGTAGGTGTTCAGGTCGGGCCAGCCGCCGTAGCTACCCACGTCGTGCACCTGCGTCACACCCAACGACAAGGCATGGGCCTGCGCCCTGTTGAACATTTCATCGAAAACGGCCTTGCCGGGATCGGGCATGACCCGGTACACGGGGTTCATGGCCTCGTCTTTCAGAATGCCGGTGGGTTGGCCGTTGGCAGGGTCTTTTACGATGGTTCCGCCTTCGGGCGAAACGCTGGCAGGGGTGATGCCGGCAAGCTCAAGTGTCAGGCTGTTGGCCAGGGCCATGTGGCCGTCCAGCCGGCTGACAAAAACGGGGTTGTCGGGCGTAATGCTGTCAATCCATTCCTTCCGGGGCAGCTCTCCACCCCAGGCCTCGTGGTCCCATTCGCCGCCGGTTATCCATTCGCCTGGCGGCAATGTGGCGGCATAGTCCCTGATCCTTCGGATAAATTCAGCGGGTGTGGCGGCGTTCCGGAGCCGGACACCGGCCAGGTTGTGACCTCCACCGAGAAAGTGGGTGTGGTTGTCAATGAATCCGGGCGTTACGAAATGTCCATTCAGGTCAATGATTTCAGTAGCTGCGTCCGCCCATTCCCCGATCTCATTCTCGTCGCCTGCGGCAACAATTCTTCCATCAGCAATGGCCAGGGCCGTGGCTGTGGGTTGTTCCGGGTTGCCCGTCCAGATGTTGGCGTTGATCACGATGGCATCGGCTGCGGGCGGGCTTTGGCAGGCGAATAGCGTCAGCACGACGAGGAAAGCACAAGTGACATTTTTCATGACATGGAGGCTTGGGTGGGCAGACCTTCAGGCGGGGCTTTTTTCGTAATTTTGACCGCTCCCCGAAAGCCGGATGCTCAACTGTTCTTTGTTTTTGACCAAAAGCCAAATCTCGTTTTTTCCGACGGAAAAAATGCGAAAGATCAAGTAAAACCAGCACTTCTGATGAAAGAGGTAAAACCCTACCACCCGAAGAATAAAGTTCGCATCGTAACCGCAGCCAGCCTCTTTGACGGCCACGACGCTGCCATCAACATCATGCGGCGAATCATGCAGGCCTCGGGTGCCGAGGTCATCCACCTGGGGCACAACCGCTCCGTTCAGGAAATCGTCAATGCCGCCATCCAGGAAGATGCCCAGGGCATCGCCGTGACCAGCTACCAGGGCGGCCACATGGAGTTTTTCAAATACATGTATGACCTGCTCAAAGAGCGGGGTGCCGGCCACATCAAGGTTTTTGGCGGAGGCGGGGGCACCATATTGCCCGAAGAAATCGAGGAATTGCAGAAGTACGGTATCAGCCGTATTTACTCCCCCGACGATGGCCGGAAACTGGGCCTCCAGGGCATGATCAACGACGTGCTGAAACAATGCGATTTTAAAACCGTGACCTCCCCGAACGGCGAAGTGCAGCGCTTTCAGAAGAAAGACCCCATTGCCATCGCCCACCTGATCACCCTCGCCGAAAACGACCCGGAAGCTTTTGAAAAAGCCATCCGCCCGCAGTTGCTGAGCATCTTCAAACAGCACCCTGAATTGCAAAAAAGCCCCGTTCTGGGCGTGACGGGTACGGGTGGAGCCGGTAAGTCCAGCCTGGTGGATGAGTTGATGAGGCGCTTCCTGCTCGACTTTCCCGACAAGTCCCTCGCCATCGTTTCCGTTGACCCCAGCAAGCGGAAAAGCGGGGGAGCCCTTTTAGGTGATCGCATCCGCATGAATGCCGTCAACAACGAGCGGGTTTTCATGCGCTCGCTGGCTACCCGCCAGAGCAACATCTCCCTGTCAAAACACATTGACTACGTCGTTGAAATCCTCAAAGCCGCCGGTTATGACTTCGTCATTCTGGAAACCAGTGGCATCGGTCAGTCTGACACCGAGATCGTTGACCACTCCGATGTGGCCATGTATGTGATGACGCCCGAGTTTGGTGCCGCCACGCAGTTGGAGAAGATTGACATGATTGACTTTGCCGACATCATCGCCATCAACAAATTTGACAAGCGGGGAGCCCTGGATGCCCTTCGGGATGTGCGCAAACAGTACCAGCGTGCACACATGCTTTTCGATAAAAAGCCGGAGGAAATGCCGGTGTTTGGCACCATCGCTGCGCAATTCAACGACGCAGGCACCAATGTGCTGTACACCCGCCTGATGGCATTGATCCGTGAAAAAACAGGGGCTGACCTCGAGAGCAATTTCCACGCCCCCGAGGAGATGAGCGAGAAGATCTACATTATCCCGCCGCAACGGGTGCGCTATCTTTCTGAAATAGCCGAGAACAACCGCCGGTACGACGATTGGGCAGAAAAGCAATCAGGGCTTGCCCGGAAAATGTTCTCCATCAACGAAACCATCAAACACCTGGGCGGGCCCGATCAGTTGCAGGGCCGGGAGCAGGTTTCTCTTCCTTCGGAAAACAAGGAAATTGTCGAAGCACTCCTCGGGCAGTTTGACCAATTGAAGCGCAAATTTGACTCCGACCTTTGGGACTTGCTTCAGGGCTGGGAGGCTAAAAAAGCCAACTACGCTTCTGACGAATTTGTGTACAAGGTCAGGGGCAAAGAGATCAAGGTTCCGACGAAGTGGAAATCACTTTCCGGAACCAAAATTCCCAGGGTTGTTCTTCCCAGATTCAAAGACTGGGGCGAGATCATCCGTTGGTGTTTGCAGGAAAATGTGCCCGGCGAGTTTCCCTACACGGCAGGAGTTTATCCTTTCAAACGCAAAGGGGAAGACCCCACCCGGATGTTTGCCGGTGAGGGCAGCCCGGAACGCACCAACAGGCGCTTCCATTACCTGAGTTACGGCATGCCCGCCAACCGCCTGTCCACCGCCTTCGACAGCGTGACCCTCTACGGCGAGGACCCGCACAAGCGCCCCGATATTTACGGTAAGATCGGCAACAGCGGCGTCAGCGTGTGCTGCCTCGATGACGCCAAAAAGCTCTATTCCGGCTTTGATCTTTGCGACCCCCGCACTTCGGTCAGTATGACCATCAACGGGCCTGCCGCCACCATGGCCGCTTTTTTCATGAACGCCGCCATTGACCAGCAATGCGAAAAGTACATCCGTGAGCATGGCCTGGAGGACAAGGTAGAGGCCAAATTGACGGAACTTTACGACGACAAGGGACTGCCACGGCCTGCCTACAGGGGTGATTTGCCGAAGGGTAACGATGGCCTGGGCCTCATGCTGTTGGGCTTAAGCGGCGACCAGGTACTGCCTGCTGATGTTTACAACGAACTGAAAGCCAAAGCACTGAGCGCCGTACGAGGCACTGTGCAGGCCGACATCCTGAAAGAAGACCAGGCACAGAATACCTGCATTTTCAGCACGGAGTTCTCCCTTAAATTGATGGGGGATGTGCAGGAGTACTTCATCCGGAACGATGTCAGAAACTTTTATTCCGTCTCAATTTCCGGCTACCACATTGCGGAGGCGGGGGCCAACCCCATCACCCAACTGGCTTTCACGCTGGCCAACGGTTTCACCTATGTGGAGTACTACCTGAGCCGGGGAATGAGTATAGATGACTTTGCACGCAACCTGTCATTTTTCTTCTCAAACGGACTGGACCCCGAATACTCCGTCATCGGGCGGGTGGCCCGCCGCATTTGGGCCAAAGCCCTGAGGCATAAATACGGTGCGAATGAGCGCTCGCAATTGCTGAAGTACCACATCCAAACCAGTGGCCGCAGCCTGCACGCTCAGGAGATTGATTTCAACGACATCCGCACCACACTGCAGGCGCTCTACGCCATTTATGACAACTGCAACTCCCTGCACACCAACGCCTATGATGAGGCCATCACCACGCCCACCGAAGAAAGCGTGCGCAGGGCGGTGGCCATTCAACTCATCATCAACCACGAGCTGGGCCTGGCCAAAAACGAGAACCCGCTCCAGGGCTCTTTCATCATCGAGGAGTTGACGGAACTGGTGGAAGAAGCGGTCCTGGCAGAGTTCGACAGGATTACGGAACGCGGCGGTGTGTTGGGCGCCATGGAAACCATGTACCAGCGCAGCAAAATTCAGGAAGAGAGCCTCTTCTATGAGCACCTGAAGCACACGGGCGAGTACCCCATCATCGGTGTGAATACTTTCCTGTCAAAGGAAGGTTCTCCCACCATTGTTCCGAAAGAAGTGATCAGATCAACGGAAGAAGAAAAGAAAGCACAAATAGCAACGGTTGAAAACCTGAGAAAGGCCAGTGGCGAGAAAGGAGCCCGCGCTTTGAAGAAATTGCAGGAGGCTGCCCTTCACAACCACAATATCTTCGAAACCCTGATGGAGACAGTGAAGTATTGCTCACTGGGGCAGATCACCCAGGCCTTGTTCGAGGTGGGTGGCCAGTATCGCAGAAACATGTAAGCATTGTTTTGAAAGAATACCATTTATGAGGGGGAGGCACATTCGTGTAGCTCCCCCTCAACTTTTAGTGTTATCTGCCGTTTTTGCAAGTGCTACTCATCTTCACCCGCAACCATATTCCAAAAGTCTTCCAATAAAACTCGCTGAATGAACAGACTTCAACACGAGACTTCCCCCTATCTGCTTCAGCATGCCAACAACCCGGTTGACTGGTATGCGTGGAAGCCGGAGGCATTTGAAAAAGCGAAAAGGGAGGACAAGCCCATTCTGGTAAGTATCGGCTACAGCACCTGCCACTGGTGCCATGTGATGGAACGGGAAAGTTTTGAAGACAAAGAAGTTGCGGAGTTCATGAACACGCACTTTGTCTGCATCAAAGTGGACCGGGAAGAACGCCCCGACGTGGATCAGATCTACATGGAGGCCTGCCAGATACTGACCGGGCGAGGCGGCTGGCCACTGAATGTTTTTCTGACGCCCGACCTGAAGCCCTTTTACGCCGGCACCTATTATCCGCCCATGCCAGCTCACGGACGGCCCTCGTGGTTGCAGGTGCTGATGAACCTTTCTCACACCTGGCAGCATCACCGTGAAAAAGTGGAAGACCAGGCACAGCGCCTTTTCGGGATCATAGAAAAATCAGACGGGGCGTCGCTGTCATCCCGAATCAAGGTTGAGTCTGAGTCCTGCCCTTTTTCCGAAGAAAAACTCCACGCCATATTCCGCAAATTGTATGAAAAGGCCGACAAGGCCAACGGCGGTTTTGAGCATGCCCCAAAGTTTCCTTCCACAATGGCGCTCAGCTACATGCTGGCGTATCATTTTTATTTCGGAAACGAGGATGCCTCGGCGCATGTGGAAAAAAGCCTGAACCACATGGCTGCCGGTGGAATTTATGACCATGTCGGAGGTGGATTTGCCAGGTATTCAACCGATGCGGGATGGAAGGTGCCGCATTTCGAAAAAATGCTTTACGACAATGCCCTGTTGGTTTCCCTGTACTCAGAAGCATGGAAGGTCACCAAAAATGAAGATTACCGCGAGCTTACGGAAGAAACCCTGGAGTGGGTCAGAAGGGAAATGACCCACCCGGACGGCGGATTCTATTCTGCACTGGATGCGGATTCTGAAGGGGTGGAGGGCAAGTTCTATGTATGGTCAGCCGGTGAAATTGATGAACTGCTTGGGCCGGATGCAGATTGGTTTAAGGAACTGTACAACGTAAAAAAGGAAGGCAACTGGGAAGGAACCAACATCCTTTACAAATCCCCTTCTTCAGAGGCAATTGAGGAACTGCGGGTAGATCAGCAGGCGCTCAGAACAGCAAAAGCGAAGCTGCTGAAGGCTCGCTCAAAGCGGGTCCGACCCGGCCTGGATGACAAGCTGTTGCTGGACTGGAATGCCCTGATGGTCAAAGCCTGGCTGAATTCCTATGCCGCCTTCGGTAATGAGGCGCACAAACAGATGGCCCTTCGGGCGCTGGATTTTATTCTTGAAAACTTCCTCCAGCCTGACGGCTTAAAGTTGTACCACACTTTCAAAGATGGAAAGGCCGCCTACGAAGCCAATTTGGATGACTATGCCTTCTTGACAGATGCGCTTCTGACCGCCTTTGAAGTGACCCAGGAAGAACAATGGCTTTTGCAAGCCAGGCGCTATGCAGCCCATGTAATCAGTGAATTTCTTGACGGCAAAGACAAATTGTTCTATTTTACATCCGCTTCACAAGCTGATCTGCCCGTCAGAAAAAAAGATTTCTACGACAGCGCAACGCCTTCCGGAAACTCCACGATGGTTCGCAATTTGCAGCGTCTTGGTATTTTGACTGGAAATGAGGAATACCGGCGCCTTGCAACAGACATGATTTATGCACTGAGGGATTCCATCGGGAAATTCCCCACGGCTTTCGGCAACTGGGCGTTTGCATTGATGGGGGAGGTAAAAGGCTTTTTTGAAATTGGCGTTGTGGGCAGTGGCTTCCCCGAAATGACCCACAGCATTCTGTCCCGTTACCTTCCACATGCAGTTGTCATGGGTTCGGCAGGTGAAAATGACGAGTACCCCTTGTTGGAAAACAGAACATCTGCCGATGGCGACACATTAATATATGTATGTCAAGACTACGCTTGTCAGCGCCCCGTTAGATCACTTGAGGAATTTGACACTTTGATTTTGAGTCAAAAGCAAAGTGTACCTTCCTGACCCGTTCAGCAAGAAAGCATGCCCGATGGGCTGCTATTATTCAAAGTGGTGCAACATGAGGATTATTTTTACACTGTTACTGTCAACCATTGTTATTGTTAGCGCCTCGGCGCAACAAGCCACCCAGTACAGCATGTACATGTTGAATCCCTTTGCTTTCAACCCCGCTTATGCAGGCTACGACAACTCCCTCAGCCTCACCGGTGTTTACCGGAGCCAGTGGGTGGGGCTGGAAGGAGCCCCGGAAACGAGATCGTTGAATGCCCACAGCCCGCTTTACTTATTTGGTGGAGGGCTTGGCATCTCTCTCGAAAGCGAAAACACAGGCTCCTGGAAAAGAACCGGCGTTTTTGGCTCTTATTCCTACTCGGTACCTACCGGCACCGGGTCTCTCTCCCTTGGTTTGTCGGCCGGCTTCTTGCAAAGGGAATTGGATGGTTCACTTGTGCGAACCCCCGGCACCATTCTGGATGACGAGGGCAATCCAATTGATCATCAGGATCCGATCCTGAGCACCGGCCTGCATTCCGGAGCAGGATTGGCATTCAATGCAGGGGTGTTTTTCAGGAGTGGCAACCTGGACGCGGGCCTGTCGGTGTTAAATTTGTCAGAGACCGCGATAGACATGGGCGATATCCGGTTCAAGCCCGACAGAACTTTCTTCGCTTTTCTGAAATACCGTTTGCAGCTAACAGATGATTTCCAATTGGAGCCTTCCGTACTGCTGAAAAGCACCGGCGAGCAGACCCAGGCAGATTTTTCAGCTTTGCTCAGGTTTCGGGAAAACATCTTTGCCGGAGCTTCGTACAGAGGGTATAATTCTGAAACGCAAGATGCAATTGTGATTTTGACTGGGATAAAGTTGAGCGAAAAACTATCTTTGGGCTATTCTTTTGACATGACAAGTTCTTCGCTCAATACCGTCAGCAACGGTACCCATGAAATTCTCCTTAACTACAACCTAAACAAACCCATTGGTCAGGGCCGGCCTCCGGTTATCATTTACAACCCCAGATCACTGTAGTGAGCTTTGACATCGTGTTGTTCCAATGCATTCCGAATAAAAAATTGGAAAAACACACTAAGCCAAAAACAGGTGTCGTTCAAAGCCCGCAAAATGTTAATTTTGCCGGCCATTTGCCATATTTCGGGCTATCTTGTTTTTATTCATTCGTAAACAGCTATTTTTACCGCCTCTTTTTCAAAAAAGATGGAAAACTCGGGTGTTAACATGAAAAGACTACTTCAATCCTCGCTTGTGTTGCTTGTCCTTGCAACTTACCTTTCATCTTGTGGAACGCAGGAATCCGGTCAGTTGACCGGCGTTCTCGATCGCCCAACCTGGAAAGGTATCAACCCTTACGGAATGGTTTACATTCCTTCCGGAACCTTGCACATAGGACCCAGTGACCAGGACATCTCAAACACGTTCATTCAACGATCAAAGACCATCTCGATCACCGGTTTTTACATGGATGACACGGAAATCACCAACAACGAATACCGTCAATTTGTGTACTGGGTGCGGGACTCAATCGCTCACTCATACCTCGATCATTTCTACGAGGACCCCGTAACCGGTGACGAAAGGATTGACTGGGAATACGAAATCGACTGGGCCGACGAAACCCTCGAAGACCTGTACTACCAGGGAGAAGATCGTTTCGCTGGCCGCAAAGAGCTTGATGTGAGCAAGCTCGTTTACGAATACGAATGGTTCGATTGGCAGGCCGCCGCCCATGACCACGGCAAATCTCCCCGCACTTCTTTCATCAAACGCAAGAAGATCAATGTGTATCCCGATACACTTGTTTGGGTTCGCGACTTTGCCTACTCCTACAATGAGCCATATACCCGCAACTATTTCTGGCACCCGGCTTTCGATGATTATCCCGTCGTAGGTGTCAACTGGCACATGGCCAATGCCTTCACCTACTGGCGCACCAAACTTTGGGACACCTACCAATCAGTTCGCAACGACGGCATCAACTCCGAAGACTTCCGTCTGCCCACAGAACACGAGTGGGAATACGCTGCAAGAGGAGGACACGCCCTGGCTCCGTATCCATGGGGTGGTTATTACCTCCGCAATGCAAAAGGCTGCTTGCTGGCCAACTTCAAGCCTGGCCGTGGCAACTATCCGGAAGACGGTGGCCAGTACACGGTAAAAGCTGATGCTTACTTCCCCAATGATTACGGGCTTTACAACATGTCGGGTAATGTGTCTGAATGGACTTCTTCGGCTTTTTATGAAAATGCCTATTCTTTCGTTCACGATTTGAACCCTGATATCCGCTATGATGCGAAAGATGACGATCCGGAAGCCTACAAGCGCAAAGTGATTCGCGGTGGCTCTTGGAAAGACATCGCATTCTTCCTTCAAACCGGAACCCGCAACTGGGAATACCAGGATACCACCAAATCCTACATTGGGTTCCGTTGTGCCCTCACATTCCTTGGCCGGTCAATAAATGACTTCTAAACGCCAAAAAAAACTTTCACAGAAATGGATAGCCGGTTTGCCAGCTATCCATTTCTGTTATTTTTGCGTCGCTAAAAATTTTGCAACCTTTTCGATGGGCAAAAAATTATTCCCTTTCTACCACAAACAGCGTGTTACCTTTCTTCTACGGTGCATTATACGAGAGGGAATTTTTCTGACTCCCACGCTTCACTAACCGTTTAGCTAACCTTTTTAAAACGATTTCTAAAATGAGTTTCGTAAAGACTAAAGGATTCAAGTATTTCAAGAACCTGGTGATTGGTGTAGGTGCCGCTGTAGTATTGATGGGGGCACTTGCAAAACTTGAAAGTTGGCCCTGGGCCAGTACCGCGCTCATCGTTGGATTGAGCACAGAGGCATTTATCTTTCTGTTCCTCGGCCTTATTGGTCCTGAGCCAGACTATTACTGGGACAAACTCTACCCAGGATTGGATGACTATCACGCACAACTGCAACCGCTCACAGCAGGCCCTCAGGCTGACCTGGGAACACCACTCCACGGTGATGTGATCGAGGCACAACTTGGCGGAATGCTCACCGAGCTGCAATCCATGTCAAAAAATCTATCCTCGCTAAAAGCCTTGCAGGAAGTTGACTTCTCAGGAACGAGCGAGCAGATCAAGGCGATGAACAACTTCTACACCAAGCTCAACGAGGCCATGTCTGATTTGAGTGATTCTTTGGAAGACACCAAATCTTACAAATCGCAGCTCGCTGAATTGAACACCAATTTGTCCAACCTGAACAATGTTTACGGAAGCATGCTCAACGCAATGGCTACCAGCTTCAGAGGTTAATTCCCAAATTGGATCAACAGCAAGGCCTGAACAAAGAGGTCCGAGCTGTTAGACGTTCACTTTTCTTTTTCATTCATAAAACAAGAAACACATGTCCATTCCTAAGGAACCGCGGCAGCTGATGATCAACCTGATGTACCTGGTTCTCACAGCGTTGTTGGCCCTGAACGTTTCTGCTGAGGTCATGAATGCTTTCTTCTCTCTGGACAAAGGTTTGAAGAACAGTAACGAAATCGTTGAGAAAACCAACCAGCAGATCCTTTCAAACATCAACAAGCAAGCTGACGCGTATAAAAACGAGCAAAATGAGGCTTATCGCCAGGCGGCGATTGAAGCCAGCCAGATCGTTGAAGAATTTACGGCTTATGTCGGCAAGCTCTGGCAAGACCTTTTTGATGCCGCAGGCGGCCCCAAAGAAGGGCACCCTGAGATGCCCAAGCGCATGAAAGACAAGGACATTACCACCCGTATGTTCGTTCTGGGTGAAGGTGGTGATTCCAAAAATCCAAAAGGTGTTGGTTTTGAACTGGAACGCAAAATCAATGAGACCAGGCAAAAACTCCTGGCACTTGTTGAAAACGATCCTGAAATATCCAAATCCATCCCCCTGAAAGTGGAAGAAGACTGGAAAGAGTCTTCCGTTGACAAAAAATCCAGCTGGGCTGACTGGAAGTTTCGCCAGATGCCTGTTGCAGCTGTATTTCCCCTCCTGACCAAAATTCAGGCGGATGCCAAGGCTTCCGGAACCACTGTACTCAACCACCTGTTCAAGAAAGTCAGTGGTGAAGAGATCAAATTCGACGCTTTCGAGCCTGTTATCTCTGCCTCAACCGGCTATGTGGTTAAAGGTGAGAAATACGTTGCTGACGTTTTCTTGAGTGCCTACAGCACCTCCGCAGGTGACAACACCCGAATTTTGGTAAACGGCAGACCCCTGCCGGTTAAGGATGGTAAAGCCACCTGGGAAGCCACTGCCAGTCGCCTTGGCCAGAACAAGTACAACGTAGAAATTCAGGTAACCAACCCGCTTACCGGTGAGGTGAAGTCCTACAAGAAAGAGTTCTCCTACGAAGTTGGTGAGCGTTCAGTCGCCATTTCTGCCGACAAGATGAATGTTTTCTACATCGGGGTTACCAATCCGATTTCAGTGTCTGCTGCCGGTGTGAGCAGTAATGACCTGCGGGTGAGCATTGAAGGTGGCGGAGGAACCTTGAAGCGCACGGGCTCCAATACTTTTGAGGTAACCGTTACCAAGCCTACAGACCAGTGCTACATCATTGCTTCCGGTGGTGGGATAAATGCCAGAAAGCAATTCCGTGTAAAGCGTATTCCTGACCCGGTTGCCCGTCTTGGAAACAAAGAGGACGGATCAATGGGCAACGGCGAATTCAAAGTTCAAAAGGGCCTGATAGCCTGGCTTGACAACTTCGATTTCGACGCACGCTGCAATATCCAGGGTTTCAACCTCGTGAAAGTCAGCAAGCGTGCAGACCCCGTTGAAGCTGCGAACCAGGGCGGATCCTTCAAAGGCAAAGCCGCCAACCTTGTTCGCTCGGCCAAACCCGGTGACATTTTCTACTTCGAAAATGTGAAAGCGCGCTGCCCGGGTGACAAAGCCGGACGTAAGATCAACTCATTGGTCTTCCGTATCAAATAAAGTTCATTTTGAAAATACTAACTACCGGGTATCTACAGTTCATTCCCGGTAGTTAGTTTTGTGTTTCAAATTCCTTTGCAAAAATGAAAATCGCTTTGAAAGTACTCGGATTGGGTTTGCTTCTGTTCTTCTCAATTACCGTGGTTGCCCAGCAACCCACCAATATTCTGACAGAATCAAGTGACCCCGGAGCCAACCAACCCCTCGATGACATCGTCGAAAAAAGAACCACCGTTGAGAAACGGGTTCTTCCCTATGACCACGTTCGCGAAGCGGACATCTTCTGGGAGAAGCGCATCTGGCGGGTAATTGACATCAGGGAAAAAATGAATTTGCCTTTTGCCTATCCTGAGCGTCCGTTCTTTTCCATTTTGATGGATGCGGCTATCAACGGTGAAATCACTGTTTACAATACAGAAGATGACAAATTCACCAGCCCGCTGACGCCCAGCGAAGTGGCCTCTATCGGTGCCAGTGTTGACACGGTAATCACCTTCGACCCTGAAACCTATGAGGAGCAAATTCAGGTGGTGCGCAATGACCTCAATCCGGAGGACGTAAAGCGTTTTCGTATCAAAGAGATCTGGTTTTTTGACGAAGAAACTTCCACCATGCAGGTACGTATCCTGGGAATTGCCCCACTTCTGGATGTGCTCGATGACCAGGGCAACTTCCGCTATGAAAAGCCCATGTTCTGGGTGTACTATCCGGAAGCCCGTGAAATCCTTGCCAAAGAGCGAGTCTTCAACATCGGCAACGATGCAAGTCCGATGACCTGGGAGGACCTCATGGAAATCCGGTATTTCTCCAGTTACATTTACAAGGAGAGCAACGTCAGGGACCGCCGTCTGCAGGATTACCTTTCTGGTGTTGACCTCCTTTTGGAAGCAGATAAGATCAAACAAGACATCTTCAATTTCGAACACGACCTTTGGTCTTATTGATCTTCCGGTTTATACAACCAAAAAGGGTTCAGGCATTCTTGTCTGAACCCTTTTTTACTTTTCGGCAGCATGAATTCGTGCTGCCTCCCCTTTCAAATTGTATTTTCGCTTTCCCGTTGTTCTCACATTTTCAACAAAAAGGCCAATGGACATCCTTAACTACATCAGTGGCGAATTGACCGCTGCCCATTCGGAATCATGGCTTGACAATTACGACCCCTCTACCGGAAAGGTCTATTCCCGCATACCGGATTCCGGTGCTGCAGATGTTGATGCTGCAGTTGCTTCGGCAAAAGCGGCATTTCCAGCCTGGTCCACTTGCGGCATTCAGGAACGATACAGGGTGCTCAACAAAATTGCCGGTCTGATTGCAGCCAACCGGCAAATGCTGGCCGAGGCTGAAAGCAGGGATTCAGGAAAGGCAATCCACCTGTCTTCAAGTGTTGACATTCCGAGGGCGGAGGCCAACATCCGTTTTTTTGCGACGGCCATTCTTCACTTTGGTTCAGAGTCACACCCGATGGAGGGGCAGGCCATCAACTACACCCTCCGGCAGCCAATAGGTGTGGTGGGCTGCATTTCTCCCTGGAACCTTCCGTTGTACCTGTTCACCTGGAAAATTGCTCCGGCCCTGGCTGCGGGCAATTGCGTTGTGGCCAAGCCATCAGAACTCACCCCGATGACGGCTTTTTTATTCTCAAAGCTGTGTCAGGAGGCAGGCCTTCCGCCGGGGGTGCTGAACATTGTTCATGGTCTTGGGCCCAAGGCAGGGCAGGCCATTGTGGAACACGCCGACACAAAAGCCATTTCCTTCACCGGTGGCACTGCCACCGGCAAACACCTTGCAGCCACGGCAGCGCCCATGTTTAAAAAACTCTCCCTGGAACTGGGCGGCAAAAACCCCAACCTCGTATTTGCAGATTGCGACCTGGATCAGGCCATTTCCACCACCGTACATTCTTCCTTCGGCAACAACGGCCAGATATGCCTTTGTGGGTCGAGGATATATATTCAGCGGCCGGTTTACGAACAATTCAGGGATGAATTGGTCAGGCGGGCTGAAAGGCTCACCGTTGGCAATCCCTTTGACGAGAAGACCAAACTCGGAGCACTGGTGTCAAAACAGCACCGTGAGAAGGTGCTCAGCTATGTGCAACTGGCTCGTGAGGAAGGCGGCACCATTCTGACCGGAGGACAAACCGTTGATCCTGGTGGAGAATTTTCCGAAGGTTATTACATGCGCCCTGCTGTGATCGAGGGCTTGTCAAATGCCTGCCGGACCAACCAGGAGGAAATTTTCGGGCCGGTGGTTACCCTCCAGCCTTTTGACACGGAAGAAGAAGCACTGGCACTGGCCAACGGTGTAAAATACGGCCTGTCAAGCACCATCTGGACCAAAGATATCCAGCGTGCAACGAGGCTGGCTGAGAAGATAGAGGCCGGAATCGTCTGGATCAACTGTTGGATGGTGAGGGATTTGCGTACCCCGTTTGGCGGGATGAAACATTCCGGCGTTGGCCGGGAAGGCGGCTTTGAAGCACTCCGCTTTTTCACGGAGCCTAAAAATGTGTGTATCAAATACTGACCCTGCCGGGGTGACCTGAACCAAAACCCTGCATTGCTGTTAGGCTGAGGATTTTGTAAATACCTTTGCATCGCACACGCTCTTGCGGCCCGAAGCCTTTGACCCATGTCTGAAATGGATAGAATTGATAAAAATGCCGGCCTGGCCAATGAAGATCCCACTTCTTCAGAAAGAAAGCAGGACCACATAGCCCTGGCCTTCAAGTCCAGAATTACAGAAAAGGAGATTGATCCGAGGTTCTGTTACGAGCCGCTCATGGCTGCCCACCCCAGGGGCTGGGACAACCTGGCTCCATTTGAGTTTCTTGGCAAAACGGTGAAAGTGCCGCTGTGGGTTTCCAGTATGACCGGCGGAACGGAATGGGCCCGCATCATCAACCAGAACCTGGCCAGGGCCTGTGCTGAGTTCGGAATGGGTATGGGGCTGGGCTCCTGCCGCTCATTGCTTTATTCCGATGACGCTTTGGCTGATTTTGATGTCCGGCCGATAATCGGTGATGCGCTACCGTTTTTTGCCAACCTGGGGATCGCCCAGGTGGAACAATTGCAACGAAAAGGCGATGTTGGCCGCATAGATGAAATGTTGGGCAAGCTGCGGGCAGACGGACTGATCGTTCATGTCAACCCCTTTCAGGAGTGGCTCCAGCCCGAGGGAGACCGGTTTGCCAGGCCACCGCTCGAGACCATCGGGGAGCTTTTGAACCAGGCAGATTACCCCATCATCGTTAAGGAAGTAGGCCAGGGCTTCGGGATGAAAAGCCTCGAATCACTGCTCAGGCTACCGCTTGCAGCCATTGATTTTGGCGCCAGTGGCGGAACCAATTTCGCCATGCTGGAGTTGTTGCGAAGCGACGGGGAAAAACTCGATGCATACCTGCCCCTGGCCCGGGTGGGTCATTCTGCCGAAGAGATGGTAAAGATGTGCAACGAATTGGTATGGCAACTTGGCGATGCCGTAAAGTGCCGTCAGGTAATCATCTCCGGGGGCATTGCCGACTTCCTCGATGGGCATTACCTGCTGAGCAAGCTAACTTTGCCGGCAGTTTACGGGCAGGCTTCGGCCTTTCTGAAACATGCCAGAGGCCATTACGAGCAGTTGCAACGATTCGTTTCGCAACAACTTGAAGGACTGGCCCTGGCGCGGGCATACCTGGTTCCGAAGACTTGAGTTGCGCAGGAAAAGATCACCAATCGCATTGCCATTATGAGCGACAAAAAGGTAATTACCGGGTTTTCGAAATTGTCCAAGATGGGCAAGATCAGGTGGGTGGTGGAGAATTTCTTCAAAGACCCGGAGCTGGTCAGGCGGGAGCTGATGAGCTATTGGCACCACGACGAAGAGCAGCAAAAACTCTTGGAGGGCTTCTCGGAAAACACCATCAGCAACTTCCCGATGCCTTACTGTGTGGCTCCGAATTTCCTGATCAACGGGCGCACCTATGTGGTTCCCATGGTCATTGAGGAGAGTTCGGTGGTGGCAGCAGCCAGCAGTGCCGCCAAATTCTGGCTTGACCGGGGAGGCATCAAAACCGAGGTTCCCGGTACAAAAAAAGTAGGGCAGGTGCACTTTACCTGGTCTGGTAAACTGGAGAAACTGCAAAGTGTATTTCCGGAACTGGAGGCGACCCTGCGAAAGGATGCGGCCCCCATCACCGCCAATATGGAAAAACGGGGTGGCGGCATTGACCACATCCAACTGGTGGACATGACTGCTGAAGAAAAGGGCTATTACCAGCTGAGGGCCACCTTTGAAACCTGCGACAGCATGGGCGCCAATTTTATCAACTCCGTGCTGGAGCAATTCTCCAAAACCCTGGACCAGTTTCTGGCATCGCATCCGGTCTTTGACGAAGACGAGCGGGACCTGAACATCATCATGGCCATCCTTTCCAATTTCACGCCTGAGTGTCTGGTCAGGGCCAGTGTGGAATGCAAGATCGAGGACCTGGGAACCTTCCCCGGCGGAATGGACGCCAGTACCTTTGCGAACAAGTTTTACAAAGCGGTCCGAATTGCCCATATAGACCCATACCGTGCTACCACCCACAACAAAGGCATTTTCAATGGGATAGATGCGGTGGTGCTGGCTACCGGCAATGACTTCCGGGCAGTGGAGGCCTGTGGCCACACCTATGCCGCAAAAGACGGCCTGTACCGGAGCCTGAGCGATTGCAGTCTGGAGGGCGGTGTGTTCCGGTTTTGGCTGGAAGTGCCCCTGGCATTGGGCACAGTGGGGGGGCTTACCAGCCTGCACCCCATGGCTAAGCGCTCGCTGGAACTGCTCGGCAACCCCTCTGCCGAAGAGCTGATGCAGGTGGTAGCAGCCGTGGGCCTCGCCCAGAATTTTGCAGCGCTCCGCTCCCTGGTGACCACCGGCATCCAAAGCGGGCACATGAAAATGCACCTCACCAATATCCTGATCCAGCTCGGCGCTTCCGAAAAAGAGGCCGATGCCATCAGGAAAGCTTTCCTGGACAAAACAATTTCTTTCACAGCCGTAAGGGAAGCCCTCGAAAAATTGCGGAGCGAAGTAGAAGTATGAAAGAACTGCTCGCTCACGGAAAGTTCCTCCTCACCGGAGAGTACTTTGTTCTGAACGGGGCCAAAGCCCTGGCCATCCCCCTTGCCAAAGGCCAGCGCCTGTCTGTTTTGGCATTTCCCGAAGGAAACAACCTGGCCTGGAAAAGCCTTGATGCAAATGGGAATGAATGGTTTGGTGCCTCATTTTCACTTCCCGATTTGCAGCTCCTGGAAGCTACTGATGAGAAGATTGCTGGCAGCTTGCAGTTGCTCCTTCACAATGCCGCCGCAGCCCGGCCGGATTTTTTTTCGTCGCAAAAAAGCTTTGAAGTTATCACCCGGCTGGATTTCCCGCGGGAGTGGGGGCTGGGAACCAGTTCTACGCTGGTTTGGCTCGTCGCAAAATGGGTGGGCGTTGATCCTTTTGAATTGCAGTTCAAAACCTTTGGGGGTTCCGGTTACGACATCGCCTGTGCGGGGGCGGCAGCCCCGCTGATCTATCAGTTGAAAGGCGGGAAGCCTGACTGGCAGGAAGTGAACTACACCCCTTCCTTCGCTTCGCAATTGTGGTTTGTCTATCTGGGGCAAAAGCAGGACAGCCGGAAAGAGATCGCCAGATTCAGGAAGCGAGGCACGCCCACTGAGGATGTAATTGCGCAGATCGATCTCCTGACCGAAAGGTGGTTGTCGGCTGGTACCCCCGGGGACTTGCAAGCGGTCATTTCGGAACACGAAAAACTCGTGGGGTCTTTTCTGGCAAGAGTGCCTGTGCGCTCCCGCTTGTTCCCCGATTTCCCCGGGGCGGTAAAGTCGTTGGGGGCCTGGGGCGGTGATTTCGTACTGGCCCTCAGCGATGAGGATGCACCCTCGACGAGGTCGTATTTCCGGCAGAAGGGCCTGGAGGTTTGTCTGAACTGGCAAGACCTTGCACTGCGCTGAACGAATTGCGGCATTAGCTGTTTAGGGACTGGACACGCAAGCAATGGTATTGGTACCTTTGTCAAACTTTTGATGACACAGATTGAATCAAGTCAAATTTGCCAACATGAATAAGACCACTTCGCCGGTAATGTTGTACACAGAGCAGACGCCCAATCCGGAATCGCTCAAGTTTGTGACGAACAGGATGCTGTACAGAGGAACGGCTGATTTCCAGGAGGAAGAACTGGCCCGCAAATGGTCGCCCCTGGCAGCCGCTTTGTTTGATATGCCCTTTGTGAAAGGAGTTTACATCACCAATAATTTTGTGACGATATCCAAAGAACCCAACTACGAGTGGGCAGATATCATGATGCGCATCAAGGACTTTCTGAAAAACTACATTGCCGAAGGAAAGGAAATCATAAAGGAAGGCTTCGAGGAAGAAGCTGCACGGCTCAGGGCTGAGCAAGCCACCCAACAATTCTCTGGTGAAGATGGTGAAGTGGCCCGGAAAATCAAGGAACTCATAGATGCTTATGTGAAACCGGCCGTGGAAATGGACGGTGGCAACATCGAGTTCAAAGCCTATGACAATGGCGTTGTATATGTGACCATGCAGGGTGCATGCAGTGGTTGCCCGTCGAGTACCGTGACCTTGAAAGCCGGCATCGAGGGCATGTTGAAACGCATGGTGCCGGAAGTGAAGGAAGTTGTTCAGGAGATGCTGTAATTCAGCTCCCTTCGGAAAACAGAAGAGCGGGTATCATGTGCATGGTACCCGCTCTTTTGCTTTGGTCACTTGTCAGTACTCACCAGGTTTCGCTCAGCGGCGATGGCCGATTGCCGGGCGAGGCCCTCCTCCAGGGACTGGCCCAGATACAGGCGCTTTTTTCTGAAATTGATGGACACCTTTCCCTGCATCAGAAACGGAGCCCCGAGCAGGCCGTGGAGGCTCACCCCCAGGCACTCGTTCAGGTGGTACATATCTGCCAGGGCAACTTCCAATGATGCTTTTTGCCCGGGCTGCAATTCGATGTTTTCCAGGGTGCCGGTGCCACAGGCCAGGTACTCGTCGGCCAGTCCCCTCACGATCAGGTGGCCCGTAACTTCGAAGTTGCTCCGGTTGCGTTTCACCAGGCGGCGGTTGAGCATGTTCACCTCTGAGCCGGAGTCAATCCCGAGCCGGAGCTTTTTACCGTTGAAACGGGCAGTGATGTAAGATATGTGTCCGCTCATTTTGAGCTTGAAAGACTCCACCATTTTGAAAGATTCTATTTTGGCGATTCGATTGCCCTTTCTGTCGAGCGGAACTATCCACAAAACCCAATTGTCAAAGTCAAAAACGACCTCGACATTGCGCAGCGATGAGTAACCAATGATGCCGGCTATTGTAATTCCTTTGGCCTGTTCAAGTGCCGAAAGATCAACCACCAGCCCGTGAGATTCTTTCATTTTTCGGTCAGCTATGCGCAGCTCTTTTACCACATAGTAGGAGGCAGGCTGGCTCTGTCCGTGAATGTCCAGGATGTTCAGCCCGACGGCGTGCTGACGGATACCTTTGAAGTAGCTCTTGTTGAGCAGCAGATTGGGCGAGCCGGTGTCGAGGAGGAAGTTGCCGGATTGGCCGTTGACACTGCCGCTGACGAAGATGGAGTTGCCGATCAGTTGGAATGGAACCACCGAAATGCCCGATTCATTGGCCACCATCACCAGTGGCAGACAGATAAGCATCAGCAAAGAGAAGGATGTTCTTGCATGTTTCATAGCGTTTTGGATTAGTTGTTCATGGTTGTGGTACACGCTATGTTTCTTCAATACTAATTCTGATGAGGGGGAAAAGACGGGTTTGTAGTGGTTCTGATTCGAAACCCTCGAGGTGGGAGTACCGGGGGGCGTTGGTTGGCTTCGAATGGAAATGTAATCTGTAACCGGAAGCGGAGAGTTATTCTGATCGCTTAGTCTAAACCAAATATGATTCCATGTTTGAGGTGTTATTTGTATTTAATGTCGGAACAAGGGCTTCTTCGCCAACAAAATGCAGGAAAGCTGTGTTTGAAGCGTGATTTTCTGCACCGAACCGGCAATTTTTTTTCCTCAAACTGTTTGCGTTTAAAATGCAAATCGTTTTACATTTGCACCCGCTTTCCAAAAAGTGGAATAGCATTCTGAGTTTGGCCCATGGTGTAATGGTAGCACAGCAGATTTTGGTTCTGTTTGTCTGGGTTCGAATCCTAGTGGGCCAACAAAAAACGCCCATCGGTTAATTCCGGTGGGCGTTTGCTATTCTATGCCTTCGGCACAAAGGGGAGCCAGCCAGGAAAACCATCGGTTGGCCAGGGTAAATGGCAACAGGGGTGGCTGAATGACAAAAACGTGAATTCCGACAGTCAACTATCGCAATTCACGTTAATTCCGATAGTTTAGTGCTGGAATTAACGTTTTTTACCCTGGATGAAGTTTTTCTGGTATGGAGCACTACATTGAAAGACAGATCAGAGACCGCATTGAAGAGCGGTTTGGAAAAGGCAAAGCTATCATAGTGACCGGCCCCAGGCGGGTAGGTAAAACTGTTCTCATAAAGGCCATCGAGGCTGGGTTCAGTGGCAATTCCATCCTGTTGAATGGTGAGGATGTAGGCACGCTTGAACTGCTGGAGCGGAAAAGCGCTGAGAATTACAAAGCCTTGTTCGGCACCTATGATCTACTCATCATTGACGAAGCTCAGGCAATCCCTGAAATTGGAAAAATTCTGAAACTGATCATTGACGAAGTGAAGGGCCTGGATTTAATCGCAACGGGATCTTCCGCCTTCGACCTTTCAAATCTGCTCGGTGAGCCGTTGACCGGACGGAAATACCATTTTGACCTTTATCCTTTTTCACAGGCTGAATTGAGTTCAATGGAAAGCAGGATTGAATCTTATCAAAAGCTGGATGAGCGGCTGGTTTTTGGTTGCTATCCTGAGGTGGCTTTGATGAGGGACATCGAGTCGAAAAAGGAGTACCTCAATGAGATTGTGAGGTCATATTTGTTGAAAGATATCCTCGCCTTTGAAAGGGTGAAAAGCCCCGTAATGCTAAATAAGCTTTTGCAACTATTGGCTTATCAGGTAGGTGCCGAGGTCTCTTTGGAAGAACTGGCAAGGCAACTGGGTGTACACAGGGCTACCGTAGAGCGCTACCTCGATCTGCTTTCCAAAGTTTTTGTCATTTTCAGGGTGGGTGGCTTTAGTTCAAATTTGAGGAAGGAGGTGGTGAAATCCTCAAAGTATTATTTCTATGACAACGGAATCCGGAATGCTGTAATCGGTGATTATTCTCTGTTCCATACCCGGAAGGACCAGGGACAGTTGTGGGAGAACTACCTTTTTGCTGAAAGAAGTAAGCGCAACAGCAACCTCGGACATCGCACGGAATTTTTCTTTTGGCGGACCTATGACCAACAGGAAATAGACATGATTGAACGAATGGATGGAAAATTGGCTGCTTTTGAATTCAAATTGCGTAAACGAAAAGAAAAACCTCCCGCATTTTTTTCCAAAAATTATCCGGGTGTTCCTTTCCAGGTGATAACAAAAGACAACTACCTCGATTTTGTCCTTTAGTGGATGGACAAGGAAAGATCATAAGGATATGATTGCCCATGCATTCACATTAGAAAACGTTAATTCCGATAGTCAACTATCGCAATTCACGTTAATTCCGATAGTTAAGTGCTGGAATTAACGTTTTTCGAAAATTGCCAGCTCCACATTTGGTCATCGCATCAGGTGTACTCCGCCTTCTTTGAAGACCTCTCCCGTTTCGCCGGCGCAGTTCATCAGGGTGTACCGGATGAACCACACGAACACAGCCGGATCCATTTGTTTGCCTTTGAAAGTGCCGTCCCAGCAGTCGTCAATTGCTGTGGTCTCAAACAGGAGGTCTCCCCAGCGGTCGAAGACCTTCAGCTCGTAGCTGAGGATTTCCAGGCCGGGCTCCACATAGCCCCGGAAACAGTCGTTGATGCCGTCGTTGTTGGGCGAGAAGGCATTGGGCATATACACCCTGGCGAACTCACCGCCTTTGTCCTCCAGGGCCACCACCACGCTGTCCACGATGGTTTCACAGGCATTGCTGACGCTGAAATAATAGGTGCCGGGTGTATCCACCAGGCGGAATTGATCTGCAAATCCGTCTTGCCAGGTAAAAGAGTAGGGCAGGGGGCTGGCCACCAACGGTTGCAAGGGCAGGTTGTCGCCGCAGTTGATGCTGAGGTCCGGAGCTTCTACGGTCATGGGGCCGATGGTGGGCAGGGTGATGGTCTGTTGCCCTTCGCAACCCTCGCTGTTTGCGACGTAAACCGTATAAGAGCCACCGGTCAGCCCTTTGAAAACGGCAAAATCCATCCAGTTCATACCATCCAGAGAATAGGACCACGGAGGCGTACCGCCGGAAACATTGACCACCTCGATGTTGGCATCGGTATCGTTCCAGCAAACCGTGTCGGCCAGCAGGTCGAAGGTTGGAGCGGGCACGCTGGCCACGGCCACGGTCACCACGGAGTCGCAGCCGGATTGGTTGGCGAAGGTGAATGTCTGTTCACTGCCTGGCGGCAGCAACTGCCCGTTGTAGAGCACACTTTCGCCTTCGCAGGCAAAGAGCTGCACAAAACTGCTGTCAACCGGCAAAGGCGAAACGCTGACGATGGTACTGTCGAGGCAGCCGTTGGGGTTGGTTGCGGTAAAAATGGCTTCTTCACCCGGGTAGATAGCCTGTCCGTTGTATTCGACAAAGCTGTTCTCACAAGCCACTGCGTCAATGAACATGACGGTGTGCGGCAATTCCACAGTGCTCACTTCAACCAGCGAGTCGCAGCCCTGGCTGCTGTTGAGCGTGAAAGTGACCACATCACCCGGATGCAGGTATTGGCCGTTGTAAAGCACGCTGTCTTCAGCGCAGACGGACAGTTCAACATGGCTGGTATCAACGCCCAGTTCCAAAACTTTGATGATCACCAATGAATCACAGCCCTCGAAGCTGGTGAGGATCAGCGTATCTCTGCTTCCCGCGGGGATGTTCAGCCCCTGGTAGGTGGCCGAATCGCCCGGGCAGGCACTCAGGCCGATCGCGGTTTCGGAGGGCGGCAGCGGGTCAACGCCAACGGTGAGCAGGGAATCACAGCCCAGGTAATTGGTCAGGGTGATGGTGGCCGATTGTCCGGCGGGAATGTCCACGCCCATGAACTGCACCGTATCGCCCTCGCAGGCGCTCAGGGTCAGGTTGCCGCTGGATGGGGGGATGGGCGTCACTGAAACGGAGATCACCGAATCGCAGCCGGTGGCGTTGGTCAAGGTAATGGTGCCCGTCTGACCAGCCGGCCAGTTGATGCCCATGTACATGACCGAGTCCCCCTGGCAGGCGCTCAGCGTTACGGAACTGGAAGTGTTCAGCAATTCATCCACGGTGACGACGACCAGCGAGTCACAACCTTCCACGTTGGTCAGGACGACGGTGTCCTGTGTGCCGGCCGGGATGCCGGTGCCCTGGTAAAAAGCGCTGTCACCTTCGCAGGCACTGAGGTTTACGGAAGCAAAAGTTGGCTGACAGACCTTCGTCAAAAGAAAATCCACCTGCTCTTGCACACCGCAGCCGCTGAGGTTCACATTGCCTTCGAAAATGATGGGCACAAAGCCGGGAGGCAGGTTTGCCGTGTCAACGGCGACGTAATAAGACTGGGCGCCGACGGGCCCGAAAACGTAATTGCCCGAAGGAAGAGAAAACATGGTATCCAGCGGGTTGCCACCGGAGATCAGTATCACCGGAATGCCCGGCAGCAGGGTGTCGCCGGCGTCTATGACGTTGTTCCCGTTCACATCGTACCAGACCTCGCCCAGCACCTCGCCGAAGCCGGGTTGCAGGTCCAGCGTCAAGGGTCCGGAGGTGGAGGTGCAGCCGTAAATGTCTGTCATCACCACCTGGTAGGTGCCGCTCTGGCTGAATACCGGATTGGCCTGGGTGCCGTTGGGGGCGGGTATGGGGTTGCCGTCGAGCAACCACTGGTAAGAGGCCACATCCGGGATGGGCGGCAGGCACATGGTGTCGGGTTCGCAGCGGGTGTGGCAGCCGCCGGGCACCAGGTCGGGGTCAGGGGCATTGTGCAAGCTGATGATGTTGCTGCGGCTGCTGCATCCGAAACTATTGGTAGCTTCAACAAAATAATCGCCTCCGGCAACGACGCTGATGTCGGTGGTTGTTTCGCCGGTGTTCCATTGGTAGAGCAGGGCTGGGTCGGGGCTGTCCACGCTCAGGGTGGCGGTGGTGTTTTCACAGAGGAAGCCCGACGGCACGGAAGTGATGGCCACGTCCGGGTTGGGGTTCACGGTAACCGTAAACGGCCCTTCCTCGCTGGTGCAGCCCGTCACCAGATCGGTCACGGTGACACTGAAGTTGTGGGTGCCAACCGGCAGCAGGTTGCCTTTGTCGCTGGTGTAATCCACCTGGTCGCCCAGGCTGCCGTCGCTCCAGGTGTAGCTGTAGGTCAATTGCCCGAAGGCGAGCAAAGTCACGTCGTCGCCGTCGCAAACAACGAGGCTGTTTTCATGGAAAGCCACCGGCTGGCCGAATTCATTGTATTCCACGGCTTTCAGAATGGCGTTGGGCTCCGGGGTCACCTCCACCACAAATGGCGGCGGCTCGTAAATACAACCTTCCAGCGTGAGCACGGTTACGCCGTACACCCCGCTCTCGTTCACCGTGATCTGTTCCGTCGGAAAACCATTGGACCACAGCCAGACCTGCCCGCCGGCAGGCGCCGTCAACAGGGTCTGGTCGCCTTCGCAAATGGGTGGCGGCGGGGTGGCGCTGATGTTGCCGTTCAGTGTGTTGGGAGTCACGGTGAACACATCGGTGTACGTGTCCGTACAGCCGGCAATGGTGGTGGCGCTGAGGGCAATGTTGTAATTGCCGTCAGAGGCAAAGGCGTGGAAAGGCACCAAAGAGGTGGAAACGTTGGCCGCTCCGCTGGCCGGATCGCCAAAGTCCCAGACCACCCCCGCCACGTTTTGTGAGACCACCGCTGAAAAAGGAATGGCGGTTTTTTCACAGGTCTCAAACGGCATGTCAATGGACAGCGTTGGCAGTGGATTCACCTCGATGGTTTTCGTCACGGAGGTCTGGCAGCCACCGGCCATGGTGATGGTCAGCGTCACGTCATAGTTGCCGGGGGCGCTGTAAATGTGGGAGGGGTTCTGGGCGGTGGAGACATTGGCCGCTCCGCTGGCCGGATCGCCAAAGTCCCAGCTCCAGCCGGTGATGGTTTCACCGGAAACGAACTGTGAATTGTCTTCAAAAAGGGTTGGTGCCATGGGGCAGGCACTGGCCGTGGTGAAATCAGCCACTGCCGGAATCACCAGGTCTTTGAAAGTGCCGATCTGGCAGGTGCCACCTCCTGCGGCGTTCACCTCTCCGATCAGAACGACGGTGTAATATCCCGGCCCGGAAAAGACGTGCGAAGGCTCGAAGTCCGTAGCGCTGTTGTTGACGCCGGAACCGGGGTCGTCGAATAACCAGGTGAAGCTGCCCGGTACATAGTTGGTGGACAGGTTGTCGAAGAAAATGGAATCGCAATCGGCAGTGGCCACCGGATTGAAATCAACCGTGCCGGCAGGGGTGCAGGCCGGCACGGGTGGCCCACCGGCAGCGCCGTAGCAAAGCCCGCCGACACAGGTGCCCCCTACCGCTTCGCAATCCACCAGTTCCAGTTGGTTGGACACAGCCGTGCAGCCATTCGCATCGGTCACCTCCACCCAATAAAAGCCCGGGGTGTTGGTGGACCAGGTCGGGGTGTTGCCACCTACCGGATTGCCGTTGTGGAACCACTGATAACTCATGCCGCTCTGGGTGGTGGCATAAATGGTGGCGGCAGGCCCACCGCTGCAAAGCGCATAGTAAGAGGGAGTGGAAACGCTGACCACCGGATTGGGATGCTCTTCGATGAAGAACGTGGTGTCACCTGCGCAGCCATTCGCATCGGTCACTTCTATTTCATAGTAGCCTCCGGCAATGTCCACACTGGGCGTGATGGCGATGGAGTTGCCCTGCTCGTCTTTCCAGAAATAAGTAGCAAAAGGTTGGGCGGTGGTCACGGTTACCGTTTGTCCCTGGCACACGCTGCCGGCGGTCACTTCCGGCTGCGGCAAGGAAAGCACATTCACCGCAAAGCTCCGGGTGTTGCCACAGATGCTCACCGACACGGTGGCTGCTCCGGCCTGGTTCCATTGGATGGATACGGCCCCGGTGCCCTGACCCGCCACAAAACTGCCTGCATCTGACGGGCTGATGCTCCACTGGTAATCCGCACCCTCAAAAACGGGTGCCAGGTAGGCGGACTCTTCGTACTGGCAAACTTCGGGATCACCGGTGATGCTGAAGTCCGGGATCAGCCCAACGGGTATGGAAAGGGTGTCGGACACACAGCCCAGGCCCGTGGTTGCCACCTGCGCCACTGCCAGGGTGTAGGGCCCGGCAGCGCCCCAGGTCACCACCACGGGATTGCCGTCAATGCCCTGCGCATTGCTGCCACTGTAGGCGGTCCAGGTATATTCATTGGCATTGTTGCCGGAGGCGAGGTAAGTATAAGGCGTGCCGGGGCAGATTTCCACGGCACCGGTGATACCCAGTGGCTTGGCCGGCAGCGCCAGCACTTTTACAAACACATCGTAACGGTCGTTGCAGAATCCGGGGCCGGTCTGTTTGGCACTGACGGTGTAAATGCCGGGAGCGAAGTTGAAAGGAATTGACACCGAAGAAGCTGCCGCCCCCGATGTCCAAACCTGTGTGCCACTGGCATCCAACACCTGCCAGTTGGTGCTCATCGGAAAACCCGTCAGGGCGTTCCGGCTGGTGAAATCACCCTGTGCGTTCCGGCAAACTTCGATGGGGCCTTCGACGTAAAATTCCGGAACGATGTCCACCTCCAGGGTGTCCCTGCCGCCGCAACCCAGGTAGCAGTTTTCAAACTCCACGATGACCAGTTGCGGGTTGCCCTGGTTGGCATCTCCGTACCACGACACAGTGATGCGGTCGGTGCCTTGCCCGTTCAGGATGAGGCCGCTGCCCACCACGCTCCAGTTGATGGCCGTGCCCTGAAAACCGGGGATGTAATACTCCTCCTCGCTGTCCTGGCAAACCTGGTCGTCGCCCTGAATTTCGGTCAGGTCCGAAACGATGGGGATGGGCACTTCGTTGGGGGCCGTACACACCGAACCTGCGCAGCCGCTCACACTCAGGCTCACCAGGCCTTCCGGCCCCTGGTTCCACAATACCGTAACGTAGTTGTCCGAAGGGCCGCCTCCGTCCAGCACCGAACCGTTGCCGCTGATGGTCCAGTTGTAAGTACTGCACATGGCGTCGGTGGAGTAGGTCACACTTTCTCCTTCGCAAACGGTGCCGCTACACATAATTTCCGGAACGGCAGCCGGCAAAACGTTGACATCCAGGTAGGTGGTATCCGCACAGAAACAACTGTTGCGTGCGATGAGCATGACCTGGTACATGCCCGGTGTGTCGTAGGTCTGGCTGGGGCTGAACTGGGCAGAGCTGTTGCCGTTTCCGAAATACCAGGCATAGCTGGTAGCGGATTGGCTGAGGTTTTCGAAATACACCGTCTGACCCTGGCAAACCTCCACGGTGCCGTTCACAGCGGCCGGCGTGCTGCCAATTTGGGCTTCCGGTTCCGGAAGAATGTCCACGCACAGCTCATCCGTACCACTGCACGAGGCCGGGCACCAGACCTGGAAGGATTGCTCTGCCGTACAGCCCAGCGCATCGGTGATGGTGGCGGTGTAAATGCCGGGGCAGAGGCCCTGGAGCACATAGCCTGTTTCGCCATTGCTCCACTGCACGGTGTACTGCAACTGGCTCCCGCCGGTGGGTTGGATCTGGATGAATCCATCACAGGCATCGCAATTCGAAGCATGGGCAAATTCCACCGGAAAAGCCGTGGTCCAGCAATCGGTATCATTGACGAAGATGTCGAAACTGCAAGTGGCCAAAATGTTGCCGTTTTGCCCGGTTATACTCACCGAATAGCTACCGGCAACCAGGTTGGCAATGGACCAGTGGAAAGAGCCGGAGCCGATATTGGTATAGGTCGTTCCGGAGGGGCCACTCACGGTGATGGTTACCGTTCCCGGTGCATCCAGGATGTCCACAAAGCCAGTGCCTGATGGCCCTCCGGGGGTGGAGAAATCAATGCCTTCCTGTCCGCAAAACAGTTGCATGGGAGGAGAACCGGCAACACCTGCGGAAGCATTCACCAAAACCTTGCCCTGGCCCGGGCCGCCCCAGTCCACCGTAATTTGGGTGCCGTTTATCTGATAGTCGGCTGCGCCAATGACCGTCCACCCCAGGCTGTCGTAAGGTGATACGCCGGTGACCTGGTACGTGGCCGTACTGTTGGCACAAACCTGGTCGCAGGCTGACAGGCTGTCCGGACACAGTGCGGACAGGGAAATGATTTCGGGTTGCAGTTGGCTGACCACCTGTACCATTATGGTCGTGTCAATAAACTCACCGGAGCTTAACTCCGACACCACAGAAATGAAGTATTCCCCCTCCTGCTGCGGACAGAAAACAAAGGGGTTCTGGGTGGAGGGAGTGCCGCCGCTCACATCCCAACTCACCGTAAGAATGCTGTAGTTGGAATCCACTTCCAGGGTGTAAAAGCCGCATTCCGAAACGCACAATTCGCCCGGCCCACTGACCAAATACTGAATGTTTTGGCTCTTCAGCCCCAAAGAAAAAAGAATCAAAATAGCTGCAATGGCAATCAGTCTGAGATGAGGTACTTTCATGAGATTGATGTGGAGGTTTGTAATCGGTTTTTTTACTGATGGACCAAACAGGGCAGGATGTCTATCGAAATTGGCAACGCTAATCTACGGCAAGCGGGCCGGAAAAGGAAGGGGGGGCGGTGGTTTTGTATTTATTTCAGCTTCTTCCAAACAACGTTGTTATTCACAAATGAATGCCGAGCTCAAAGCAAAAACAGGTCGGATAATCAGTACCGCATGTGCTCTCTGTACCAATTGATATACTCAAAACGAAGTGGTTTAGGCGGCGATCCCGATCCCCGAATAATTTCGGGACGGGATTCGGGACCCAAACCCCCCATCCACACTGGACGGGAGCGATGAATTATTCCTTCGAATCGGGTATATTGATGGGAGGGATGTGTTCATTCCGCTTCGATTCGGCCAGGACAAGGGTGCAGGCAATAAGAGACTTTCCTAAAAGTTGCTAACTGTGAGGTAAATGAAATCATATACAATTGCGGTTGAATGTTGCTAATTGTTCTATTATTGTAAAACCGGGAGACGAGCTCTGCAATCAGTTGTTGATGTATAACCAAAAACTTCAGACACTGGTGTGAATGTCAACTTTTGGCTTACTGGGTACGATTGACTCAGTTGATCTATAACTTGTTCCATTGTATGAAAAAAACAATTATTCTGACTGGAGTCCTTGTCATGCTGTATTTCACTTCGATTAGTCAGACTCCCAAATTCGCATTGGACCTCGATTCTTGTTTTCGGTGCTGCGAAAAGATATATCAAGAGTTTCGGGAAAACATGAATGCTCCGGTAGCCGACTCGGTATTTAGCTGCCTGTCCGGTTCTATAGCTTATATGCAATCTGAGAATTTTGTCGGGAAGGATTCAGTTATGGTCTTGGCGAGTTTATTAAAAGCCAATCAACAACTCATCAAAAACAAAAATGAAGAAGCAATACAAACTCTTCAAACTGCTGAACAGTGGGCCCGTCAAGGTCATTTACAGAACGGCCTGGCCGATATATATGACATGAGATGTATTGCCCATGAACTGAACGGTGAACCAGGGGATGCCGTCTCTTACGGTCTGGCTTCAGTAAGAGTGTTTTCTTCTTTAAATGATACATTTGGATTAGCCCGAAGTACCGGTAATCTTGCCAAAGCATATTTTGGCGTAAATTTCCTGGGGAAAGCCTTGCAGAATATCCGACGGTCCATCGGTTTGTATGAATCTCAGACAATGACTGCCCGTGATAGCACGGACTATTTCGGGCTTATAAACATGTTGGGTCAGCTCCACACATTGATTGGGCACGAAGCCAGGGAGATGAATTTGCCTCAAAAAGCAGCTTTTAATTATCAAGCTTCGATTGATAACTTTCAACTTTTGCTGAAACAAGATAAGTTTTTTTCTGAAAACGGACTAATATATCTTGCAATTATCCGGTTTCAACTAGGCCAGGCTTATATGGGGCTTGGTGGTGACAAAGCAATCAAAGAAGCATTAGAACACTTTGCATGGTCTGAAAATGCATTTGAAACCATTTTTCAGGGGCAACCTCACCCATATCTTGCAATGGCCCGATTGCTTCATGGTACAGCCCTCTGCAGGACAGGCCAATTTGAACAAGGATTTGCCAGAATCCGTGACGGGCTCGGCATGCTGGGATATAAAACCCAGGATGTTTTTAAAATCGCACCTCTCGATTTACTTGCGCTGCCTTCTCTTCAGTTTCTTTTCATAGGATTGAGTCAACGGACTCATTCTTTAATAGATTATATTGAAAAAAATCCCGAAGAGAGCAAGACGGTACTGCCGGAAATTTACAAGGCCGCTCTTCAGTCAACTGCCCTGTTGGATAGCATTAGCCTTGGTTTAATCTCGGACAGCGACTTACAAGGCTTGGGAGCAAAGGCTGCATCTTTTTACTTCACAGCTGCTGATTTGGCACTCAAACTGGGCGACCAGGAGGCGGCCTTTCATCATTCTGAACAAGCTAAAAGTCTCTTGTTGAGACAAGCTGCTTCCAGGTTGGCAATTCAAGGCGACGGTGATAGTCCCAGGGCCAATATTGTAAAAATGGACCTTCAATTGCGGGAACAGCTGACCTCCAGGGAGAAAGAATACCGGCAGGCACTACCCTCTGAGACTTCCAGGCTACTTGATTCACTTAATTCGGCAAAAAAGAGAATGAGAGCATTTGTCCAGTCATTGGCGGAAAGTCCATTCGGTTCAATGGAGCACCAGTATTATTTTGAACGCTATGCACCCGCCAGCCTGAAAAGCTCCGATGTGCAAGACAGGATTGACGATAGCACCGCTGTGATTTCTTACCTGGCCGGAGCCAGTGGTATTGTCATAACTGTCATTACTTCTGAATACTTTTCTGTCAGGAAACACAATTACCCGAATGACTGGGAAAACTGTACAGCGCTATTGCAAGATGCATTGCACTTTGACCTGACTTCCCGTGAATTCCCATCTGAATGTGCATTTAGTTTTTACCAATATTTCATTGACGAACCTCTTGGAGAAGTCCCTGATAGGGCCAGGTTGAGGAGGCTGGTAATTGTGCCGGATAACCAGTTGAGGGAACTTTCTTTCGACCTTTTACTCACAAGTCCGGTCCGCTCTGGTACAGCATATCGCAATTTCCCCTTTCTCATTGATTCGATGACTTACAGCATTTCATATTCATTGGAGTTCGATTTTTTATTGAATAGAATTCATTCGCCCGGCTCTGTTTCAGATCACAACACAGGAATCTTTGTTGCTGATTACTCAAAAGGAAAGAGCTACCAAACCGGTAGTAGTTCAATGGCCGGAAACCGGGAATACCCAGCTGAGCCATTGCCTTTTTTGGAAAAATCTGCCCGGGAAAATGCCAGACGACATAATGCCGATCTGCATTATCCAGCCACATTACATTCTTTTCAGGATTCAGCCGGATTGTATCAGACATTGTTTCTCGTTATGCATGGAGAAGTTTCCGGGGTTGACCCCCTTGAATACGGATTGGTATTCGGACCCGGTGAGGTTCTCCGGGTCGCTGACATTTACAATTTGACTGATTTCCGGCCTGAGTTGCTTGTGTTTGGTAGTTGCCAGACCGAGGACGGGCTGTTGCTGAGGGGCGAGGGCATCATCAGTATTGCACGGGCTTTTGCTGTGGCAGGATGCCATAGCATTGTTGCCTCACTTAACAAGGTGCTTGATAAGGATGCAGCATCCCTCCTGGATATTTTCTTCGATAATCTGTCCCAGGGAAAACGAAAAGATGTGGCTTTGGCTCTTGCAAAGCGGGTTTACCGCCAAAACCTCGCTCCACGCCGGTGGGCAAATTTTATTTGCATTGGCAATGGGCGTCAGATTCAAAACTGATATACTCAAAACGAAGTGGTTTGGGCGGCTCCGCCGCCCAAACTCCCCATCCACACTGGACGGGAGTGATGAATTATTCCCAAACCACTTCGAATCGGGTATAATTAAAATATCATTTTTGCCTGGATGACAAAGCTGCTTTGACATCTTGTGGTAGTAAATATTCTGTTTCCGGATATTGGTTCAGAATTTCCAGGGCTTTGTTCCACTGATCCAGTTCCAGGTAAGCCAATATGAGGTGGGGTCTGGCATCGGCAAAGTCACGCTGAACGGCTGTCTCCAGGTACTTAACAGCCTTCCTGCTATTGCCACCCTGATCTTCCGGTAGGTACAGGCTTAACACACCGGCAAAAAAATAGTGCTCACCGTAAACACTTTTGCCATTTTGGATATAAGATTCCAGAGTATTTAAGGCCTCGGCAGGACGATTGGAAAGGAGCAGCCGTTTCCATTTCATATTTGAATTACCGGCTTCCCTTAAGTATTCCGTCTTACTTTTTTCGAGGAACTCTTTTAAAATTTTGTTTCGCTCTTTATCGCTGAGGCCTGCGTAAATGGGAGAAGAAGTGCGATCCTTCAATGGTTTTAGTGTTGTGCCGTTCGTTTCACTTTGTTCCCGGAGCTTAAGTAATTCCTCCTGAAGCTGAATATTTTCCTTTTGTAAAGTTTTGGATTGACTTTCCAACAGAGCTTGTGCTTCCTGTTGGGTTTTTAATTGACTTTTCATCTTTTCCAACCGTATCCATTGCCAAACGAGCAACGCCGCCAACAAAAACACAGCGAGGGATAATATGTACAAGATCGTTCGGCTCGAACCCAGGTTGGAAGAAGGGGGGCTGAAATTAAAGGCCTGCCGAAGTTCGTCCAGGTGCCTTTGTAAGGCTTCTTTTGATTCCAAACCATTGCTGAGACAATAGTCGAGCAACTCGTCTACCACTATGGCATGTTCCTCTGATTGTTCGAGAAAGTTTTCCAGGGCCTGCTCCTGGTCTGCCGGAAGCAACTTGAAAATGTAATCAATGAGCAGCTCATCATTGATCTCGCCTGGGGTGTAGGATTTGTTTCTCATGAGTTAAAGTCTTTATCTCCGTGGCATTGCCGGCTCAGGATAATGCGCTTTGCCTGCCGGAGGGCTTTTTGACGGCATTTGCGGGCCTCATCTCGATCCATACCTAGATCATGGGCAATTTCTTTCAATTTCTTCCCTTCAAGGATAAGCTCGAGGTAATTGGCTTCTCTTTCCCATCCGGCTTCTCTTAGTTTTTGCATGACACAATCAAGCAATCTGGAATTTGCAAATCGTTGCTGTAGTAAATCTTTTTCAGGATCATAAAAAAGCGTGTGCTCTTCCGGTGTTTGTGTCCTGGGTTGCCTCTTTTTCTTACGGTGTAAGTCAGAGGCTAAGGACTTTGCCCTTAACCTGAGTGCGTAGCCAACATTATCCGGTTTGGGCTTGAATTTCAGCCGCCTCAATGGGCAAAGCAATGTACACAGCTTGAGCGCCAATTCCTGTATCACGTCATTAGCATCATGATTGCTTTTCAGAATCCGGTAGGCAGTAGCCATCAGGGAAGGGTAGTATCGGTTACGGATTAACTCCCCAACAGGCTCGTTATTGCATTTGTAATATTCAAGTACCAGTTCCCAGTCCGTTTTCTTTTTCATGAACCAATCAATTAGGGTCGTAAGGTAGGGTAAAATATCATATTCAAATGGGTAAGAGGCCTGATTTGTAATCGAAAAGTAAGGCTAAGGGGAATTAAATATCTTTCAAGTTTTTGTTTATCAGGCTATTAAGATTAGCTAAAAATAAAATATGACGCCTTGTGTGATTTTTTTGAATCTCCTTCGACTTACTTATGGAAGCTGATGGAAGGCGAAGTGTCAAGCTGTATCACCCTCCATATTTTCCATAAATAAATCCGGCCTGGAGCAAATGTGCTCTTTGACTTAGGTCGCAAGCGGTGGCGAAATGCCCTGTCCTTGCATGGGGTTCGTTTGTCCGGGGCCATCACGAAATTTTAAAAACTAAAATTATGAAAACTGTTTTCGGCAAATCCCTGACCAGTCTCCTGTTGACTTTAGCCTTGCTTCTTTGGTTCTCCGTATCCTTTTCTGCAGAAGTACTGCCAAAGAATGATTGTGAAGCTCCAACGAACCTGGTTAAAACCGGTCAAACAACATCAGCTATAAGTTTTAGTTGGAACGGGACAGGCCAGCATGTGGTCAAGTATGTTCGCCAATCAGATGGCTATACCAGTCCTGACATCTTCGTTTCCGGCACCTCCTATACTTTTAGTGATCTTACGGCTGGTAGCTATACTTTCTATTTTGCCACGGATTGTGATGGCGAGGTGTCTGATTTTATTGTTACTGAAGATGTTATCAATGGATAAAGCAGTATTAGGGCAGCGCAAGTAATTTTTGCAACAACCAATCTTTTGCAATGGGATGAGGTGCGGTCTGTAACTGCTCTAATAAGCGTTGTTTTGCAGAGGGTTTGGATTGTCCCCTGGCCAGATACTTAATCATCTTTCGAAGTAAAAAGATGAACTTATAGTAAAGTTGTCGGTGGGATTCACTTAGGTCCTGAGAACGCTCGAGGTACCTTCTGAAGGCTGCAATTCCCGATAAAATGTGTTCATGACTTTCTTTCGGGGTAGGTTCCCAAAGTTCGTAGAAACAACGTAGCATAAGAGGGCGCGAGATGAGCTCCTGGTACAATGGCCCGACCGGCAAGACGATGAGTAAATCCTGGGCTTGTAAAAATTCCTTTTGGTGGAATAACAGGAACGCCTTGCAAATCGAAATTGTTCTTTGTCGCGAAGACCGGGGCAATTTGGTGTCAGCGTCATTTATGAATTGGTAACCTGCCTCAAAATTGCCTGTAAGCGCAGAAGCAATGACAACATTGGTGAACTTCAGCTCCGTTATCTGGTTGTCTTCGAACAAAAGGCCTTCACGGTGCGCAGCCTGATATAACTGGTGAATGTGTTTGATGTAGCCTGATTCACCATTTTTAAAAACCTGATTGGCGTAGTTCACCAAAAATACCAACAGTGCCCGGGCAAGTTTTCGGTCAATATTCGGCAATCGGTCAATGAAGCTGCCCATCATGTTTTTAAAGAGTCCATCGTCATGCCGGTTTCGAAAGAGCCGGAGCAGGTTGAGATAAAACTCTATGACGAAATCTTTATCTGCAAAACGTTTCCTGGCATAGGATTCCACTACATCTTCAAACATCAAATCAAATGACTGATTGATGAATTGCCGGCGGTTTTCGGCCTCACATGCAAGGAAAAGCCGGTTGTAAATGAAATGTCGGTCCAGTGCTTCAATGGCCCTGGGTAATAGCTCGAGGTCAGAGCGAAACTTTGGAGTACTGATGTGAAGATATTGCTCAGCCAGGAGGAAGTATTCATAGTAGGCGACCTCATGTGCCAGGTTTCCTTTTAAACTCCTGACCAGTTCACCAATATACCCTTTGCCTTTATTGTGGGCTTTTAGGTGGTCCAGGGCATCGAGAAGCTCAGTGGTGAGGGTTTCAAAATGCGAATCGTCTTTCAAGCTTCTCACCTTTTTCAATGCAGAAAGATGGGTAATAAAAGCATCCTCCTTTAGCGCCTGGTGGGCAAGGAAATATCTTGTGTGACGATAAAGCTTGTGGAAAAGCTTGTTTAGTTTTTGCTGTGAAAACGGTTCTCCCGGATACGCAGCCTTAAAAAGAAATTCATCCCGGGGCATTTTTTTTGAAAAAGCAGGATGAGCAAGCTCTATGGCACCGAATAACTGAATTACGTCCTCTGAAACTTCGAAAAATGGTGAGTACAGATATCTCTGCAACTTGAGCATTTCACCCGGAGTGAATTGGGCTAACAGTCTCGTTAGTTTTCGAGACTGAACAGAGGAGTTCTTGGAACGGGGCTTGGACATTTCTAACCAATTTATTGCATCCGGTGAAGCTTTCCTGACTTTGAATCTTGCGGGGCAAAAATGGTGAAAGCCTGGAATTATCCAAGAAATCTGTCGTGAAAAATGAGCGGGATTCTGCGTTACCTTGCAGCCGGAAAGGTTCGGATAAGCGAATGAATTTCCAAAAATGTCAAGTAAATCTTTATCTAAAGTGTACAGCAATAAACTAGTTGTAAAGCTTTGCCTTATTGTCTGCTTTGTCAACGGTCTTGTGTCAGCCCGTGCAAGCAACAAGGCGCTAACACTGGAGGAGGTACTCTCCCAACTTTCGGCGGAGATACAGGCTGTTGTGCTGGGTAAAGAAAGTTGGGAGCAAACGCTGAAACATGAACAGGAACGCCCATGGCGTTTGGAATTTGAAGCAGTGGTTACCAACAGAAAAGGGCATATGTCTGAAACCAGGTTCCACTTCAATCTCTCAGACATAGATGCCAACACCTTGCGCTATGCAATCAGGAAAGACCTCATTTTCGTGACATTGCATACGAAAAGAAAGCAAAGATTTATTAAAGTCATTGAAAATGGCGAAATTCAAAATTATATGGATGAGGTAGTTGTTAAGGCTACAGATATAGATAATGCAAGAGTCATAGTAAACCTGTTTAAGGACGCAATAAAACTGGTTCTTGAATTGGATGCAGATCACCCCAATGTCCTCACTTTTGAGGAACAGATGGCTTGGCTGTCAAACCAAATGAAAACAGTTGATATTAAGGGGGGGGCATTGAAACAACGTTGGGAGCAGGAAGATGGATTCCCCACCAGGGCTCTGTTGACAGTGGAGGAAGAAACCAAACGCGGAAGTGTAACAATTTTGCGAGCCTTTAATCTGGCCGATTTTGGGGAGCACACGATCAACTTGTCAGTGAAAGGTAAGCAGGTTGCCGTGGTTGCCAAGGTGCGAAGAGGCAAAAAGTTCATAGAGGTTTGGGAAAATGGGGAAAGGGAAAAATATGCAAATGAATTTTCCATCTACGCTGATGACGTAGACGCCGCCCGGCAGTTTGTCTGGGTGCTTGGTGAAATGGTAAAAAAGGCATCGGAGATGATGGAGGGGGTTTACTCAGATGATCTGCCTTTATCTGAAGCTCTGTCAAAACTTGAGCAGATAGTTGGCAATATTGATGGAGAAGAAAACACTGTTGATCAACACTTAAAGCCAAATTGCCAGACTATTTTGACCATAAAGGAAAATGGTTCAAAAGGAACTGAAGAAACAAACTATCTTTTTCATCTCGGAGATATGAATTCTTCTCTAATTGATTCTGATGTTTCAGGGAAAGAGATTGTTGTGAATTGCAAAACAAGAGGTGGTGAAAAACTTGTGCAGGTGACCACCAATGGTGAAAGGCAAAATTTTACCGACAAGATGGTATTTCGTGCCAATGGGGTGGAAAACATGCGGCAGATTAAATGGCTTTTGCCTCAGGCAATTGTTGGATGTGCCCAGCAGCTTGCTTCCGATGTGGACAGCCTGGCCAATCCTTCGCAAGGGGCGATAAGCTTTCTTTCTGAAAAAATTAATGATTTTCACGATGCTGACAATGAGTTGACGCAATCACTCTCAAGTGTAGAGGGAGGTTGTAAATGGCGTCTCACGCTTGTAGAGAATAATGGTAAGAATAGCACTGATCATATCTTTGAATTCAATAATCAAGACCTCGACCCCACCAGTTTGCGGTTCCAGGTTTCTAAAAAATCATTGTTCGTGGAGGTTAATACCAAGTATGGGGAAAAGATCATCAAACACTATAAAAATGGTGAACCTGATGACTATGCCTCAAACTTTTCCATAAGGGTAACTACAGTGCAGGAAGGCAGAGCCATTATTGCCGCATGGAAAAAAGCAATTGAGAACTGTGCGAGATGATTGAGTTGTGATTAAATCACCTGCTATTAAGGGATAAATCTCAACCACAATGATGAACCAACTTTAATTTTCACAAATAATCAATCGAATGGGTATGAAAAAACTGAAACTTTACATCGCAATTGTTTTGCTGCTCATGGCAGCCCTTCCTTACTCAATGCAAGCGCAGAATTACAATACCGCTGCCGGATTGCGATTGGGCTACCCGTTGTCTGTGTCTGTTAAGCATTTCATTACTTCATCCAGCGCACTTGAAGCCTATGTTGGTACACGGGGCTATTCCGGGTTCCGATGGACAAATATTAGCGGTGCCTATCAAATTCACAAGGACCTGGAAGGAGTGGATGGATTGCAATACTATTTTGGAGCCGGTGCATCGGTTTATTTTTGGAGCTTTGAATACTTTGAGACTTACGCAACTACCACCTTCGGGTTACAAGGATATGCTGGCCTTGAATATACATTCGACGGCACTCCAATTAGTGTCACTGTTGACTGGGTCCCCACAGTATTCTTCAGCGGCTATTATTCAGGTTTCGGGGCCGGGTATGGTTCATTGGGAGCCCGGTACACGTTTGCCCGTTAATGTCATAATAATTTCTAATTAAATGTTGCCCTCTGGAATACCAGGGGCAAATGGCAGGGGAGGCAAAGATTTGTAAGATACCCTCTGTTTGGGCATCTGGACGGAAAAATTGGATTACCATTTGGCTGTTGATCATTTTGGATGCTTCATCTCGGGGCCCATCGAAGGATTTGGGGCTTTATACGAAGCATATTAATATTAAACCATTGTGCTTTCCAGCTTGATCTTTTCAAGATGGAAGCCCATTCACAAAATCGTTTCAACCTATGAAATTGTCAATCTTTCTTTTTGCACTCTTTTCAGGTGTGTTGTTATTTACTTCTTGTAATAAGAAAAATGACCTCCTGAACAACCCAGACCAATTGCTTTACCAAAGCCTCTGTGAGGCTTCCAATGGTTCGCTGGATCTGGAAATCGGCGGCAAAAAGTGGGGCAATTCTTGTGCTATTGCCGTTGATTTCGGCGTCAGCCTCTATGGCGAAGACACTCTTTTGATTGGCATGTTCAGCTATACAGGAGATGGCATTTATCTCAACGACGGTTCTTTCGAATGGTTTTACATCGGTATGTACATAACCGACGGTCCCGGTACTTATTATTTGGATGAGGATTCCGGGGGTGCGTGTTATTTCGCTGGTGTTTATGAATGGACCGGGGGATCAAGCGGGCCCTCAGGCAATGTTACAGAAGATGACTCTTTCTGTACAGACGAAACCAATACCAGTGACAACAATACGATTACAATAGAAAGCATTAACGGCAATCGCATTAAAGGAAGTTTCAATGTGACCGGATATAACGAGAACAATGAAAGTTTGTTGATGAAGGGAAAATTTGATATTCAGTTGGAATGATTGCCAGAAACTTACTTTCACCTGCTTAATGAATCCACGAAATGGGGCTGAATTATTTGGCAATTCGATTTCAAATCTTTTTTGCCAGATCAACAACTTGGCTACCATTTTTTATGCCCTGAAACAACAGACCATGGTTTTTCAGAATGCAGGACGAGTACTTGACCATGATGTTGGAAACAGGTAACATGCTGGAAACTCAAGCTTCCCAAATCTGGGGAATAATTGCCCATGGTTGTTTCATATCATTTGTTCGGCGCTGACTGGATAGATGAGAGCAAGAGAAAGAAGTCTGAGTTGAGATATGTTTTAAAAAAGGATGTAAATGTAAGTTATGAAAATTCACTTGACTATAATTTTGTTTTTCCTTCTGCTTGCCTGTAAGGCAAATTGCGGAGTTGTAAGCAACTGTCCTGCTTGTCCTCCATTATCGGGCATTGACGATTGGTTGGCCAATCTTCTTGATGAATCAGAAAGATTTGGAGACCGCAGTTCGGTGTTCCAGATGGGCATCGGATTTCGCTCCGATATAAACTTGGCAGAAAGGGCTCAGGAACTTGATCAGTTGGATGTAGAAATGGTCGTGCCCGCAATGTCCCTCACTTATGAAAAAAATATCGGAAACAACATTGGTTTGGGAATAACTTTAGCTGCACAGATATGGAAAGTCCCCGTGTTCAACTACCAGTACCGCTATTATAGTGGTGGACTGCGGGCCACCTACCATTTTAATATCCATGAAAAACTTGACCCTTACATCGGTGGAGCCCTGAGTTACCGCCGGATGAGCCTGACCAACCAGGACCAGAACACCCAAAATTGGAAAGTGACTGGGAGCTGGTTGCTTGGTGCGCGCTATTATCTGGATGACAGTTTGGGAGGTTTTATGGAAGTGGGTAACGATGCACTTACTTGGTTTAAAGTTGGCCTCACCTATTACATGCCTTGATCCCTATGTCAACATTGACCTTAAAATTCTTCAGCATGAAAATCAAAAATCCACCAATACTCATATTCTCCCTCCTGGTCTTCCTTTTTGTAGTGAATGGATGCCTAAAAGAACACGATGAACTCATTCCCAAGCTGGAAGGTGTGCCAGCTGGCGGGATGACAAAAGTAGAAATAACAAAAGTAGAAAATGACTTGGCAGAAGTCGAAATGACACTGTTTGTTGTCGATCATTTCGGCAGTTTTATCAAGGGTTTGTCTGCTGAAAATTTTTCTATTTCAGGGCTTCAAAACAATGTCGAATTTTTTATTACCTCACTGTTGGAATTCAACGATGAAGACAGAGGGCCTTTCTCCTCCACGTTGCTATTTGACCAATCGGGTTCCATCAACAGCACCGATCCCGATGATGCCCGTATAGAGGCGGGCATCAGTTTTGCCAAATTGGTGAATAGTGGAGACGAAGCATCAGTCGTTGCCTTCACCGATGGCGGAAACTATCAGTCGCCCTATGAAATTTTAGTCAATTTTACCAATAATCCGGATGACCTGGTACCAGCAATTGAGAGTCTTGCCGGACAGGCTGACGGAGGCACCCCTCTATACCAATCCCTTTTTGGTCTAACCCCCTATACAGCCGATAATGCAAAAAATACCAATCGGGCCATCGTTGCCTTTACTGACGGACAAGATACAGAAGCAGGTATAAGCATCAATTCAATCATCCAACAAGCCTGTGCAAACAATGTACGCATCTATACTGTCGGGCTGGGAAGTGGAGTGGATACTGATGTCCTTACTAAGATAGCCTTCGAGACCGACGGGGCCGTAATGTTGGCAGAAGATGCTTTGCAATTGGTATCTCTTTACAATTCGCTTGGTGAGCTGCTTCATGGAAAAGCTCAATTATACAAGATTGTAATGCAGTTCAAACGTGAAGCAGGTAACTGGCAGGTTGGCCATGAAATAGCAGGGACGCTTTCCCTTCCTCTATCTGAAACAATGACCATTAATTTCCCTTTCCGTTCGACAATCACAACAAGGCAGGCTGGCGAATGGTACGAAAGGCTGCCTGCTTGTCCTTGTAATTACCAGGATGCCCAGGATCTGGCCAACTCAATATGCAACAATGGAGTCTGGGTTGATTGTGGAGATGCAAGCCAGGTATTTCACTATGGCGCTGCAAAGGAAGTGAGGTGGCTACCTGATGATGAAAATTCTTCAGGCCAACAATGTACCTATGACACAGAAGGCCTATTGATTACCCATGGGATCGCAGCGGGTTCTCCGGACATAATATCACCAGCCACATCCGATTCATATGCCATATTCAAATGTGGAAATGAACTTGGAGATATAATTGCCTCAGCAGTTGATTTTCTTTGTCAAATGCCAGGTAGTCACTGTGAAAAAGACGTGTTGCCGTGGCGAAATATACCTTGTGTAGAATATTTGGCAGGTTGGCCAGCGAACAACGCTAATGGATGCACTCCGGAAAACCGTGTCACTGACATTCAACATATAATGAACGTCGTAGGAGATATGACCTGCGAAGATGTGACTACCTTGTTCAAAGTGATAGACAATAATTTGCCTTCAACCCATAACCTCCGTCAATTTCTTCACCGCCAATTGAGCTATTATCCATCCTTTGAAATAATTGAAGACCTTGAAGGTTTAGCTGAAGTTTTGGGTTGCGATGATGAAATCTTCGCTTCGGATGAATGTGAGGTAATAATGAAGGCTATTGAGAATCTGCAATAAAACCACAGCCCCCCGAATACTATTGGTAAAGTAGCTTTACATTGGGAATTACTTCGCATTGTGCTTAATTACCAGCAGAGTTCAGGTGCTGTTTTAAAAAGAACTGTGATGAAAGAATTTACTTTTTCTATTTTGTTGTTATTTACCTCATTTTGGATTTTTGGCCAGAATGAATCTGAACCGAATAATACGTTTAGTCAGGCAGACAATATTGATTTTGGAAATACTATTCAGGGTTTTATTGGAGAATCTTATGATTATGATTATTACAAATTCAATGTAACCGAGCCAGGAATAATAAAGATTGAAATTACGAATGTCCCTTCAGATATAAACCTTATATCACGTCTTTATTCTCCTGACTTATCATTGGCGCTAAGCTATACGAATATTAACAATGGTCAGTTATACACAATGGAGTGGAGTACTTGTGATCTCGGATTTCATTATCTGTATTTAAGGGATGGTGACAATGATTATAATGATTTAGAAGAGTATGCGTTCACAATTACCTTCTATCCTTTCTCTCAGGTTGATGCGACCGAGTGCAACAACTCATTTAGTGAGGCACATAGTCTGTCCTCTAATGAGACAGTTGATGGGCTCATTGCCCCGTGGTATGGGTATGATTTTCCGAACACATTTATTGATGAAGATTATTACAGCTATAATGTCACCGAGCCAGGTATCATGAAGTTGCGGGTAACGTCAGTCCCAGCAGACATTGCGTTGGCGGCAAGGGTGTATT
>JALWSS010000220.1 GCA_026993525.1 Saprospiraceae bacterium
GAACTTGATTCGGGATTGATGGTCGAGAGCTTGTCTCACGATCCCGAACTTGATTCGGGATTGATGGTCGAGAGCTTGTCTCACGATCCCGAACTTGATTCGGGATTGAGAATATTGAAATGCTGACAGGTATATGAAGCCATTTCCATGATTGCATTGCGAAGAAAAGAAAGCCTGAACAGCGGCAAAAGTGCTGTTTACCCTTTATCCCAGGGTGCTTCTTCGACAAATTTCAGGCTATGATAGAGGTATTTCGTCGGGTTTCACAGTGCCCGGTCCAGGTGGGTGTAGCCACCATCCACAAAGAGAAACTGCCCGGTGGTGTGAGAGGCCTTGTCAGACAGCAGGTAAACAATGGCTGAGGCCACTTCCTCCGGAGTTGTCAGGCGTTTGCCGAGGGGCACTTTGTCCGCAGCTTTTTTCAGGTGTTTGTCCGGTTTGTCAAAAGTGCCGTGCCACTCCTGGTAGTGGGGTGTATCCACCTCCGATGGCACCACAGCGTTCACCCGGATGTCGTATTTGGCCAGTTCGGTGGCCCATTCACGGGTCAGGGCCAGTTGGGCACCTTTGGCGGCGGCGTAGGCACTGGCGCTTCCCTGTCCGGTGACAGCTATGCGGCAGGAGACGTTGACAATGCTGCCTTTTCTGAGTTTGAGCCAGGGCAGGGCATAGTGAGCCAGGGCGTGGTAGTGGTAAAGGTTGTCAATGAGTGTCCATGAGAAGCGGTCGGGGCTGCCTTTTTCCAGGCTGAGCCAGTCGTTGCGGCCGGCGTTATTGACCAGACCGTCTATGTGGCCGAAACGCTGGGCTGTTTCCCGGATCACCTTTTTGCAGAATGGTATTTTGCGGAGCTCACCGATCATGGCGTGGGCCTTTTTTCCCAGTGCCCTGAATTCCCTGACCATTTGAAGGCTTCGCTCTTTTTCTCTCGTCGCAATGACGGGGATGGCTCCCTCCTCAACAAGTTGACGGGTCACGGCTTCTCCGATTCCACTTGAGCCTCCCGTCACAATGAACACTTTTCCGGCTAAATGGAGTTCCATGGCAGATGTCGGTTTTCCGGTTATCGGGTTCGGATGAGGGATGAGGGGGGTACATCTCCACTCCCTACTCCCTACTCCCTACTCCCTACTCCCTACTCTTTAAAACCACAGAGTTGAACAGAGTTCTTACACAGAGTTCCACAGAGTTTTTACACGGAGTTTCACCCAGCTAGCGCCCTACACCCTACACCCTACACCCTACACCCTACACTCTACACTCTACACTCTACACCCTACACCCTACTCCCTACTCCCTACTCCCTACTCTTTACTCTTTAAAACCACAGAGTTATTACACGGAGTTTCACCCAGCTAGCGCCCCAAACCCTACTCCCTACACCCTACACAGGGATGCCCCGATAGCCATCGGGGGAGGAATGAGGGATGAAAGGGCTAGTACCTCCAAACCCTACTCTCTACTCTCTACTCCCTACTCAGGGATGAGGGATGAAAAGCACACAGGTCAATTCCCAGCTAGCGCCCCAAACCCTACTCCCTACACCCTACACCCTACACAGGGATGCCCCGATAGCCATCGGGGGAGGAATGAGGGATGAAAGGGCTAGTACCTCCAAACCCTACTCTCTACTCCCTACTCCCTACTCAGGGATGAGGGATGAAAAGCACACAGGTCAATTCCCAGCTAGCGCCCCAAACCCTACACCCTACACTCTACACCCTACTCCCTACTCCCTACTCTTTAAAACCACAGAGTTGAACAGAGTTCTTACACAGAGTTCCACAGAGTTTTTACACGGAGTTTCACCCAGCTAGCGCCCTACACCCTACACTCTACACCCTACACCCTACACCCTACACCCTACACCCTACACCCTACTCCCTACACCCTACTCCCTACTCCCTACTCCCTACTCTAATTCACACTGCAACCGCCGCTTTGATGTGCGGGTGCGGGTCGTAGTTTTTCAACTGGAAGTCTTCGAATTTGAAGCCGAAGATGTCATTCACTCCCGGGTTGATTTCCATGTTTGGCAGCGGGCGGGGCTCCCTGGTCAGTTGGAGCTGTGCTTGCTCCCGGTGGTTGTTGTACAGGTGCACATCCCCGAAGGTGTGCACGAACTCACCGGGTTGCAAACCGCAGACCTGGGCCATCATCATGGTCAGCAGGGCATAGCTGGCGATGTTGAAAGGCACCCCGAGGAAGACGTCTGCCGAGCGCTGGTAAAGCTGGCAAGACAGCTTGCCACCGGCCACGTAAAACTGGAACAGTGCGTGGCAGGGGCTGAGTTTCATCTCCGGCAGGTCGCCCACATTCCAGGCGTTGACGATGATCCTGCGGCTGTCGGGGTTGTTTTTGATGAGATCCACGGCCCGGGCAATCTGGTTCACGGTGCTGCCGTCTTTGCGTTCCCAGGCCACCCATTGTTTACCGTAGATGGGGCCCAGGTCGCCGTTGTCGTCGGCCCACTCGTTCCAGATCCTGACGCCGTTTTCCTGCAGGTAAGCCACATTGGTGTCTCCGTTGAGGAACCAAAGCAGCTCGTAAATGATGGATTTCAGGTGGAGTTTTTTCGTCGTCAAAAGTGGAAATCCGTCTTGCAGGTTGAAGCGCATCTGATAGCCAAAAACGCTGCGGGTACCCACTCCCGTCCTGTCAGATTTTGGCGCTCCCTGGTCGAGGATGTGTTGAAGCAGCTCGAGGTATTGTTTCATGGTAGTATGTTCAATGTCTTCGTCAAAATACTTGAGTGGTAAATGCTTACACGCTCAAAACGTTTTGCCGGGCAGGGCGTTTTGGTTCCCGCTTTCCCCGGCAAAAAACAAAGATATGAAGGCGAGCAAATTTACCCGGATTCTGACAAGCCTGATGTTCTTTTCGCTTTTATCATTTCCGGCCGTGCAAGCACAGTACGGTACCGGATGGGAGTTGAAGCGCGACAAAGGTGGTGTAAAAGTGTACGTCCGGGAATCACCCCGCTCCAAGATCAAGGAACTCCGTTTCACTTCCACCCTGGATGCCTCGCTCAACGCCATCGCATACCTGCTGACAAATGTGGAGGGTTTTGACGACTGGGTTTACGCTTCGGTAAAGTCCGAAACCATCCGGAAAATTTCCGATCAGGAAATCTACTACTACACCGAAATGGACTTCCCCTGGCCCTTTTCCAACCGGGACCTGGTGCTGTACTCCCGGTTCTGGCAGGATCCCCACACCCTTGCCATCCACTCCCGAACCACTTCTGCCCATTGGCTGATGCCGGAAAAAGAAGGCATTGTCAGGATCACCGTGGCCGATTTGCGCTGGACGTTCACCCCCATTGGCAACGGAAAGGTCCGGGTGGATTACTACCTGAAATCCGACCCCGGAGGCAAGATACCGGCCTGGCTGGTCAACCTGGCTGCCGACCAGGGGCCGCTCCAAACCATGGCCCTTCTTCGTAAAGAACTCGCCAAAGAAAAATACAAATACACCAAACTGGCTTTTGTGCAGGAACCCGGGAATTGAGACTGAGAAGTCTTTGACTTGCCACTGGTTTCCTCTTCCAAAACTGAATTGACAGTTAACTGCAAACAGTCAACTCCCATTCCCTACTTTTGCGCCGCCAAAGAACATTGGTTTTCACCTGTGCTGTTTTTTGGGTGATGGAATCAACCATTGACAGCCGCAAAAGCTAAGGGATACATGCCAAAAGTACTCATCATCGGAGCCGGAGGAGTGGGCCGGGTAGTGACCTTCAAATGCGCCATGAATCCGGATGTTTTTTCGGAGATCATGCTCGCAAGCCGTACCAAAAGCAAGTGCGATGTCATTGCCGAAGACGCCAGAAAGGCCACCGGCCACCAGCACATCACCACCGCTGCCGTTGATGCTGAGAATGTGCCTGAACTCGTGAAGCTCATCCGGGCCTTTCAACCGGAACTGGTCATCCATGTGGCCCTGCCTTACCAGGACCTCACCATCATGGATGCCTGTCTGGAGGCCGGGGTGCACTACCTGGACACTGCCAACTACGAACCAAAGGACGAGGCCAAATTTGAGTACTCCTGGCAATGGGCCTACCAGGATCGCTTCAAAGAGGCCGGCCTCACCGCCGTGCTGGGTTGCGGCTTCGACCCCGGTGTCACCAGCATCTTCACGGCTTACGCAGCAAAACACCATTTTGACGAAATTCACTACCTGGATATCGTGGATGCCAATGCCGGCGACCACGGCAAGGCCTTTGCCACCAACTTCAACCCCGAAATCAACATCCGGGAGATCACCCAGAAAGGCCGCTACTATGAAAACGGCAAATGGGTGGAAACCGAACCCCACGAAATCTGGCGTGACCTCAACTATCCGAACATCGGCCCCAAACGCTCCTACCTCATTTACCACGAAGAGTTGGAGAGCCTGGTCAAAAATTTCCCGACGATAAAACGGGCCCGCTTCTGGATGACCTTTTCCGAAGAATACCTCACCCACATTCGGGTAATACAGAACATCGGCATGGCCGGCATCGAGCCGGTGAAATTCAAAGGGGTGGACATCGTGCCGCTGGAATTCCTCAAAGCCGTATTGCCCGACCCGGGCGAACTGGGAGAAAATTACACCGGACAAACAAGCATCGGCTGCCGCATCAGGGGCATCAAAGACGGTAAAGAGCGCACCTGTTACATCTGGAACAACTGCCACCACGCCAAAGCCTACAAAGAAACCGGCGCGCAGGGCGTGAGCTATACCACCGGTGTGCCCGCCATGCTCGGTGCCAAAATGATACTCACCGGCAAATGGGGCGGCGCCGGCGTGTTCAACGTAGAGCAGTTCGACCCCGACCCCTTCCTCGCCGAACTCGGCAAACAGGGCCTGCCCTGGCATGAGCAGTTCGATGTGGATCTGGAGGTGGACTAAATATCGAGGGATGAGGGATGCCCCGATAGTCATCGGGGGAGGGATGAGGAATGAATGCGATAGCCACACTAAACTTCACCCCGATGAATATCGGGGGCCTGCCTGCCCGGCGGCAGACGGGGCGGCAGACAGGCTTCATAATCCTTCATCCCCGATAAAAATCGGGGCCATAATCCTCATACCCCTCCAGACCCACTACACCAATACAAAATGGTTAATTACAAAAACATTCCCACTCCGGCATTCGTGCTGGAGGAAGCGCTGCTTCGAAAAAACCTGGAGCTGATACGCAATGTGCAGGAGGAAGCAGGTGTAGAGATCATCCTTGCGCTCAAGGCCTTTGCCATGTGGCGGGTTTTTCCCATGATCGGAAAATACCTTTCCGGAGCCACGGCCAGTTCGCTGAATGAGGCCCGGCTCATTTACGAAGAAATGGGTTGCAAGGCGCACACCTACTGCGTGGCTTACCTGCCCGATGAGTTCGACCAGATCGTCAAGTACAGTTCGCACCTCACGTTCAATTCCATTGCCCAGTACAAGCGTTTTCGTTCCCGCATTCCAAAAAACATTTCCTGCGGCATCCGGGTGAATCCGGAATATTCCGAAGTGGAGGTGGAACTGTACAATCCCTCAGCACCCGGTTCCCGCTTGGGGGAGGTAGAAACGGCATTTACCGACGGACTGCCCGAAGGCATCGAGGGGCTTCATTTTCACACCCTGTGCGAGTCGGGCAGCTACGACCTGGAAAGAGTGCTGGCGGCTTTTGAAGAAAAATTCGGCCAGTTCATTCCGCAACTCAAATGGGTGAACATGGGCGGCGGTCACCTGATGACCAGGGAGGACTATGACACCGCCCACCTGATTGGCCTGCTTCGGCGCTTTCGGGAGAATTGGGGTGTGGAGGTCATTCTGGAACCGGGAAGTGCCATCGCCTGGCAAACGGGGCCGCTCATCGCCACCGTGCTGGACATCCACGAGAGCCGGGGCATCCGCACCGCCATCGTGGATGTGAGCTTCACCTGCCACATGCCCGACACCCTCGAAATGCCCTACAAACCTCAAATCAGGGGTGCCTCCCAAACACCCGTTGAGGGCTGGTACCCCTACCGAATCGGCGGGGTGAGCTGCCTGGCCGGTGACTATATGTCTGAATATTTCTTCAAAAAAAACCTGCAACCCGGCGATCGCATCATCCTCGAAGACATGATCCACTACACCCTGGTAAAAACCACCATGTTCAATGGCGTGCACCACCCGGATATTTATTTCCTTCGGGAAAACGGCGAGGCGGAACTGGTGCGCCGGTTCGATTACCAGGACTACCGGAACCGGATGGCCTAAACTCCGCCACCAAAAGGACTAAACGCCCAAAGGGCCTAAACTCCGCCACCAGGCGGACTAAACGCCCGAAGGGCCTAAACCATTAAACCCCGTGATGAACTGGCAAGCATTCCAAACCCTTTTTCTCCATCGCCTCGCTGCGCAAGCAGGGGAGGGGGAGGCTGCAAGTCTGGCCAGAATCGTTTGGGAAGATGCCTTCGGACTGAAACCCGGCACCGGCAGTTTGAATGAGGAGCAACAGGAACAGTTGGAGAAAATTCTGACTCGCCTCCGGCAACGGGAGCCCGTACAGTACGTCTTGGGCAAGACGCAGTTCTTCGGTTTGCCTTTCGTGGTGAATCCCTCGGTGCTGATACCCCGGCAGGAGACGGAGGAACTGGTTGGATGGATATTGGAGGAAACCAGAGGGCAAATGGGGCTGAGGGTTTTGGACATCGGCACCGGCAGCGGCTGCATACCGGTAGCCCTGAAAAAGCGGCGGCCGGATTTGGAGGTGCACGCCCTCGATGTAAGCCCCGGGGCATTGCAAACAGCCCATGAAAATGCCCGGCTGAACCAGGTTGAGGTCACATTCCACGAAGCCGATATTTTGGATGAAAAAGTCTGGCAAGCATTGCCGATGTACAACATCATTGTCAGCAACCCCCCTTACATTGTAGAGGAAGAGCGTGCGGTGATGCCCCCGCAGGTGCTGGAACACGAGCCGGCCCTGGCCCTGTTCACAGGCAACGACGACCCGCTGCGCTTCATCAAAGCCATCGCAAAATTTGCGAAGAAAAAACTAAACCCCGGTGGGATGCTCTTTTTCGAACTGAATGAATTTCATGCAGAGCCCTCCGCCACAGCAGTAAAAGAACAGGGCTTTGCAAATGTGGAGTTGCGCAAGGACCTGAATGGGAAACTGCGCATGATGCGGGCCCGATAATGTTTCTGACCACGAGCGAGGTGCTGACTTGGGCCACCACCTCGCTTGACCACTCTCAAAGCTTATACCCTATGGAAACCCAAAGTTTAAACGGATTGTAAGATTCATAAATCTGATCAGTCCTTGGGTCATTTAAAGTGCTAATACTGAACAATATTCTGTCAATTTTTTTGAACTGGAAAGCCCTGTAATTCAAATCAAGCTCAAACCGACCAAGTTCGAAAGAAAGTCCCGGATTTACTTCCACTGAATAGAAATCAAACTTCCACCAGGAAAATTCACTTCCATTAAAGAAAGAATGGTCCAGGTCTGCTTTCGCAAGAAAATTGAATTGGGGAAGCATTTCGAGTGATAAACCTAAATGCTTGAAAACACTAAGCTTTGTTCTTATTGGTAATTGTAAAAGATTTTGGTAGTATCTATCTGTCATTATTAGAATATCTCTCTTGATTTCATGCCCATAGTCCTGGTCAAATGGTCTTGTGAAAGTACTCAACTCAGAACTTACCCCACCTCCGACATAGATTTTCAATCTGCTTTTGTCGAATATTTTTCTAACTATACTAATTCCCAACTGGTAGGTGCCAAAACTTTCAGGATGCTTTTCCAATAAATATGCGGCTGGGAAGGGTGGAAACCCAAAGAGCCGTTTATCGTGCTTTTGTAGTCCGAAATTAATGGACATTGTCCATTTCGTATCAGTGATCTCCTGCCCAAAAGAAGGTAGCGAGAATGTTGCGACGAGGAATAGTATGAGCAACCTTTTCATGATTGATATGATTGAGCAGGCAGGGTGGTATTGAGCCACCCTACCTGTGATTGTTTAAAGGATAATAATTTTCCGAAAAGTAAAATCGTCCCGATAGTGTACTTTCAGGTAGAAAACACCAGGCGGGAAATTACTTGAGTCGATCTGGAGGCTATTGCCGTAAATGGTCTTCCGGTAAAGTCGACTTCCTGCAATATCAAACAATTCTATGTCCTTGGGTTCTGCGACGGGGTAGAATTCCCTGCTTAATTCGATGATGAGTATTTCATTGGCTGGGTTGGGGTAGGCAACTACCTTGCCGGGGAGTAAATCTGCAGCATCTTCATCGCCTCCATCGCTGGAAGCAGATCTGATAATCGGCCCCGGTCCCGGAGGACCCTCACAAAAGTTGACAGGCACATTGATAGAGGAGGTACCGCATTCGTTGCTGGCCCAAATGCTGATGCTGCCGCTTTGCTGGCCGACGTAAATGAAAATCTGCCGGGCATTACCTGTATAATTGAACCAGCAAGCGGGGTCAGGGTCGCCTGTGGGAGTGCCGTTGGGACAGGTTGGGAATGACCAGGTGAATTCCGTCGCTCCCTGTGCCAGTGCCGTGATTGAAACATTCGAGGCAATTGTATAACATTCAGGGCCTTCAATGCCTGCAACGATGGGTTTACCTACCCAGATGCTTTTAGTTATTTGCTGGCTCCCACAAGCCTGACTGGTCAATGTATAGGTCAAGGAAGCCGCACCCTGGGCATTGGTGTTGGCTGCCCACAACACCGCATTAGCCCCATTACCGATAGTTGGGGAGCCGAAGAGATTGGCCGGTGACACAGACCAGGTGACCGAATATCCCGGTAGAGGGTTATCTAAAGTGTACGTTTCGGGGGTCAGGCACACTACCCCATCTCCTGATATACCAGGTACCAGTACTGTATTCGTCGTAATGGGGTTGTTATTTCCTCCCAGCCAGTTGCTAAGCCTTGTGTCATTGGTTCCGCCACCATCCCACGAATTGAAAAAACGGCCAAACCATTTATCTGCCGAATTGGTACAAGTAGAAGGATTGCCACCTGCCAATTGGCCAACAATTCTGTGGTCTTGATTGAACTGGGAACAGCCTGAAGAACCATCTTGTGTTACGCCATAATCACCATTTGAACCATTTGAGAGATTTAATCGAAATGCCCCATTTGGTTGCAAACCCAAAGGGGGTGACGGGTCAACAATTGGACTAACTGCATCAAAAGTTATTTTTTTTACATCTCCCAAGGGATGATGAATCATAGTTGAATTATCCGGTATATTTGCGCTTCTGTCCCAGCCTGCGAAACTCAAGCCTGGATCATCCTCAACAGGGTCATTTAATTCCAAAAGTGCAAAATCCGAATTAGCCGAGGATGCTCTCATTTGTGCCCCAGAAAAAGTAATCCAGAATTTTGGCCCTGGTTCGGTTGACGGTGAACAAGAAAAACTTTCATAATTAAACCGGAATACCAAATCAGCAGGGTCTCTGACAGGATTGAAAAAACAATGATTGGCAGATAACACAAATGGTGTAAAATCAAAGCAAGCATTATTTATCAAAGTTCCTGTACAATTCCCAGTCTCACTAATTATCACGCATACGGCGCTTATTTCATTTTCCCAACCGGCACCTTCCGGACACACTGTATTGACGTTGCAAGGAAGGGATTGGCCAAAACTTTTGTCGATGCCGGGATTGAAATCTACAATCCCGTGAATAACATCCTTGACCATGATTGAAAATGAATCCTTGGTGCCTGCCGGCAGGAAGACTTCAATGACAAGGGAGTCTCCATTGAGATAATCTGTATTGAACATACCTTCGTGGATATCCTTTGAGTCGATGGGGCCCTGTAAAAATCTGGTGTCGAGGTTGTAAATGAACATTTCACTTCCTTGTGGCAGCATAAGGTTTGTAAACTTGAACCCCAAGGTCTTTGCTCCTTGCGACCTGGCGGCTAATTTCCATACATGGTAATTTCCAAATTGGTAAAAAATACCCTGGCTTTTATCCCAGTCTAAACTTTGCCTGATTCCAAGTCTTTGGAATAGCCTGCCCTCTATGGAATCTTGTGACAATACAGCTTGTACGTCAATGTATGGAACTACTTTTAGACCTGGTTTTTCACTGAAGTACCAGGGTAGGTAGTCGTAGATATTTTCTCCCGGGCCAAGGATTCTGGTAAATACCTGGCCCTGGATATGGTTTGGAGCCATGAAGAGCATAACCTGAAAAAGGAAGACATACAATCCTATCCACGGCTTAATTTGATGAAGCTTTAGAAAGTGGGGGGGGGGGGGGGCAGAATAACCCCTAAACGGAAATGGGGATTGGGTTTCATTGTTCCAAATTT
>JALWSS010000221.1 GCA_026993525.1 Saprospiraceae bacterium
GGTAAGGGGCGGGCGGGGTTTTTGAAACTTTTTGTTTTGTTTTGTTTTTCTTTTGGAACGAAATGTTTTTACATCAGGCGCTGACTTCCACATCAGGCGCTGACTTCCACATCAGGCGCTGACTTCCGGTCAGCTCCTGAATTCAAGGAACCACAGCCCGGACCAATACAGGAGCTATCTGAAAGTTAGCTCCTGTTACCCTCCATACCGGAGAGGCTTGCGGATCAGCGCCACCGGCCCTCCGGCCGGTGGCGGTCTTCATTCAGATCAGAATCAATTCTTCCGGTAATGACTTTCCAGGTACTGGGCCACGCCTTCGTGGGTGGTGGGGATGGCTTCTTCGCCTTTGTGCCAGTTGGCGGGGCAGACCTGGCCGTACTGTTCGGTGTATTGGAGGGCGTCGAGTACCCGGAGGGCCTCCTCCACGCTTCGGCCGATGGGCATGTCGTTGACCACCTGGTGGCGCACCATGCCTTGCTTGTCGATGAGGAACAGGCCACGGTAGGCCACCATCTCGCCGGTGGCGGTCATTTCGCCTTCTTCGTTGTAATCCCACTCACCGGCCAGCACGTCGTAGTTGGCGGCGATGGTTTTGTTGGTATCGGCCACCAGCGGGTATTTCACGCCTTTGATGCCGCCCAGGCTGCGCTCCATCTGTAGCCAGCCCCAGTGCGACATTTCGGTATCGGTGGAGCAGGCGATGACCTGGCAGTTGCGGTTTTCAAACTCCTGCAACTTTTCCTGAAAGGCGAAAAGCTCCGTGGGGCACACGAAGGTGAAATCCTTGGGATAGAAAAACAGGATGACGTACTTTCTGCCGATAAAATCTGAGAGTGAAAAATCTTCGACGATTTCATTGCCGTTCACAACGGCGGCAGCTTTGAAATCCGGTGCTTTTTTTCCTACTAAAATCATGGTTGGCAATTGTTCGGTTTTGAAGTTGAAAGGTGGTTCTGAAAATGAGCCGCAATGTTCAGAAATGAGGCTGAGAGTGCCAATGAGAAAAGTCAGTGGTGGGGCAAATGGAGTGTTCAGTGTTCAGTTGGCAGTGTTCAGTTGGCAGTGTGCAGTTGGCAGTGTGCAGTTGGCAGTGTGCAGTTGGTTCCGGGACATCGACCGGGATCGGTTGAGGCACCCATCTGGCAGCCCGTATAGTTGGAATATCCGCCTCCCGACGGATGACAAAAGCAACCTGCGAAATGCAGTGGTAAGCAGGTACAAACCATATCATCTATCCCGTGCATTCAATCCTGCCAATCCGGTATCGGATGCCAAAGAGCTGTTTCTCACTCAATCTAAGGCGGCCATTGAGCACCATACTATCCCTTCAAAGCACTATCTTAGCCGCCCACCAAAAACAACTTCCTCATGCGCAGATCACTCACTGTTTTATTAGCTGTTATTTGCTTCGCTGGCGCAATGCCGGCACAGTCGCTGCCCCTCACCTACTACCTGCCCGACATCGAATACGATCCTGCCGTTCCGACGCCGGAATCGGTGCTGGGCTACCAGGTGGGAGCGTGGCACGCCAGCCACGACCAACTGCTGTACTATTACCGCAGCCTGGCCGCCGCCGCACCCGACCGCATCGAGTTGGAAGAGCACGGCCGCACCTACGAAAACCGGCCCCTCATTCACCTGATCATCACTTCAAAGGAAAACCACGCCCGGCTGGAGGACATCCGCCGGCAGCACGTGGCCCTCACCGACCCTGCCCGCTCGGCGGATGTGGACATCAGCAACATGCCGGTGGTGTTGTACCAGGGCTTCAGCATCCACGGCAACGAGCCCAGCGGGGCCAACGGCGCCATGCTGGTGGCCTACTACCTGGCTGCCGGCAAAAGCCCCGAAGTGGAAAACCTCTTGCAGAATGCCGTCATCATCTTTGATCCCAGCTTCAACCCCGACGGCCTGCAACGCTTCAGCACCTGGGCCAACATGCACAAAAACAAAAACCTCACTGCCGACCCCGCCGACCGGGAGTACAACGAGGTTTGGCCACGGGGCCGCACCAACCACTACTGGTTCGACCTGAACCGGGACTGGCTGCCGGCACAGCACCCCGAGAGCCAGGGGCGCATTGCCCTGTTCCAGAAATGGAAGCCCAACGTGCTGACCGACCACCACGAAATGGGCACCAACAGCACCTTCTTCTTCATGCCGGGGGTGCAGACCCGCATCAACCCCATCACCCCGAAAAAGAACCAGGAACTGACCGCCAAAATCGCCAGCTTCCACGCCAGGGCGCTGGACAAGATCGGCACACTGTATTACACCGAAGAGGGTTACGACGATTTCTATTACGGCAAGGGCTCCACCTTCCCGGATGCGCAGGGCTGCATCGGCATCCTCTTTGAGCAGGCCAGCAGCCGGGGCCACCTCCAAAACACCGACAACGGCCCGCTCTCTTTCCCTTTCACCATCCGCAACCAGATCACAACGGCGCTCTCCACCCACGAGGCCATCGTAGCATTGCGGAAGGAACTGCTGGAATTTCAGCGGGAGCATTACAAAACCGGTGTGGAAATGGCCCGAAAGGACAAACGCCGCGGCTTCGTGGTGGGCGATGATTACGACCCGGTGCGGCTGAGCCGCTTCGTGGAAATGCTGCTCCGGCAGGACATCGAGGTGTACGAACTCACCCAAAAGACCACCCTCAACGGCACCGGCTTCGAGCCGGGCAAGGCCTACGTCATTCCCTTCGACCAGCCGCAATACCGGCTCATCCAGGGCATCTTCCAGCGGGAAACGAGCTTTGAGGACAGCCTCTTTTACGATGTCAGCGCATGGACGATGCCGCTGGCCTTCAACCTGAAGTACGAGGCCGCCGGTGAGGCGCTGCCCAAACTAACCGGCAAACAACTGACGGGCACCACCCTGCCCATTGCCGCAGGCGAAGTAAAAGACGACGGCAATGCCTACGCCTGGGCTTTCGACTGGGACCACTACTACGCCCCGGCAGCGCTTTATCACCTTCAGAAAAACCAGGTGCGGGTAAAGGTGGCCGGAACACCCTTTACCGCCCTCACCCCGGAGGGCAAACGCGCCTTTACCTACGGGGCCATCATCGTTCCGACGCAAAACCAGCCGATGGACCGGGCTTCGCTTCGCAAAATACTGGACGAGGCTGCCCGGCTGGGCCAACTGCCCATCTACGGCATCAGCACCGGCCTGACCCCTCAGGGCTACGACCTGGGCAGCCGCCAGGTCCGCACCGTGAAAAAACCAAAGGTGGCCCTGGTGGTTGGTGACGGCATCACCTCATACGACGCCGGCGAGGTGTGGCACCTGCTGGATACCCGCTACCAGATGCCCGTGACGAAGATCGAGGCGAGAAACCTCAGTGAATCCACCCTGGCCCGTTTCAACGTGCTGGTATTGCCCGGAGGGCGAATCAAAGGCCTCGATGTGGATGCCTTGCGCAACTGGGTAAAAGCCGGCAACGTGCTCATCGCCCTCGAAAACGCGGTGGAATGGGCCGTGAAACAGAAACTGGTGAACCTGATCTTCAAAAAGTCGGAAAACGGGGATGAGAAGGGCCGGAAGCCCTACGCCGGCGCTGACGACGACGCCGGTGCACTCAGGCTGTCCGGCGCCATTTTCGAGGCGGAACTGGACCTGACCCACCCGCTGTGCTACGGCTACCGGAACAGCAAACTGCCGGTGTTCAGAAGTTCCAACCACTTTCTGGAACCGGCCAAAAACCCGTACGCCACCCCCATCATTTACAGCGACAAGCCGCTGATGGCGGGCTACATGCACAAAAGTTTTGAAGACCTGGCGCCCGGAAGTGCCTCGGCAGTGGTGGGTGGCATCGGCGCCGGCAGGGTCATCTGTCTGACGGACAACACCTGCTTCCGGGCTTTTTGGCACGGCACCAACAAGATCATGGCCAACGCCATCTTCTTCGGAAACCTGATCTCAGGTCGAACGGTGGAGCCAGGAATGAGGGATGCCCCGTGCCGATAATTATCGGCATCGGGGGAGGGATGAGGGATGAGGAATGACAGAGCTAGCTCCTCCAAACCCTACACCCTACTCCCTACTCCCTACTCCCTACTCCCTACTCCCTACTCCCTACTCCCTACTCCCTACTCCCTACTCCCTACTCCCTACTCCCTACTCCCTACTCCCAACAAAAGGCGGGCGGATGGTCCAGCTCGTTTGGGTGTGGGGTTTCCACAGCAGCCACCAGCTGAAAAAGAGCAGGGTTGCGACCTGGAGGAGGTAAGGCAGGAAATGGGGCAGTTGAGCGCTGAGGTCAACGAGCATGCCGTCACGGGGAAAGATGCCAAAACCGATCAATGCAGGCAGGCGGTACCAGTAATAGCAGGTCACGGCTGCTGCGGCAAACACCCTGGTCAGCAGCGATTTTTCCACCCTTATTATTTCCCGAAGGAACAGGTAGAGGGCCAGGGTGAAGGCCATGCCGGCCAGGGGCATGGCATAGGCAAAAAGGATGTGTCTGAGGCCTTCCGTTCCGTAATAATCCCGGATGTGGAACCAGCCCCAGATGTAGCCCGGGAAGCCGCCGACCAGCAAGGTAGCTGCCAGTTTGTGAAAACGGGTGTTGCCTTGTTTTTGCGGCTGCAGGAATTTGGTGGAATCAGGACAGGGGATGACACAGTTGTGGCAGGAAGTGCACTGGGCGTTGGGCATGGGAGCCAGCGGCCGGGAGCCGTAAAACTTTTCCACCGGATGCACCGGGCACATTCCGGAACACCAACCGGATTTCCACTCGTACCTGAACCCCATGTAAAAGGCGACAGCACCCAAAGCCATCAAAACCAGCCCGGTGGCAGGGCCGTTGGTGTCCAGCAAAATATGCCGCCAGGGCAGTATGAGCAGGAGCAGAACGACGCCGGTCAGCATGAGTTTTCCCTGCCGGGCCACACTGAGGCGCTTCTTTTTGCTGATGCCGAGGCGATGGGGCAAAACCGCAGAAAAGGCCAGCGGACAGACGTTTCTCCACAGCCCCGGCAACAACACCAGCAGCAGGGGCGCCACCGGGATCAGGCCGTTCCAGAAAGCATGGATGCCGGGTTGCGGAGCGAAGAAAAGCAATGCCAGAATGCCGAGGCCTGCGACGAGGAACACGGCTTGCAGGATGCGCCATCCCAACAGGGCTCTTCCACTCAATGGAACAGTCATTTGCGTGTTGGTCTGTTTCACCATTGCATCAGCGTTTTGACGGTTTTACAAGCGATTAGGGCAGGATGGTATTTGCAGATGTGCACCGGTTTGGCGGGATGGGCAAATGTACATTTTTGGAGGAAAAGATTTCTGCCGGGGTGCCATTTGTCATCCTTTCCTCTTCACCACCACGTTTTTGCCACTGCCTTTGGTCTGGTGCCGGCGCTGATACTCCCGGAACAATGCCTCCTGCTGCTCCGGGCTCAACGGACTGTTGCCGGAATAAAAGCCCGCTTCGGAACGCTGGCGGAATGCTTCGTAGAGCGACACGGCGCAGGCCACTGAAATGTTGAGGCTTTCAACCATGCCGACTTGCGGAATGAGGAAATTGCCGTCGGCGTATTTCAGCACTTCTTCAGAAACTCCGTCGTGCTCATTGCCGAAGATGAGGGCCGTGGAACGGGTGAAATCAATGGCGTGCAAGGACTTGCTTTCCACCCCGAGGTGCGTGGCAAAAACCTGCTCACAAATGCTCCGAACATGCCCGAAACAGGCTTCCGGATCGGTGTAGTAGTGAACATCCACCCAGTGGCGTGCACCGGAGCTGGTGCGCTTGCCGATGACGAGTTGCTCCTGCGCCAGGTGGGGCTCGGTGTACAACACGAATAGCTGCTGTACACCCACTGCGTCGCAGCTTCGCAGAACGGCGCCGATGTTGTGGGGATCGTGAACGTTTTCCAGCACCACCGTCAGGTCAGGCTGGCGGCAGGCGACGACCTTTCTGAACTTTTCCGTGCGTTCCGGCGTCATGGTGTTTCGGCTGGCTGGAAGTGGTAGTCCTGGAATTTCAGGATATGGACGAACTTGTTTTCCAACTGGTCAAAGTAATTCAGTTGTTCGCGGTGCTTTTCGGGTTCACGCACCACCCTCGAGAACTCGAATCTGCCCAACAGCACATCGTATGGCATGGCATCGATGCGGCCAACGAAATCCCGGCCGTACTGCGCCGTCATGCTCCCGAAATAGCGCATGATGTCGTAGCCGAGGAAGGCCTCCTCCCGGGGTATTGTGCCATACGTTTCGAAAAATTCATGCTGGAAATTGCGCAGGCGTTCGTCGTCTTTGTTGAGGTATGAAGCGCTGCTGATGTGCACTTGCAGCCGCTCGAAGAATTCAAAATCTACCTGCTCGTAATTCATCCACTGGGGCATGCCATAGACGATGATCTCCTCGCCCTGTGTCTGAAACTCCATCAGGTGGCGCAGCAGGCTGTAAACAAAGGCCTCACTCGACCACGAGGGCACCAGAAAAACGTTGGGTTCGCCGGCGGTGATGTAGTCGCTGAGGTCTATGTCGTTGAATCTGGAAGGGTCATTGTCTATGCGCACCTCTTTCAGGCGGGTGGTATCACCGAAGGGGTTCAGAGCCTGATTGGCTTTCTGGAAAAACCCAAAGCTGCCGCTGGCGGCTTCCCGTTCCAGTGCCACCAGCACCATGTTCTTTGGTTCATAGCGGCTGCGGGCGTGTTTCACGATCGCTTCGCAATGGCTTTGCAGGGAGGGGTTCACCTGCACGTACCAGGGGTTTCCTTCGGCAATGCCCATGCCGGCCGTGTGGGGCACCACCAGGGGCGTTTCGTGTTCTTTTGTGTATGCTTCGCAAAGCACCACGTTGTTGCGCTTGTAGGGGCCGATGATCACGTCAGCCTTTTCCAGTTCCACCCTGCGCAGCAGGTTTCTGACTTTCGATTCCGAGCCTTCCGTATCAAAAACACTGATGTGAAGTTTGGCTCCTTCGGTGCTGAGTTCGTCGTATGCAAGCCGGGCGCCGGCGTAGAAATGCAGTGCCCACGAGGAGTTGTCGTCAATAAAATCACCCCTTAGGTTTTTTGCGAAGAAAGGGAGCATCACCACCACCTCCTGCGTACCGGTGGCCCCGCTGTTTGTGGCTGATGTGTTGTTCGGATCAATGGCTTCCCAGGATCCGTCGGAGGTGATGGGCGGGTACTGCTCTTCGGAAAGTACCGTCCATTGCACCGTGTCCACTTTTCCGGTCACTTCGTGTACGATGCGCCAGGTGCCGGTTACAGGGTCAAAGACACGCCTGCCCTGGATGTCCTCCAGATGGTCATCTTCGTAAACCTTCTCTTTTTCGGAAGCTTTGGCGGGTTTGAACAGATCGCAGGAACTGAAGCCCAGGCCTGTTGCGACGAGCAGAAGAGTTGAAAAAAATGAGACCTTTCGACACATAGTTTTGTTGTTGACGCTTGGTTAATCCTTGTCCATGGCGCTTGCCCATTGGTTTTGTTCAGCAACGTTTTTTTGCAGCAACCTGAAGGTTGCCGGAACAGACACAGCCTGAAGGCTGTGCTACGGTAGGATTCGCTTTACGAATCGCTGGTATATAAGCGCAAGTTGGGATTATAGCTTCGCCGATAGCTATCGGCGAAAAAATGCCTCCTTTTTTTTGCTGATACTGCGTTGGAAAAGCAGTCATGTAGCTCCGTTATACTCCTCTTATTCCGCCTTGTCTCAACAAAAAACAGACACTTTATCCCTCACCCGGGGGGCGGCCTGTCCCGATTTCCCGGGGGGCAGGCAAAATCCCAACATGCTCCAAAATTCAACAGGGCTTATTCCCATTCGATGGTGGCGGGTGGTTTGTTGCTGATGTCAAATACAACCCTGTTGATGCCCTTTACATTGTTCACGATCTCGCTGGAAACATCGGCCAGGAAATCGTGGGGCAGGCGGCTCCACTCGGCAGTCATACCGTCCACGCTGTTGACGGCCCGCAACACGGCTGTGCGCTCATAGGTGCGTTCGTCGCCCATCACACCCACCGACTGGACGGGCAACAAGATAGCACCGGCCTGCCAAACTTTGTCGTAAAGCCCGTATTTTTTGAGTTTGCTGATGAAAATGTGGTCTGCTTCCTGCAACAAGGCCACCTTTTCCGGCGTGATGTCACCCAGTATTCTGACGCCGAGGCCGGGCCCCGGAAAAGGGTGTCGGCCGAGTATTTCCATCGGAATGCCCAGTTCTTTGCCCACTTCACGCACCTCGTCTTTGAACAGCATTCGGAGCGGTTCCACAATTTTGAGCTTCAGCACATCCGGCAGGCCACCCACGTTGTGGTGGGATTTGATGGTCACCGACGGCCCATGCACCGACACCGATTCTATCACATCGGGATAAATGGTGCCCTGCCCCAGCCAGGTGATGCCTTCCAGTTTGTGTGCCTCTTCTTCGAAAACACGGATGAACTCCCGGCCGATGATCTTCCGTTTTTTCTCCGGGCTGCTTTCGCCGGCCAGGGCATCCCAGAAGCGCTTTCTGGCATCTATGCCCACCACGTTGAGGCCCATGCTTTCATACGATACGAGCACTTCCTCAAACTCGTTTTTGCGAAGCAGACCGTTGTCAATGAAAAAGCAGATCAGCTGATCGCCAATGGCCTTGTGGAGCAGTTCGGCAGCCACGGTGGAGTCAACCCCGCCGGACAGGCCCATCAGCACTTTTTCTTTACCTGTTGTTCGTCGCAATCCCTCCACCGTCTCTTCGATGAAATGGGCCGGGGTCCATTCACCGGAGCAGCCACAGATGTCGTAAACGAAATTGCGGAGGATGTTGCGGCCATCCACGCTGTGGGTCACCTCCGGGTGAAACTGGATGCCGTAAACGGGCTGCTCAAAAGCTCCGGCCTTCGACCTGAATACGGCCACGGGAATGCTCTCCGTGCCGGCCAGCAGTTCAAACTGAGGCGGCAGCTCCATAATGGAATCACCGTGCGACATCCACACCTGCGAGCCCTTCGGAACTCCGTGCAGGAACTTGTCCTCAGCCGCAATTTTGTCAATGTGCGCCTTCCCGTACTCCCGTTTGTCACTGCGCTGCACCACACCTCCGTAATAATCCGTGAGCAACTGCGCCCCGTAGCAAATGCCGAGCAAGGGTTTCCTGCCCACCAGGCCGCCGAGGTCCGGCCGCAAGGCATTGGGTTCTTTCACCGAGAAGGGACTGCCGGAAAGAATGATGCCCTTGATGGTATCATCGAGGGCAGGCACTTTGTTGTAGGGCACTATTTCGCAGTAGGTGTGCAACTCCCGAACACGGCGTGCAATGAGCTGCGTATATTGTGATCCGAAGTCCAGGATGAGTATCTTTTCTGTCATGGCGGCAAATATAGCCAGACCGCCGAAAGTTGTCGCGGAGATCAACATGCCCGGCGCCTGAACAGGCAGCCGGAGAGGATCAGGGATGAGGAATGAGGAATGAGGAATGAGGAATGAGGGATGAGGGATGAAAGGGGCTAGCACTCCCCAAACCCTACACCCTACTCCCTACACCCTACTCCCTAAACTCTAAACTCTACTCCCTACTCTCTACTCCCTACTCTCTACTCTTTTTAACCACAGAGTTAAACAGAGTTGAAAACAGCGTTAACCGAGATGGTGCCAAACCCTACTCCCTACTCCCTACTCAGGAATGAGGGATGAGGGATGAGGGATGAAAGGGGCTAGCACTCCCCAAACCCTACACCCTACTCCCTAAACCCTAAACTCTACTCCCTACTCTTTTTAACCACAGAGTTAAACAGAGTTGAAAACAGCGTTGAACAGAGTATGTCTTCTACCTACTCAGGGATGAGGAATGAGGGATGAGGGATGAAAGGGGCTAGCACTCCCCAAACCCTAAACCCTACACCCTAAACCCTAAACTCTACTCCCTACTCCCTACTCTTTTTAACCACAGAGTTAAACAGAGTTGAAAACAGCGTTAACCGAGATGGTGCCAAACCCTACTCCCTACTCCCTACTCCCTACTCAGGAATGAGGGATGAGGGATGAGGGATGAGGGATGAGGGATGAAAGGGGCTAGCACTCCCCAAACCCTAAACCCTAAACCCTAAACCCTAAACTCTACTCCCTACTCCCTACTCTTTTTAACCACAGCGTTGAACAGAGTATGTCTTCTACCTACTCAGGGATGAGGAATGAGGGATGAGGGATGAAAGGGGCTAGCACTCCCCAAACCCTAAACCCTACACCCTAAACTCTACACCCTACACCCTACACCCTACACCCTACTCCCTACTCCCTACTCCCTACTCC
>JALWSS010000222.1 GCA_026993525.1 Saprospiraceae bacterium
CTTCAAAGTGGTTGAAGACAACCCTTCTTTCCCGGGTTGTGAGGGCATTTCAGATAAAATGGAAAAGAAGCAATGCTCTGACCAAAAGATGTTGCAGTTCATTTACAGCAACATCAAGTACCCGGCCATTGCCCGCGAAAACGGCGTGGAAGGGATGGTCGTCGTAAAGTTCGTTGTGGAAAAAGACGGTTCCATCACCCAACCCGAAGTCGTTCGAGACATTGGTGCGGGTTGTGGAGAAGAAGCCCTCCGCATTGTGAAAATGATGCCCAAATGGGAACCGGGCAAACAGCGCGGTCGCCCGGTAAGGGTACAATTCAACTTGCCAATTCGATTCAAGCTGGAGTAGCGCTTCTTTGCCTTGTCGTTCCAAAAGCGGTAATCATTAACCTGGTTACCGCTTTTGTTTTTTACTGACATGAGTTCCCTGAAAAAAGTGGTATTTCCGATCCCGGAACAAGCTCGGGGCGAAAAACTGACAAAGGGTTAAAGAATAATCGAATGTCTAAACCCCGAAAGCCGATACCGAAAGCTTTCGGTATCGGCTTCGGGGGACTCAATGACATTGATGAAAATCATTTGTTATGGTGACCTAATGCCAGTTCCGGGGCTTCGATGACGGGTTAATTTAATCCCGGTAAAAGCTTATTGCTGACCAGGAAATGTAAACCCAAAATACAATCACCATGACACTCGAACTGACAACGACCTATGTGCTCCTGGGAGCCGGGATATTGATCGTTTTATTGATAGCCCTGGTGTGGGGAGTAAAACACTATTTTGAAAATGTTGCTCCCAAAATTGCTGCTGAACACCACAAGGCGGACAAAGCTCACCATCTTTCAATGGTGAAGTATCCTGAGGTTGACACTTTCAAGTTGATACCGAGTTTTGGTATGCTTGGCCTTGTGGCCACACTCTTGTTGATGATCTTTGCATTCAGTTGGACACAGTACGAGAAGAAATTTGATCTGTCCATGTATCTCACAGATGTATCTGATGACATTGAAGTGGCTACTCCCCGTACTGCCGAGCCCCCACCTCCGCCTCCACCCCCGCCACCGCAACCCAAAGCTTTTGTAGCGGTGGAAGAGGACCTTCCTGAGATGGAGACCGTCATTTTTGAAGACCAGAGTATCAGCGAGGAAACGGCCGTAGTGGCACCGCCGGCTCCGGTAAAAAAAGCTGCGCCACCACCTCCTCCACCACCACCTCCTGCACCCAAAGAAGGAGAAATCTTCAAGGTTGTAGAAGAAAATCCCACATTCCCGGGCTGTGAACATCTGACCGAAAAGGCTGCCCGAAAACAATGTGCGGAGGAGAAACTCATGGAGTTTATCTACTCAAACATTCAGTATCCTCCCGTTGCCCGTGAAAATGGTGTTGAAGGAATGGTAGTGCTGCAATTCGTTGTGGAACCGGACGGCAGCGTTTCCAACATTAAAATTGTGCGTGACATAGGCGCAGGATGCGGTGAAGAAGCCGTCAGGGTGGTAAGCATGATGCCGCCCTGGAATCCTGGCAAACAGCGCGGACGCCCGGTGAGGGTTATGTTCACGCTGCCGATTCGGTTCGTGCTTGAATAAGCGTGGATTGATCCGGACTGAAAAGCGGAACCCGGAACTGAGCGGGTTCCGCTTTACGGTTTATTTAGGGTCTGCTGAAAAAGTATTTTCAGCGCCATTTTTTAATGTTCTTCCATCCTTCAACGTGAGCCGAGGGCTCATCCAAGTTCTTTGAAAGTTTCCGTTACTGCAGAAAAGGTTCCCCGATCCATTGATGGGTCGGGATAATCTCCGGATAGCAATGCCTCTGCACACGGGAGCGGAGACGCAAGACGATTTTAGGCCAAAAGATAGCCATCCACCAAAGGATTTGGCTAATGATCAAGTAAATGATCACCGGTTGTATCTTTAGCCAACGCATCAGGTTCATCACCAGGAAGATGGCCGAGATCCAGCTCTCCGAAGTATCCTTTCGTCGGGCTCTGATCCGGCTGAGTTCGTAGGCATTCTTTCCCTGGCCGAACTTGCCCTCTACGTGATTACGCATGTTGCGCTCCTTTCGCAACTTGCGTTTGAAATAAGCGTTCAGCGGTTTTGGTCGGCCCAGAGGCTTGCCGACGTGTCGAATACCTTTGCTTTTGAGCCACTTTCTGTTTTCCCGCGTCAGGTAGATTCTGTCTACCAAAACCACTTCCGGATAATACCCATGGAGGTCTTTGTACGCTTCCACCTGCATGATCAGGTCTGTACATTCATTGTAAGCGTCCCAACTGATGTGATCCAAACGGCAGAAGCCATCAAACTCACTGACCCCCAGTTTGGCGCCGAACTCCGTTTGGCCCTTATCTTTGCCTCGGGGAATAGGCCGAACGTAGGGTTGATAGATGTTAACAATCCGATCCGGATGACTTTTGACCTTGTGGTCATACATATATTTCTGTTGCGCATACAAATGTTGAATGACCCAATAGAGCTTCAAGTCTCTGAATACCAGTGGAAAAGGCTGGATCGACAGCTCGTCCAACAGCTTGTCAATCGTCTTTATATTGCGACGCACATAACCCAGTTGTTGGCGTAGTCCTCGTCTTAAAGTCTTCTTCTGGCGATTTCGTTTTTTAGCAATGGCCAGGTATTGATTCCGGGCAACACGCCGATAGGTTCGGGGTTTGATCAGGCGCTTGGACTGCTTGTACAAAATGTCAATAATGCGCTCCGTTTCCAGGCGAGCCTGATTCAGCAATTTCAGATCTGTTGGATACTCGATCATCTGATCGGCTACGGTGGCATCCAGTTTTAATTTTCCTTGATTCTTCGGCTGTGACTTCGCCTCTTCCTTTGAGGAGGTCTGCGATCCGGCTGACGAATCATCTTGCTGATCCGTTTCATCTTTTTTCAACTCTTTAGCTTTTTCAATGATCCGGCAATTCATCTGGTCAAACTTATCGGCGCCCATTCGTTTTCTTAAAGTCACGAACAAAGACGCATCGAAGGGCGGTTCGGGGTTAAAAGAAGAGTAGCCCAGAAAATACTGTAAATATATATTCTCCTGGACCATCTCAATCGTTTCCCGATCACTTAACTTTAACCGATGCTTTACGATCAGGGCCCCAATGACCACACGGGCATCAACACTGGGCCGGCCCATCTTCGCACTCAGACTACGCAAATAAATCTGAGCCATTTCGTCCCAGGGAAGTCGCTCGGCCAGTTTCACCCAACGGTTATTCGGGTTCAGTTTTTTCTCAAAGGGCGTCTCAAAACCTTCGAGTGTTAGCTGATTCTGCGGCGTGTAACGGATCATTTTCTGCAAGGATTTTGACCATAAGATAGGCAAAACCTTGCACTTATTATCGTTTTTCCAAACAAAATTACCAACTCAATATGTTGATAAACAGTGTATTAATTTGATTTTTGCTATTTTTCAGCAGACCCTATTTAACGCAAAGCGTATCAACAGACTCAGACCCTGATGCTCAGCACCGGAAAATGACCATACTTTACAAGGTTTTCCGGAATGCTTTCGATGAACAAGCCGGTGATGTCATTTCGGCCGTGGTTGGCAATGGCGAGCAGGTCAGCATCGATGTCTTGTGCAAATTCCAGGATGCCGGCTTCAACGCTGTAATGGTTGTGGTTGTGTAAGAAAATGTTGTTCACCTCGTGGTTGGAGACAAATTTTCGCATGGTCTCCATCATTTTACTCGTGGGCTGAAAGTTGTGTGGGGTTGTAACAGCCAGCAGGTGCATTTCCCGTGAGCCAAATTCCTTGCTGAACGCCAGTAGCTTTTCGAAGGCAGGGTAGGTGTCCGGTTCCATTCCGGTGGCAAAAACCACCGTTTCAAATTTGATTTCTTTTTCCGGCAACTCTTTGATCATCAACACAGGCCGTTTGGCAGTGCGAAGGATCTTCACGGCATTGGCACCAATGGAAAACTGCGAGCGGTCGCCAAGTCCCTGTGCGCCCATGACCAACAGGTCGTATTCACCCTGGAGCAACTGATTGGCCATGTTTCTTTGTCCGTCGGCAAAACGTATCTCGTACTTGCATGAAAGGCCGTCAGCTTTGCAATTTTCAACCAACACAGACAATCGCCTTTTGGCTTCATTCACCTGATGGGCAATTTCAGGGTATTTCTTTCGGGTGCTTTCATCTATTTCATCCCACCTCAGACCCACCGTCATGCCGTGTGCAAAAGTGATTGCTGCACCGGTCCTCTTCGCAATGGAAAGTGCCCCAACTAGCGCATTTTCAGCACTGTCGGAAAAATCAACAAGACATAGAATTTGGTGGATCATGATTGGATTCAATGTGGTGAATGTGGAACATTAAGCGCACAAGCGGAAACAAACATATCTTGAAGAATAAGGGCCTTCTCATGACAATTGTCAAAAGCCCCCGGTGACTTATGTCAACAACAGCCTCAACAGCCCCTGTCTAACTTTGGCCATTCGCGTACGCTGGCGATGAAGTACATTGCCATTGCGAAGCAGCAAAATAAAAAAGACAGGCCTGGAATTCTCCGCTCAGACCTGTAATTGTGAACTTTAGCGTCTGAAATGACTGCCAACACCTCTTCACATCTTGCCGATACCTTGTCCACCAGGCCCGACTCAGCGGCTTGCTATCACTGTGGTGAAGATTGCAGCGATGAACTTGTCGTTTTCGATGACAAACCCTTTTGTTGTCAGGGCTGTCGCATGGTATATGAAATTCTGCAGAGCAATGACATGTGCCAGTTTTACGACATCGGGCAGAATGCCGGCGTTTCATTGAAAGGAAGGAGGCTGGAGCAATATGCCTGGCTCGATGATGAAGAGGTTGCATCCAAAATTCTCGATTTCAACGACGGCCGTATAGCCAAAGTGGCCTTTCACCTGCCACAGATTCACTGCGCTTCCTGCATCTGGTTGTTGGAGAACCTGTACAAGCTGACACCGGGCATCCGCGATTCGAAAGTGAACTTTCTTCGCAAAGAAGCAGCCATCACTTTCAATCCATCTGAGACTTCCCTTCGGAAAATAGTGGAGCTGCTGGCCTCCATCGGCTATGCTCCCGAATTGAACATGGCCACACTGGAAAAGGGCGAGCGAAAACCCTACAAGCGCCGCCTGATCTACCAGTTGGGTGTGGCCGGATTTGCCTTCGGCAACATCATGCTGCTGAGCTTTCCGGAATACCTCGGCCTTGGCGAAGGGGAAGCGACCTTCCGGCAATTGTTCGGCTACATCAACATCTTGCTGGCCCTGCCGGTGTTGCTGTATTCCGGGCAGGATTACCTCATGTCCGCCTGGCACAGCATCCGGACCTGGAATCCCGGCATCGATGTGCCATTGGCGCTGGGCATGACGGTACTCTTCGCCCGCAGCGCCTACGAAATACTGAGCGGTACCGGAGCGGGCTATATGGACAGCCTCGCCGGGCTTGTGTTTTTCCTGCTCATCGGCAAATGGTACCAATCGCTCACCTACCACCGCATCTCGTTCGACCGGGACTACAAATCCTATTTCCCGGTGGCGGCCGTTGTTGTGGACCCCCGGGGTGGAGAAAAAACCGTGGCCCTGAACAAACTCAAGCCCGGCGATACCATCCGCCTTCGGCATGGCGAGATCGTGCCTGCCGACGGCATCCTCAAAAAAGGCCGCTCCAGCATTGATTACAGCTTCGTCACCGGTGAGTCTGAACTGGTGGACAAACGGGAGACCGAAGAGGTGTTTGCCGGCGGCCGACACAACGGGGGGGCCATCGAAGTGCTGCTGACCAGAGGGGTGTCCCAATCGTACCTCACCCGGCTGTGGAACGATCACAGTTTCAAAGAAGAAAAACTCAAGGGTACCAGCCGGCTGGCCGACAGGGCAGGCCGCTATTTCACGGTGGTCATTCTTCTCATCGCTGTCGCAACGTTGATCTACTGGTTCCCCAAAGACCGGGAAACGGCCATTTTTGCTTTTACAGCGGTGCTGATCATTGCCTGCCCGTGTGCGCTGGCACTCAACATTCCCTTCACCCTCGGCAATGCCGTCAGAATCCTGTCGCAACGGGGGTTTTACCTGAAAAACACCAATGTGATAGAGGTGCTCAACCACATTGACACCGTCGTTTTTGACAAAACCGGAACGCTGACCTACAGCAGCAAAGGGGCCCTGGTTTACGAAGGAAAAGAACTCAGTGAAGAGCAAAAGAGGCTGGTGAAAACCCTCGTGCGCCAATCCACCCATCCGGTGAGCCAGTACCTCGACAAACATTTTGGCGGAACCGAAGCCTGGCAACATGCGGAGGCTTTTGAAGAAGTGCCGGGCAAGGGAATCACCGGCAGGGTCAATGGCCATGAATTGCGCATTGGCTCCAGATCGTACATCCTCGGTGCCGATGGTTTTGCAACAGCCTTTAAAAACAATTCAGATGCATCCGTTTGCATCGAAACAGACGGGGAAGTTCTGGGTTGTTTTCATTTGAGAAGCTCGCTGCGCAAAGGTGCTGAGGCGGTGTTGCAGTATTTCAGGTCTATGGCAAAAACCTACCTGCTCACCGGCGACAACGACCGGGAAAAGGCCCTTCTGGAATCCCATTTTGCCGAAGGAAAAGACAGCGCTGACGAATGGTTTTTTGCCAATCAAAGCCCTGGCGACAAGCTCAATTTTGTGAAGAAAAAACAAAAAGAGGGGCATCGGGTGCTGTTCCTGGGTGATGGCCTGAACGATGCCGGAGCATTGGCTCAAAGCAATGTGGGCATCGCCATTTCTGAAAATGCCAACAACTTCACCCCGGCCTGTGATGCCATCCTCGATTCCCGGCGCTTTGAAGACCTGCCGGCTTTTATGCGGTACGTGCGCAGCGCTTTGGGGGCCGTTTATCGCACCTGGATTTTTGCGGCCTTTTACAACGTCATCGGGCTTTCATTCGCCGTGACGGGAACGCTGTCGCCCCTGGTGGCTGCCATTTTGATGCCGGCCAGCTCCCTCACCATCGTGCTGATCGGGGTGGGGCTGAGCACTTATGAGGCCCGCAAGAAGCTGAGAAACGTACCCTTGATACAGGTGTAAACCAAACAGCGATGATCCTCTGGACCGCTTTTACAATTGGGCTTTTTGGCAGCGTGCACTGTGTGGGCATGTGCGGGCCCATTGCCCTGGCGGTGGGGTCGCAGGGAAAAAAGGATTTGTTGCTTCGGGCACTGCTGTACAACCTCGGCCGGATCGGAACATACGCTTTGCTCGGACTCATCATCGGATTGATAGGCAGGGGGCTGTTCATTGCCGGATTTCAGAAATACCTGGTCATAGCCCTGGGCCTTGCGCTCCTGCTGATTGCACTGCTCAGCATCAATGTCGAAAACCGCCTGCTCTCGCTTCCGGTGGTTGAAAAGTTCTACTTCACACTTAAATCCCGGCTGGGTCGCACCCTGCAAAGCCGCAGCCCGCTGGCCCCCCTCAGCATCGGGTTCCTCAACGGCTTTCTGCCCTGCGGGCTGGTCTATCTGGCCATTGCCGGCGCAGTCAGCACCGCCGGAATCTTGGAAGGAGCGGCTTACATGGCGCTGTTCGGACTGGGCACCTGGCCAGTGATGCTGACCTCGGTGTTCTTCGGCAACATGCTTTCCCTTCGCTTGCGCAATTTCCTCCGGAAACTTTACCCCGCTTTCCTCGTTTTCTTCGCAATCCTCTTCCTCGCAAGGGGCCTCAATTTCCACATCCCCGGTGAGTTTTTCTTCTGGGATCAAATGGACAATTTGCCGATGTGCCATTGAGGGGAGTAGGGAGTAGGGAGTAGGGAGTAGGGTGTAGGGTGTAGGGTTTAGGGTGTAGGGTTTGGAAGCGCCAGCCCTTTTCATCCCTCATCCTGCCGGAGGCAGTCCCGAACTTGTTTCGGGATCATCCCTCATCCCTGTCGTGTGCCGGCTGGCAAAACGACAGGGATAAAAACGACTGACCCGTACCCACCAAAAGCCGGGTGGGGTTCATCTTTCAGCTGTTTCTTACCGGTAAGATTTGCGGATTTCACAACCATTTCCGGCATTGCCCGCAGGGCTACTGAAAGGAGGTTGCATAGCCTTCTGAGGCAACTCCTGTTTGGCATGCCGGATGCAAACTTGCCACCATGACCTTCGAATTGAACGCCACACAGTCCGTCGTGGCCATTGCTGCAACCATTTCATTTGTCGTCATCTCAATCTTCTTTCTCAGAAAAAATGCACGGAAGAAAGGCGCTTCCCGGAAAATACTGCCAGACCACCACTGGACCCACTACCGCCCGTTGTCGCTGAAAATAGGTTTCCTGGCCGCCCTGGCCATTTCGGTGGTTGCTTTTTCTTTCACTCGCTTCGCAAAAAGGGGGCAGGGCATTGATTATGCTTTTCCGGACCTCGAAGAAATCGAGGTGAAAGACCCTCCCCGCACCGCTCAGAAGAAAAAGAAGAAGCCACCGAAGCCCATCCCAACGAAAATCGAGGTGGTTCCTTCGGATGTATCCCTGGAGCCCGTGGTGTTTGAGAACCCCGATCCGGATGAGCCCCAGCTCCAACCACAGCCGGCAAAACCTGTGCTGCGGGCCATTGCCCCGCTTCCAAGACCGGAAGCTCCGGAGTCAGATTCGGTGTACCTCATTGTGCAAGTGCCGCCCATGTTTCCCGGTTGCGAGCAGATCAGTGACCGGGAGGCGCGCAAAAAGTGCTCGGATGAAACCCTGCTGAACTTCATTCAGAGCCGACTCACTTATCCTGCAATGGCCCGGGAGGTGGCCATCCAGGGTATGGTGATCGTACGCTTTGTGATTGAAAAAGACGGTTCGGTAACGGGGATAGAGTTGTTGCGGGATCCCGGCGGCGGGCTGGGGGCCGAGGCTGTGCGAGTGGTCAAGTCCATGCCGAAGTGGCACCCCGGTATCCAGGGTGGCCGGACGGTGCGGGTGCAGTTTACCTTGCCGGTGCGGTTCCGGCTGCAATGATTCAGTCCAACTTTCCGACGATCAGCCTGCCGTGGTACTCCCGGGCGCCTATGGCATTGTGTACCTTTTCCAGGTTCTCATTGGTCACCTTGCCGGCGGCGATGATGATCAGATCTTCTCCGGCAGCCTTGATCATGGACTTTAGCATCTCCGTGCCTTCAAGGGCCGTGGAAGCCCCGCCGGAACTGAGTATCCGGGTGGCACCCGGGATGGTCTTCAAGACCTCCGTGGCATGAACCGGATCGGAACATTCATCAATGGCTTTGTGGAAAGTGACGGGGTGGGGGGCCGCTTCTTCTGCCAATTTGTTCATGGCCGGTACATCCACCGCTCTGTCTGGTGTCAATGCGCCGGTGACAAAGCCGGCCAGTTGCGGGTTGTTCAGATTCTTGAATGTTGCAATCTGATGAAGCATTTCGTCAAGCTCTGCGGGGTTGTAGCAAAAGTTCCCTGCCCGGCACCTGACCATCAGCATCACGGGAATTTTTACCGCACTCAAAACTTTCTGGACCAATTCAATTCCTGGCGTCAACCCTCCAACCTCCAATCTGGAACAAAGCTCCACCCGGTCGGCACCCTGCCGTTCAGCGGCCAGGGCCTGTTCCAGGCTTTCTATGCAGGCTTCCCGGATGAGCATGTTGAGCATGTTGAATTGTTGAAATGTTGAATTGTTGAATTGTTGACGGTCGTGAGCTTGTCTCACGATCCCGAACTTGATTCGGGATTGAGATTGTTGAATTGTTGAGATTGTTGAATTGTTGAAACTGTTTATTTACACCCTACACCCTACACCCTACACCCTACACCCTACACCCTACACCCTACACCCTACACCCTACTCCCTACTCCCTACTCTTAATTTAACCACAGAGTTGAACAGAGTTGTAACATAGAGTTGAACAGAGTTTGATCACAGCGTTGTCCGGAGATAGTGCCCCAACCCTACACCCAACACCCTACTCCCTACTCTTAATTTTACCGCAGAGTTGAACAGAGTAATGCTTCCAAACCCTACTCCCTCAACTCTACACCCTAAACCCTACTCCCTACTCCCTACTCCCTACTCTTAATTTTACCGCAGAGTTGAACAGAGTAATGCTTCCAAACCCTACTCCCTCAACTCTACACCCTACTCCCTACTCCCTACTCCCTACTCTTAATTTAACCACAGAGTTGAACAGAGTTGTAACATAGAGTTGAACAGAGTTTGATCACAGCGTTGTCCGGAGATAGTGCCCCAACCCTACACCCAACACCCTAC
>JALWSS010000223.1 GCA_026993525.1 Saprospiraceae bacterium
ATAGAGGGTTATGAAGGATTATAGAGGATTATGAAGCCTGTCAGCCGCCCCGTCAGCCGCCCCGTCAGCCGCCCCGTCTGCCGCCCCGTCTGCCGCCCCGTCTGCCGCCGGGCAGGCGGGCAGGCGGGCAGGCGGGCAGGCAGGCAGGCGGGCAGGGATTATAGAGGTTGTAAGTTATAGGTTGTATGTTGACCCAGGAAAACTCTGTTCAACGCTGTTTTTAACTCCGGTTACTCTGTGGTTAAACAAGTTTAGAGTTTAGAGTTTAGGGTGTAGAGTGTAGAGTTTGGACCTGCTAGGTCTTTCATCACTCCTCCGATGCCTCGCGTCACGCCATCACGTGTCACGTGTCACGCCGTCACGTGTCACGCGTCACGCCATCACTCCACCAGCATTTCTTCCACTCCGGGGGTGTATTTCACTTGCAGTTGTCCGTTTTCGTCGGAATAGATAAACAGGGCTTCGATGTCTTCCAGTTCATCGGCCAGGAGGTATGCCTCATCCAGGCCCATGACCATGAAGCCGGTGGCGAACGCATCGGGCAGCAGGCAGTTTTTTCCGAAGACCGAGGCACTCAGCAGGGTGCGCTTTTCCGGAAAGCCGGTTTTGGGGCTGATGAAGTGGCTGTATTTCTGGCCGTTCACTTCGTAAAAATTTCGGTAGTTGCCGGAAGTGGAAACCGACATGTTCTGCAACTGAACGATGCGGGTGAAGTCGGTTATTTCAGCATCTGACTTTGGGGTGTTGATGCCGATGGTCCACAATTTTCCATGTGGGTTCAGGCCTCTGGCCCTGCACTCACCGCCAATGTCCACCAGGTAATTCTTGATACCTTTCCATTCCAGGTAATCGGCCACGGCGTCAATACCGTAGCCCTGGCCGGTGCCGCCGAAGTCCAATTGCACACCGGGTGAAGCCTTTTGCAAGATTACCGGCCCGTCAGCTGCTTTGAGGGACACTTTGTCGAAGCCGACGTATTGCAGCAGCGAGTCAATGGCCAGGCTGTCGGCATTGGTCACGGCCTTTTTCGGGGTGTAGCCAAAACCCCAGTAATTGACCAGGGGCATGATGGTGGGGTCAAAAGCACCGTTGGTGCGTGCGAAGACCACCCGTGCTGCCAGAAAATTGCGAAGAAAATGGGTGTTGGGCACACCTGCACAACTGTTGAGTTGGTCCAGGCATTCGGCGAAATCCCTGTATTCCAGCCCCAGGTTCAGGCTTCGCTCTGCCCGGTTGAAACGGCTAATGGTGGAGCTGGGTATGTAAGTGGAAATCTCATCGTTGATGGCCAGCAGCAGTGAGTCTATCTCCCGGCTGAAATCCCGGTTGAGGCTGTCGTCGTAAGTCACCCGGTAATAGGTGCCCATTGTTTTTCCTTCGGCAACGAGGTACGATGAAGCTTGCGACTCCTCCGGCTCGTTTTGACAAGCCTGGAACAACAGAAGAGCGGTAGCGGTGATGAATAGTAACCTCATTGGGTCAAATCTTTCTGTATTGTTCGTCAATGGAGTAGCGGCCGGGACCGGTCATAAAGATGGCAAGAAAAGCCGTCAGGTACAGCAGTCCCATCTCCATTTTTTTAAACGGATCGTCCATGTGAACCACAAATACCGCCACGATCATGGTGATGATGAGCGGAATGGCAGCCCACCGGGTGAAAAGTCCTAACACGATCAAAACGGCACACACGGCTTCTGCAAAAGCGGCTAGGACCAGCGAAACTTCCGGACCCAGCCCGATTGGATCGCCAAACCTGGCGAGCTCGCCTGCCAAAACCCGGGCTGCCATGCCCATTCCGTGATTGATGAACATGAGCCCTCCGAATGTAATCCGCAAAAGCAAAAGTGCCAGGTCGGATTGATTGGTGAATTTCATGGGTGTTCCTTGATATTTGATTCTGAGAGTCCCCTGAAAAAAGTCATTCTATGTTGGAGTTGACTGCAAATGAAGTTGGTTGATCCCAACCCCGAAAACCGATCCGGAAATTCTGAGCGGATCAACCTCCCAATCCCGAATCAAGTTCGGGATCGGGATCAACCCCTCTCAACAACTGAAGGCACTTTTCGCAGTGCTCTCAGTCTGATATCATTTCAACAGCCCCTCTTTGAGAGCCTCTTCTTCGGCCCCGTGCAATTGCACAGGTGTTTGCTTTTTTCGAAGACGCATGTTGAGGAACTCCACAAAGAGGGAGAAAGCGATGGCGAAATAGAGGTAGCCTTTGGGCACCGTGCCCACTTCCGTTCCGCCAATTTGCAAATGGCCGATGTGGGCCCCTTCGGCAATGAGCATGAAACCGATGAGGATCAGAAAAGCCAGCCCCAGCATTTGGATGGTGGGGTGGGTGTTTACAAAGCGGCCAACCGGCACCGCAAAGGCCATCATGATCAGTACCGAAATGACCACGGCCACTATCATGATGACCAAAGCCCCGTAAATGCCGTTGGTCATCCCGACTGCCGTCAGAATGGAGTCGAAGGAAAAGACGATGTTGATGACGGTAATTTGCAAAACGACCGCCGTCATCGTCGAAGTTTTTCGCTTCATTCCGAGGGCCTCGGCGTGGTCGCCTTCCAGTTTGTGGTGGATTTCCGTGGTGCTTTTGTAAAGCAGGAAAATCCCACCGGCGATCAGTATCAGGCTCTGCCCGGAAAATGCTGCCTGCACCAGGCGGGTGTCAATGGTGATCCACGGCTCACTCATGGCAATGAGAACGGAAATGCCAAAGAGCAACAGGATCCGCAAAACCATTGCCAGCAGCAAACCGATGTTTGCAGCCTTTTTTTGTTTCTCAACGGGCAGCTTGTTGGCGGCAATGCTGATGAATATGATGTTGTCAATTCCGAGAACGATTTCCAGGAAGGTCAGGGTGAGCAGGCTCATCCAGGTGTCGAAACTCGCAAGGTTCGGAAGAACGAATTCCATGTTGCAAGGATTTGCAGATGTATGTAGGCTCAAAAACAGGCGCAATGATACGAAAAGCAATCACTGCCCATTGCAAATAAAAGCGGTGACCCGCTCGATGACGGGCTTTTGCTTCACCAGTTGGAAATGGCCGAATCCATGCGTCACCAACATGCTGACGTTGGCGTGGTTTTCGAAGATGCGCCCGGCGCTTTCAAAAGTGACAGCGGTGTCAGAGCGGTCGTGCACTACCAGCACTTTGTTGACATTGGCATTGGCCAGTGAGTTTTCCACATCCACAGCGCTGAAGGTGAGGTGGTTGTAGTGGTTTTGAAGCATGTCTCTGAAACGCACCCTGCCGGGGCGGGGCATGGCAATCAGTTCCAGGTAATCGCTGACCACCTGGGTGGTGCGGGCCGGAACGGCGATCAGCACCAGCTTGTCAATGCTGATATCCGGGGCCAGGTAGCTGAGCGCAAAAACCGTGGTGGCCCCGCCAAAGGAGTGCGTAATGATGTGTTTCACCCCGCCCGCTTTATTGATGACGGTTTTGACCGCACCAGCAAAATGCACCAGATCGGTGCGCTTGCCCTGGGAATCGCCATGAGCGGGGCCGTCAAAAGTTACCACCCGGTAGCCGGCCTCCAACAAACCCGGCACAAAACTGCGCAGGGCGGTACCGCGAGACTCCCATCCGTGTACCAGCAGTACGGTTTCCTTGCCCGCTCCCCATTCGTATGCTTTCAAAACCAGGTTGTCGTAGGGGATTTCAAAAACCCTGGCGCTTTCGAGTATCTCGTCGGAATATTTGTGGCGGGCCCGGATGCGGGGGCGGGCGAAAATGGCCAGCGCCAGCCGTGCTGCCAGTGTGGGAAGGACCCATCCGGCCAGGCGAAAAAACATCCGCAAAAGCACCAGCCCGAAAGGCTTGGGATGCGGATTGCCGGGAAGCGTCTCCAATTGAAAGTGGGGCAGCACTTCCAACTTCTTGTCAATGGAAATGGGGGTCATGGAATCCGGCATTACAGTTGGCTTTTGATGGTTTCCAACATCTCGAGCAGGGTCTGGTTCAGGGCATCTATCGCCTTCGGCAAATCCCAGTTGTCCCTGTTTCTCGGTTCCACAATGTTGGAGATGGAGCGCAGTTCCAGAAAAGGTTGCCCGGCGAGCAGACAGGCGTAAAAAAACGCAGCGCCTTCCATGCTTTCCACATCGGCGTCGTACTTCCTTCTGATGGCTGCGATGCTTTTTTCGGAGCCGTGCACCTTGTTCACGGTCAGCCCTTTTGCCGAAGGTAAAAAATCAGATGCACCGGCGGGGTTCAGCATTTTCCCTTCGGTAAACGGGGGTGCTGACCGGTCGGCAAGTTCCATTTCAAAAACATCCGTGAGGTGCCCGTCCTTTTGCTCCACCCCCAGGTCTCCAAACTGTTCCGAAACCACATTGAAGACAGTTCCCAACGCCACATCCGGACTGAATGCGCCGCCGATGCCCGCCTGAATGGCCAGGTCAAATTTTTGTTTCGCAAATGTCTGACCCAAGACAAAGGCTGTGGCCGTGCTTCCAACTCCGGTAATCAGGGTTTGAACCTCCAGCAAACCGAAAAACAGGGAATTCTCCCGTTGCACCGCATGCTCTCCGAGGTGCTTCATCGTGGGTGCAATCTCAAAAGGCGTGGCACTGACAACGAGGACCTTCATGTCAGGCAGCGGGTTTTTGGGTGCCAATGTCTTTGGTCACTTCGGCTTTCCTGATCACTTTGGTCAGTCGCTTGCTGCGGGCCAAAAGGTTGAACATCTTGCGGTTCAATGTTCTGACCCAGCCGGGAAGGCCCTGGTCCCTGTAAACATCGCAGAAGAGAACCACGCGGCGGTTGGAGCTCTTGTTCCAGACTTCGTGGACGTAGGTGTCGTCGAAAAGGACGTCTTCCCCTTCCTTCCAGGAGTATTTCTCTCCACCAACCACGATGTAGCAGGGTGCATCAGTCGGCACGATGAGGCCGAGGTGGTACCGCAAAACAGCTTTGAAGAAGCCCATGTGGGGCGGAATGTGTTTTCCGCCGTCCAGAATGCTGAACATGGCCGTGGTGATCTGAGGGGTTTGTTTCAGCAGTGCCGTGGTTTTCGGCACCCTGGCGGCGTTGCTGTCGAGCCATTTGTCATAGGCCTTGATGATGAAGGTGCGCCAGGGCACGTTGTCTTTGGCGCTTATGAAGCGCTGTATGTTATCCACTTCGTGGAATTTGGGGATGTTGTCGGCATCTTTGAGCACTTCGAGCAATTCATCCCGGATAACTTCCCAGTTGTCGCGCAAAAGCTTGTGCTGGGGGAAGTGCTCTTCCACCGGAACATACGGCGGGTTTTTGACGAAGAGCTTAATAAAAGTTGTGTAAGGCAAAGTCAGTAAGGCCGGTTGTACAAAATAGGCAATGACCAGCAGGACAATGATTGCAAGAATGGCGAATCCGAGAATTTTCAAAATGATCATGTTCTCACAGTTTTGTTACAAGTGATGTGTTTGAACCACGCTTCCGCTGTTCAGGGAGGTGGTTTTGTGTCATAAGCATTCCTGTCCTTACTACACCTGACACGAAGTGGTTTGAGAATATCCCCCACTTACGTCGGGCACGAATGGGGAGCTTGTGTCCCGATGCCGATGCCGCATCGGCTCCGGAGTCGCTGCACAAACCACTTCGCTTTGAGGATACCTATCTTATCAAGAATAATTCTACTGCGTTTTGCGAGAGTCTGGTTCCTTTGACAAACCCCGGTTTTTGAACCAGTTGCAGAGGAACAAAAGCGCTGTTGGGGTCTTTTCCGATTTCACTTTCAATGACTGCCACCGTAAAGTCACTTTCCGAAATATCCCTGGCAGCGCTCAGTTTTGTGATGCACTTGAGTGTTACCGTCTTTGGTAGCAGTTCGTAATCGCCGAGTTCTTCGGGCACACTCACGGACAAGTTAAACTCCAACTCGGTAAATTGTTCAACCGGGATGGAAACAAAAACTTTTTTCCTGTGGAGTTGGACCTGTTCAGGTTCCGGTTGCAGGAGTTCCACTTCTGTGCGCAATGAACGGTTGACCCCTGAGGTGATAAAAGGCACCGTGTGTACGGCTTCCACCCGGGCCAGTTGTTCCTCCGGGCCGGTGAGGATGATGCTATCAGGTGAAAGGCTGATGTCTCCGGCCACGAAGAAGTCTCTGGCAAGATTGATCTGGTTGTCAAACACCACCGGCACCACCCTGGTGGCAGTTGAATCGAGCGAGAACAACAGGTAATTTCTATTGGCGCTCACCACCGGCAATCCGATTTCTGAAGACAACAGTTGAAACAACTCCTCTCTTTCAATGATCCTCGACCCATAGGCCTGTAGGTCAATGTCCAGCTTGTATTGACCCGTTTTGAAAAGGTAACGCATCAGTTTCCAGCCGGTTCCCTTGACCACCGCTTCCAGTTCATTGGGTGGTGATTGTGTAAGTGCCATACCGGCCGGGACTTTGAATTCCAGTTTAACCGTTCTGGGCTGTTCGTAGGTCTTGGAAAACTGGATGACCAACCAGAGTGTCAACGACAAGCCAAAACAAAGCAGCAAGGCAAAGTTGTCTTGCCTGAGTTTTGAAATGATCTTGTCATAGGTGCGCTTCATTGGCGGACTGGTTCAAGTCATTCACCGGAGTTTTCCTGTTTGTTCATGGCATCCGTCATCTCTTTGCTGACAGCGCTTTTGAGTACCCGGATGAAGTTTTTGGTTCCCACCTCGATGGTCACGATGTCGCCATCTATTTTGTTGATCTTGCCAATGATGCCGCTGGAGGTAACTACGGTCTGCCCCTTTTCGAGGCTGTTCAGGAAGTTGTTCTGCTCACGCTGCCTTTTGGACTGCGGCCTGATGATGAACAACCAGAAAACGAGAATGATAAGACCGAAAAAAATGAGGTTGAACATACCGGCGTTGCCGCCGCCGCCCCCCTGAAGAAAAATGAATGTCTGCATGACGTGCGTTTTTAGGTTTTACGTGTTTGTTATTGATTTGCCTCATTGACAAATCCCCGAAGATAGATCCTCGTTGCCGAAGGATAGGTGTTTGCGGTGATCGTTACGGGTTTTTCCTGAAATCCCGATTTTCCGGATGTGTTGAATTCAACAGCGATCTCTCCGCTTTCTCCAGGTTCAATGAAGTTTTTGGGCCATTTGGGAATGGTGCAGCCACAGGTTGATTTTGCATTGTTGATCAGCAAAGGCACCTTTCCGGTATTGGTGAATTTGAAAATGTGTTTGACCACATCGCCCTCTTTCACTTCGCCAAAATTGTACTCCGATTCTTCAAAGGTCATTTTGGCCACATTCACGGTGTCCACGGTGCCATCGGCATTGACCGGGTTGCGGATGATCTGGCTGATCTTGCCCCCGGTTTTGATGGTGTCAATGGAATCGCTTTCGGTGTCGTTGGCACAGGCTGCAAACAGTGCCGTGGCCATTGCTGAAAACAAAGCAATTTTGAAAAATGTCCTCGGGTTCATGTCAGTGTTCCTTCTTTGATCAGGTGCAAATTTATTCGCACCGCAATAGTAAGTGAAGCAGGTCTTATTTCCTCAGTCAACCGGACGGTTTCCGCCCGCACCTGCAAATGTACCACCTGCTGTTCTTCTGCAAAATCACAGGTGCGTTTCACCGGAAGAAAGTGCCGGCGCCCGCAACAAGCATTGGAGGAATAATCTTTGTCTTGGTTGAGAAGGTAAAACCTTTATCCATGGAACCATTGTACGAACCCAAACCCAGGTGGCGCCGGATCTATGAAAATGTCCTTGTTGTGCTGCTGATTTCGATGGCCATCTTCCTGCTGGTGAGCTTGTTTTTCTTTCCCGGCCTCTTCTTTTTTCCCCTCATTGGTATTCTGGTGTTGGGTGTGCTGAGGAGAACCTATAACCGAAGGGAGCTGATGGTGCTGGCAATGGGTGTGGGTATTTTGCTGATGGTTTTGACTGGATGGGTGATTTTCTCCGGCGATTTTCAGTACTTCACCGAGCCGGCCGCCATTGATTCAGTGTATCGCCGTTTTGTGCACAACCTTGCTGAATATTCCTTTCTCAGAAGAGCAACTTTATTTTTTCTTCTCGGATTCCTGGTCTTTATTTCTGCTTTATTTTGGGACAGCATTTCGGCTAAAATTTTTGGAAAAAAATAAGTTCCTTTGGCAACTTGCCGATAACGATTCAACCCGGTGAAAATCTACCTCCTCGGTTTTATGGCTTCCGGAAAATCCTGGCTGGGTCGAAACCTGGCCCGGGAGCTCGGCCTGTCATTTTACGACCTCGATACCCTCGTGGAGCAACGGGCAGGCAAAAATATCAATGCCATTTTTGACGAAGAAGGTGAGCAGCGGTTCAGGGAACTGGAAAGGGAGGCTTTGCTCAGCACTTCCGAACTGGACAACTGCATCATCGCAACGGGTGGGGGTACTCCCTGCTATTCCGACAACATGCAATGGATGAATGAACACGGCATTACCCTGTTCATCAATGCACCACAGGAACTGCTGAAAAGGCGCCTGTTGGGCAGCGAAAAACGCCCGCTCGTAAAGGGGATGGATGAAAAACAACTGGCAGCATTTATCGAAGAAAAACTGGCAGAGCGCCTGCCTTTCTACCACCGGAGCCACCTGTGCCTGGAACCCGACGGACGGTCGGATCGCCATCTCGGGGTTTTGACGGATTACCTGAAACGCTTCCTTTAAGAACTGATCGGAGCCAGTTCCCGCACCTTCCAGTTTTTGGCCAGTTTCGGATGCTTTGAACGCAGGTCGTTCAGGATGATCCGGGCCTCATCCACACTGCCGTAAATGTATCCGGTGAAGATGATGTACCCGCCGCTGTGACCAAAACAGCCCCAGGGCAGGATGGTTACATCCACGCCCCGTTGTGCATATTCGCTGGCCATATCCCTGGCGTCGTCTTCGGCCACTACACTGCCTATCTCGATGAGGAATTGCGCTGTTGAGAAGTTGTTGTAGCGCTCGCAGGGGTATTTCGACAAGTCCACATTTTCAGAAGAAGCCAGGGAGGGGGCCTCGTTGATGGGAGGAAGAAACCAGTCGTCCTTTGGGTCAATCAATTTTTCAGGCAGGGTATCAACCAGGTAGCTCTTTTGCTCGGGCAGTTTGTTGGACTCCGATTTGGCTATTTCCCGACGGAATTTTTCTTTGCCAATGCGCTGTACCGGCGCCCGTTTCCACTCCTGCAACTGCACCACCGTCGCAATGAAAAGAGCGGAAACCGTAACTGCTATTTGCGTGGTAAAGCTCTTGCGATAGCGATAAATGGATTTCTTTCCATTCGCCCTGGCGGGCAACCGGAACCCGAGCGCTGACCACCAGCCTTCGGCCCGTTTGGCAGCGGAGGTGCTGTCGCCGCTGCTGAAACTGAGCGGTTTGCGTTTTCCCTGAAACAGGTCGTAGCGGGAAGGCGTGATCAGCACCTTCACCTCCAGTTGCTCATCCACGGTCAGCAGTCCGATGCCGTTGAGCACGCATTGTCGTTTCAGCTCTGCGAAAGCAGGATCGGAAGGGGAATCAAACACATCTTCGGCGAGGGCGATCCACTGTTCATCGGCAAAGTACTTTTTGAACTGCTCGATGGCGTAGATGTACCGGTAGCGGACAAACTGCCGGGCAATGAGGATGAAAATGCCAAGCGAAATTGCGCCAGCGAGTAAAAGAAACCCAATCCTGGGCAACACATTTCCCGGCGCCAGTTGCCGGAAGCTGTAAACGTAATTGAGGATGACGAGAATGGCCACCACGATGCTGCTCACGGCCAGCCCGTCCCAGCGCATCAGCTTCCATTGCGGTTTGAAAAGCACTTCGTCTTTGTTGGCCAGATCGGTGGCTTCAAAGGTGGCCACGAAGCGCTTGCCTTTGGCGGTAGTGAAAGAATAGTAACCATCGGCAATGATGCCGCCGGCAGCCTCGAGGTCGTATTTCGCATCTACGGGAAAACGCTCGTCACGGAGCCGGTTTTTGTAGTAGGCGCGCAAAAAACGGAGGGCTACTTTTTTGACAATGTTCTCGGTGATCCGCTTCAATGTGTGTTTGTTTTAGGAGTCTGTTTAGACTTTCATGCTTGAGCGAAAGTGAGCATATTTTATTCTGAACGAGGCAAATTTTGCAGCCGTATGCGGGCAATCCGGCGAAAAATTTAACGAAGTGCAGGATAAAATAGGCCACTTGCAGCCAAGAAATGGGAGTTTAAACAGGCTCCTTCTGTTTGTTCTCAGCAATGTGTCTGCAGGGGTTCTCTCATAGCGGATGAAAGCGGGGATGTCGCAGCCGCTAAGTTCTTTAATTCAGTGGAGCTGGCAAGGATTACCCGGATTTTTCACTTGAAAACTGAGTCCCCCGATCCCGAAGGCTTTCGGGATATCGGGGCAAAAAGTGCGCTCAGTGGTTGAGAGGGGTTGATCCCGGGACGGGACCGGGAGGTTTAGAGAAGTTGGGAGAGGTTTAGAGAAGTTGGGAGATTTAGAAGTTGAGAGGGATTTAGAGAAGTTGAGAGAGGTTAAGCTCGGTCGCCCATATACTTCCCGGCGAATGTCGGGATCGGGGCGCTTAAAACTACACCGATTCAAGCTGCTGCCACAATTTGACAACCTCAACGGCTTCTTTGACATCGTGTGCCCTCAGTATCCTGGCACCTTGCTGCAAGGCCACCATGTGAAGGGCGGTGGTGCCGTTCAGCGCATCGGGCGGGTCCACTTTCAGCACCTTGCAGATCATGGATTTCCGGGAGATACCGGCCAGAATGGGTCTTTCAAGAATCCGGAAGCTGTGCATGCCCTTCAGCAAGCGGTAATTGTGTTCCACCGTTTTGCCGAAGCCAAATCCGGGGTCCAGGATGATGTCTTTCACGCCGAGTGATTGGAGTTTTCCCGTTTCCCCGATCAGAAAATCCATCACCTCCTGCACCACATCATCGTATTGCGGGTTTTGCTGCATGTTGGCCGGTGTGCCTTTCATGTGCATCAGCACATAGGGCACGCCCAGCGCTGCCACAGTGGGATACATTTCAGGATCCAGCCGGCCGGCGGAGATGTCGTTGACGATGGCGGCGCCGGCTTCCACGCAGGCCCTGGCCACACTTGCCCGCACCGTGTCAACAGAGATCGGCGCTTCCGGAAACTCCCGGGCAATGGCTTCCACCACCGGCAGCACCCTTTTGATTTCTTCTTCTTCGTCAACAATGGCGGCGCCGGGCCGGCTTGACATGCCACCCACGTCCACAATGGCGGCGCCTTCTTTGAGCATCGCTTCGCAACGTTGAAGTGCGGCAGTGACCCCGGCGTGCCTGCCTCCGTCGTAAAAGGAGTCAGGTGTGGCGTTCAGGATGCCCATCACCACGGGCCTTTCCAGGCTGAGCAATATGCCCCGGCAGTTGATTGTCATTTGACTGGAAAGCATGTTTTTACAATATCATTAGATTAAGTGTCGGCCGAAAAGCTAACTTTGTCGTTTCGGCTCAGCAAATCCCATCGCATGGATCAACACCGAATCCGGTCAACTTTTTCCGCTTGCAACCTGTGGGCTAACCAAAAGCTCGCCGGGTTGTTTACATGCCTTGACGAAGCCGCAGCAAATAAAACAATTGTCAACAGTTTTCCTTCGGTAAAACGCACCTTCCTGCACATTTGGGATGCCGGGCTGATCTGGCTCAATCGCCTTCGGGGACTCCATCTGACGGGTTTCCCGGTTGAGAATGTCAAGGTGGTTTTGACGAAGTGCTGAAAGGGTTGCCGGCCCCTGGCGCTGATTATTCCTATCATATTGCTGCGAAAGAAGAAACATACAATAGAGAAAACGATTGAATTCAAGAAAACATGGCAGGTAAGCCGTTCAGCCAGTTTGCCTTCGAAATGATACAACACTGCCTCAACCACAGCACCTGCCACAGGGGACAATTGGTGACGGTGGCCAGACAGTCGGACCCCGAAGACATACCCGCATCCGATTTCGTGTATTGCGAAAGGAAGGGTAGGCCTTCGGGCAAAAGAAATTCAACATGAACAAATACAACGCACCCATGAATGCCGGCGGCAAAGCCGGTGCCCTCAAGGTTTTTTTACTCATCGCTGCCCTCTCGGTTTTGGGCTACCTCGTTTTCCGGCAGCTTAAAGGCGGGGCATCTTATGTGAGTGAACCACAAAAGGTACAACTCAACTATGTAGATGCCAGCTTTCAACCGGAAATGGATATGGAATCGGCGCTGCCCATTTTGGCAAACCCTTACCGCTACGAAAGGGAGTTTTACCAGTTGGTACACGATTTCAACCTGGACCTGCTCAGCCATGTGGCCAACCGCATGAACCTCAGCGACAGCCTGAAACTCCTCCTGCCGGAATTTTACGAAGAGCAGCATCCATATTTTGCGAAGATGATCTTCAACGATTTTGTGGCCATGACGGATTCCACCTCTTCGCTCTACGCAAGCTGGTACCGGAGTGAGTTCAGCAACGCCGTGGAGGCATTCAACGAAGTGGCTTCCAAATATACCTGTTTCGTCGTCAACAGCACCTTGTCGAAGCTGATCGAAACCGAAGCCGGGCAGATTTATGTCAAAGGAGCCGCAGCCACCACACCCTGCGGGGTGGCATTGATGGAAGGCCTGGCTCCCACCATCGGGCGCCTGAAGGAAAAGGCAGCGCGGAAAGATTTCGAACGTTCAAAAGGCATCCTGCAGGAGCGGGTGGAAAAAGCCATCGCCGAGCTGGCCACCATGGAAGTGCGTGACCGCAAAGGCATCGGCGCCAGCAAGACCACCAAATTCATGGGGTTGGACGTATCCAGCACCGAAATGGAAATGACCGCCATCTCCATCATGAAAGTGGGGTTCAAACTCGATAAACAATTTGAAATAAGCCTCAACGACAAAGCCGGCCTGGTCATCGTAACCATGCCGGAACCGGAGATACTCAGCCACGAAGTGTATCCGAGAATTGACAAACTGGACATTGGCTGGCTGCGGGAGATCGATCAGAGCGATTTCAACAAAAACATGGACCTGCTCCGGCGGGAGTTCCGAACCGACGCATTGCGAAGCGATGTGATGAGCAAAGCAAAAAAACGGGCTGCCGAGCTCATGGATGCCATGCTGACCCCGGTGGTAAAGAGCCTCAACCCGCGCTACGCCGTGAAAGTCAGGTTCATCCACATCGGCGGCGAGGAGCGCAAAGAGCTCCCGCTCGGTGCCGGTAAAAAACCTGTCACCGCCGGAGTTTTTGAAAATTGAGTTGTGCCCATGGACAAAGTGAGAATTGACAAATGGCTGTGGAGTGTCAGAATCTTCAAGTCGAGAACCATAGCCACTGCTGCCTGCAAGGCGGGAAGGGTGAAAATCGGCGAAAGTATCGTGAAGCCCTCTGACAAGGTGGCCGTCGGTCAAATGGTTTATGTGAAAAAGGAAGGTTTCAACCTGGAGTTCCTCGTCAAAAAACTCATCGAAAAAAGGGTAGGGGCACCCATCGCTCAAGCCTGTTACGAAAACCTTACACCCGAAGAGGAAATGAACAAATTCAGCGACTGGTTCATCGGCAAAGCCGCAACCGAACGACGGGACAAAGGAGCAGGCCGCCCAACCAAAAGGGAGCGCCGGGAAATTGACGCCTGGAAAAACTGGCACTTTGATTTTGACGAATAAATCCTCCAGCTATCTTTGCCACTTTCTTTTTGAAGAACTGAAGAACTGAAGAACTGAAGAACTGAAGAACCGAAGAACCGAGGAACTGAGGAACTGAGCCTGTCCGGCCCGTCTGGCCGCCGCCCGTCTGTCCAGCCGGACAGGGACAGGCTGGCGCCCTGTCTAGCCGACAGGCAGGCAGGCCAGACGGGGAACTGAGGGAAAGCCTGAAACCCCATCCGGGTGGACCCCGGCGATAATCCTTCTTCATAATCCTCATAATCCTCATAATCCTCATAATCCCTGCCGAAGGCAGTCCCGGGAATGATCCTCATAAACCTTTACAATCCTATGAAAAAACTGCTACTTCCATTGCTCTTCATCCTGGCCACCCAGCTCGTCGTTGCGCAGCGAACGGTAGGCCTTTTGTTTTATGAGCCTGCAAAGTCTTTTGAAGGTTACAACCTGTTGTATCCGCTAAATCAACCCAACGTTTACCTGCTCGACAACTGTGGCGAAATCGTCCACGTATGGGAAGATGACCCTGGTTTCCGGCCAGGGAACACGGCCTACCTGTTGCCCGACGGGCGACTGGTAAAAACAAAGCGGCCGGCAGCCGTGGCCGGCAATCCCATCTGGGCCGGCGGCGGTGGCGGCATTGTAGAGATCAGGGACTGGGACAACAACCTGTTGTGGAGTTTTGAACTCAACGACAGCCTGCACCGCCTCCACCACGATGTCCAGCCCATGCCCAACGGCAACATCCTGATGATTGCCTGGGAGTCGCACACCATCCAGGAGCTACTGGACGCCGGTGTGGACACCTCCACCCTGGTCAATGGCAAGCTCTGGTCAGACATGGTTATCGAAGTGGATCCGGAACTCGATTCCATCGTCTGGGAGTGGCACGCCTGGGACCACCTCATCCAGGATTTTGACTCCACAAAAGCCAATTACGGCGATGTGGCTGCCCATCCTGAACTGATAGACCTCAACTATGACGCCGACAATTTCAGCTCCTCCTGGACCCACCTCAACGCCGTGGATTTCGATCCGGTGAACAACCTCATCCTGCTCAGTGTGCCTACCTTCGGCGAAGCCTGGATTCTGGATCACAGCACTACTACAGAAGAGGCTGCCGGTCACATCGGCGGCTCCGGAGGTCGCGGCGGAGACTTGCTTTACCGCTGGGGCAATCCGGCCACCTACCGGGCCGGCACAGCCGATGACAAGAAGCTCTTTTTCCAGCACGATGTACAGTGGCTGGACGATTTTGTGGATACCAGCCACCCTTTTTACGGAAAGGTGGCAGCATTCAACAACCGAATCGGTGCAAACTATTCCGGGGGCATCGTCTTTACACCGCCGTTTGACATGTACAGCTTCAGCTTCCCGATGAACGGCAATGTCTGGGGCCCGGAACAACCCGACTGGAGCTTTGTGTATCCGGGTGATTCCACGAAGATGTATTCAAATATTCTGTCAAGCATTCAGTTGCTGCCCAATGGCAATTACTTGTTTTGCACCGGCCGTACCGGATACTCATTCGAGGTGACGCCGGATGATGAAATCGTATGGGAATACGTGACCCCTCTGAAAGCCGGAACCCCCGTTGAGCAGGGAACTGTTTTGGAAACCAACGACAATTTCACCTTTCGCCTGAAGCGCTACCCGCCCGATTACAGTGCTTTTGACGGAAAAGACCTCCAACCGCAGGGCTGGATTGAACTGAACCCCGACAGCACTTACTGCGACAGCGTGCTTCCGGCTGATGAGTTGTTTGAAGAGTACGGCCTCAAAATCTTCCCCAACCCCGCCAACGACCTGCTGGTGGTACAGTGGGAAGCCGGCAAATTGATCGAGATGGAAATTTTTGACCTGCTGGGCCGCAAAAAACTGCAAACGATGAAACTCTCAGGCGGCCGGAAATACCTCAACACCAGCAACTGGCTGCCCGGTATTTATTTCGTCAGAATCAATGGCAAGGCCAGCGCAAAATTTCTGGTGAATCATTAGGGCGTAACTCGTGACGCGTGACGCGTGACACGTGACTCGTGACTCGTGACTCGTGACTCGTGACTCGTGACTCGTGACTCGTGACTCGTGACTCGTGACACGTGACTCGTGACTCGTCAAGCGATGAATTCATCGTGATCCATAAACCAAATAATCCCCATAATCCCTGCCGAAGGCAGTCCCGGGCGAAGCCCCGGGAATAATCCTTCATAATCCTTCATAATCCTCATAATCCCCATAATCCCCATAAACTTCAAACAATGGACATCAACGAACTTCGAAACAGCTTCACCACTCCCAGGGAATTCATCCTCGCCCTGCCGGGCAACGTGCCTGAGCAGTACCTTGAAGCGGTGGAAACCAACTTCCATTTCGACATCGAAGGGGAGGGGGGTGGACAATACAGCGTTGTTGTATCACAGAACAAGCTCGCTGTTTACGAACATTTTGAAGGGGACCCCGCCTGTGTTATCAAGGCTAAGGAGAAAAACTTCATGGCTTTGCTCCGGGGCGACCTGAACCCCATGATGGCGGTGTTCACCGGAAAAGTGAAAATCTCGAACCCCGGTGAAGTGATGAAATACGCCAAAATATTTGGTTTGATGTAAAACCGAACCAGGGTGCAGCTTCAGGTTGTGCCCCGGGTAGAAACAGCCCGGTATTCATCCAAAGTTACGCCATCAGCCAACCAATGCCGGAATTTTCCCGTTAAAGAAATTGGAAAGCCAGGCAACCAGGTCAACTCATCAGGCACCAGCCTGATACAGGTGTTTTGCCTCGGCAGTTTCCCATTAAACCAACATTGCATATTTGGCCCCATTTTTTCAGGTAGTGAGGTTGACCAACAAAACAAGCATCCACTCCAAGTCAGCCCTGACCGCTGAAATTACCTTGCTCGATTAAACCCTCGGCGTTGCCCTGTGTCTGGCCGCCGGCCTGAAACCCACCTTAAAGAAATAAAGCCAGTAAAAGTGCTGTTGCGTCGCTTTCATGCGCTGCGCAGTTGTTGTTTTTCACAAACCTAAATTCCGAACCATGGATAGACGTACTACGTTAGCCACCCTGCTCGGACAAAAGGCCGCCACCACAGCAGCTCCACCCGTGGTAACTTCCGGCCTGGCCCCTTATACAGGTGCCTTTGAATTTCAGCAGGCCTCACATCTTTTGCGGAGGACGACCTTCGGTCCCAACTACGACATGATCAAAAAGGCAGTGAATGCCGGCCTGGATGCCACCCTGGCAGAACTGCTGGCTGAAAAACCCCTGCCCGAACCACCGCTCAATTACGATTTTGAAGAAGACCCCCTGGTGCCCGTGGGCGAAACCTGGGTGAACGCTACTTACCCAACGGGTTCTTTGAAGAACATGGTCAGAAATTACCGGAGAAGGTCCCTGAGGGCCTGGACCTTCAAACAGCTCATTGAAGAGGGTACTTCCATTCGCGAAACCATGACCCTTTTCTGGCACAACCATTACGTGACCGGCAACATCAACGACCCGAATTTTGAATACAGGTACATCACGCTTCTGAGAGAAAACGCCCTGGGAAATTTCCGGGAGTTGACGAAGAAAGTGACCATAGACCCGGCCATGCTCCGATACCTCAACGGCAACCAGAACATTGCCGCCGCACCCAATGAAAACTACGCCCGGGAGTTGCTCGAACTGTTCACCATTGGCAAAGGGCCCCTTGCCGGCCCCGGTGATTACACCAACTATACCGAGCAGGACGTCGTTCAGATAGCCCGGGTACTCACCGGTTGGAGGGACCGCGGATACAACTCCAGCAACCCCGACCAACCCGTAGCCGTGCAATTCCGGTACAACAAGCACGATAAATTGCCCAAACTCCTCTCGCCCCGCTTCGACAATGCCATCATCAACGACATGGCCGACCAGGAGTACGCCTATCTCGTGGACCTCATCTTCACAAAAGACGAATGTGCCCGCTTCATCAGCCGGAAGCTGTACCGGTGGTTCGTCTATTACGTCATTGATGACAATGTGGAGCAAAACGTGATCGAGCCCCTGGCACAGATCATCATTGACAACGATTACGAAATCAAACCGGCGCTGGATGCCCTGTTGCGAAGCGAACACTTTTTTGACATGCTCTCCATGGGACCGATGATCAAAAATCCCATTGACTTCATCATCTCGGCCCTGCGCAACACCAATTTCAGCCTCGCAGATTTCAACCTCGACCAGGAGTACACCATCCTCTGGAATATCTTCCGGCTTAATTCCGAAGGCATGCAAATGGTCTATTTCGCTCCGCCCTCTGTGGCCGGATGGAAAGCCTGGTACCAGGAGCCGGCCTTTTACCGCACCTGGATCAACTCCGCCACCCTGGGCGTTCGGCAAAATTACACCGCCCGCATCGCCAACAATGGCTACACGGGAGCCGGAGGAAGGGCCAAGCTGGATGTGCTCGCTTTGGTGGCCTCACTGGACGATCCTTTCGATCCGAACAGCCTCATTTCCGAAATTGCCAGCATCCTCTTCCCGCAGCCCATCAGCCAGGAGCAGAAAGACGCCCTCAAAGGGGTGCTCATCCCCGGCTTGCCGGATTTTGAATGGACCATCGAGTATTCCGACTACGTCAACAATCCCGGTGATCCCAACCTGGAGGCTGCCGTCGAGGACAAACTCCGAAACCTGCTCACCGCCATGCTGAGCATGCCTGAATTCTATCTAAGCTAATAACCGGCCACTGCCCGCCAGGGCAAGCCACAAGAAATATGCGTTATGAAGCGTCGTAAATTCATACAAACCACCGGCCTTTCGATTCCGTTCATGCTGAATGGATTCCGCATCGGGGCCATGCCCATGTCTTCCTTGTTTTCTTCGTTAAACGTTGACAACGACCGGGTACTCGTACTCATCAACCTCATCGGTGGAAACGATGGACTGAACATGGTCATTCCACTCGACCAATACGACAAGTTGGCCAACGCCAGGGGAAACATCCTCCTGCCTGAAAGCCAGCTCCTCGGCGTTGGCTTTGACAATGCCTTGCACCCATCCATGACCGGCCTGAAAGGGCTCTTCGACAACGGAAAGATGACCGTGGTGCAAAGTGTAGGCTATCCCAACCAAAACCGTTCGCACTTCCGCAGTTCCGACATCTGGAGCACGGGCTCGCCCGCCAATGAAGTGTGGACCAGCGGCTGGCTGGGCCGTTACCTCGATCAGGAGGCACCGGGGTATCCAACCGGTTATCCAAACTCGGAATACCCGGATCCCTTTGCCATCACCATCGGCTCGCTGGTGTCGGAAACCTGCCAGGGCACTGTGACCAACTTCAGCCTGGCCATTAACGACCCGTTCAACCTCAACCCACTGGCCGACCCGGTGAACGAACCCGTGCCCGACACACCCTACGGCGAAGAACTGTCCTTCCTGCGCACCAGCATCGCCCAGACCAATCTCTATTCAGAATCCATAGAGGACGCAGCCAATGGCGGTGCCAACGTGGTCAGCTACCCGGAAGATTTCGCACTGGGACGTGCCCTGAAAAACGTGGCCCTCATGATCTCCGGTGGCCTGCAAACCAAGGTGTACATCGTCAGCATTGGCGGATTTGACACCCACGCCAACCAGGTGGACCAGGACGACACCACCGTCGGCAACCACGCCAACCTCCTTTCGCAACTTTCACAATCCGTGGCCGCTTTCCAACTGGACCTGCAGGCCCAGGGCCTCGATGAAAGGGTGCTGACCATGACCTTCTCCGAATTCGGTCGTCGCATCCGCTCCAACGAGAGTTTCGGCACCGACCACGGCGATGCCGCTCCCCTGATGCTCTTCGGCAGTTGCGTGGCACCGGGCTTCGTCGGCAACAACCCGGAAATCCCCGAGGAACCGGAAGTGCAGGAAGCCCTGCCCATGCAATACGACTTCCGCAACGTGTACGGCTCCGTCTTGCAGGATTGGTTCCAGATTTCCGAAGAGGATGTCCGGCAACTCCTCTATGCAGGCTACCAGCACCTGCCCATCATCCAGGGTTGTGAAATCATCAACAGCACCAGCGAAAACACGGCACCGGTCGAGATCACAGCCGCACCGAACCCATTCGTCAACCAACTCAGGGTTTCCTTCGCCTGCGGCAATGAGCGGGTAAGGCTCAGCGTGTACAACAGCATCGGCCATGAAGTGGCCGTGGCCTTTGACAAAAAACTGCCCGCCGGTGAACACCAGGCCACCATCCAGGCTCACGACTGGCCCGCCGGCCACTACTACCTGCACCTGCAGCTCGAAAAAGGACGGCAAAAGACCAAACTCCTGGTCAAAAGCCACTGAAGATAGTTTGACTCCAAAGAGCAAAAGCGCCTCCCGGATCGGGGGGCGCTTTGTTGATAGTAATACCCGCCCAATGGATTGCAGTTAGTCTGTGTTCTACAAACCAACACCCTAAAGGATGTTGGACTGGTACAACCCAAAGGTTATGCTACGGGGAAGTCAGCGCCTGATGTGGCCCCTCACAGGAGCTAACTTTCAGATAGCTCCTGTTTTCGGTGGAAGCCGGAACGGGGGCAGGTAGTACCCGGAAGGCAGATGAGCGCTTTGTTGTTTTCCGCCCAGGTCAATAGTATATTCCGGAAAAAAATCCCCCTCTCCCTTGCATATCTGAAATTTATTCCCCATCTTCACCACCATAAACACAAAAACCCCGTTCTGAGAATAAAACGGAAGTAGAAGAGAAGTAGAGAGTAAGCAGAGAAGCGTACAGGATTGAAGTGAGAAAGATGGATTCTCAGAACGCTCCAACACCGGCCCATTTCTTTATCGGAAGGCTTTTTTTCTTTAACGCTTAAATATTTTCAACCATGAAAAGAATCTCATTATTCCCGCCGGCCATGACCGGCTCAACAGCTCAACAGCTCAACAGCTCAACAGCTCAACAGCTCAACAGCTCAACAGCTCAACAGCTCAACAGCTCAACAGCTCAACAGCTCAACAGCTCAACAGCTCAACAGCTCAACAGCTCAACATTAATAACCGGTAAAAGAAAGATTTTTGAGAGGTTCCGGGAAGTTCCTTTTCTCAAAAAACTTTCCAGACATCGAAGCCTGTCGTTCAAGCTTGCAGCAAGTTTTTTTCTGATGATGGTTTTTATGGGTATTGGTTACGGTCACAACGTAGCGTATTCTGAACATGGCTGCCTGTATTCGGCTCCGCTTGACAGGCAGGCAACGGATCAGGCGGTGTTGGCAGATTGTTCTTTTTTGATTACGCAGGCAATTTCAAATCCAGATGGTTCCTATGAAATTTGCTTGCAGGCGAATGAGCAAACAGGAGACCATATATGGAATATCTCTCAGACGCTGGGCGGTTCAACAGTGCAACTTACCGGCCCAAATGTATGTCAAGTATTCCCCCCAGGTTCAGGAACATTCATCATTGAACACATTATATTTCTTGATGGAATAGGCACAGATACCTGCGAACAATGGGTGTATATAGATTCAACAAATTGTGTTGATAGCCTTGTAAGTGCAAATGTTGAAGATTGTAACCTACTGACTACTATATACATCGATATTCAGCAAATCAACCTGCCCTATGTGATTACTTTTGGAGATGGCTCCCTTGCAATACAATCATCCTCAAGTATGGTTCAGCATCAGTATGCCTCTCCGGGCATATACGAGGTATGCCTGACTTATCAGGTAAGTGAGATCGGATATGTTACCTGTTGTTATCAGATAGAAGTTAAGCTACCACAGGCTTGTCTTTGTCCCGGGAATGTCATTTATGTCTATTCTGTAGAGCCTTGTACCTGGATCGCAAATATACTCATAGCAATAAACTCCCAGTATTTGCCCATAACTGTGAATTTTGGAGACGGGTCCGAGGAAGAAGTTTACAATACTACCTGGATAACGCACCAATTTCCCGATCCAGGCACTTATAACATCTGTTACAGTTATGAAGCATTTCCCGGAGACACGATCCAATGTTGCGAGCAGGTGCTTATTCCCGGTTGTTGTCTTGATCCGAGTTTTGATCTGGGACAACTGCTCCAAAGCAGTTCTTGTTTGAACCCTACTTACAGGGTCACTAATATAGCTTGTGATAACGAAATAGTACCAGCTACCCACATCTGGACATTCAGTGATGGTACAGAGTACATCGGCTTGCAGCCACCAGATCATATTTTTACAAATTTCGTTGATGAGCTTGGTCAGGTTTGCGTAACACACACCATCATTTGTTGTGAAAACACAGCCTCTGCTACAGTATGTGTACCTCACAACCCTGGTGCTTATCTCGGACTTCCAGGTGAAGAACTTTACTTTTCAGACATCCTTCCATTCACTGGCTCCAATGTTCTTTCATTCATTCACCAGTATGCCAGCGGCCCTCTTCCATTTACGATTGACGGAACCCTGATAGCAGATCTCAATGGATGGTTCAACGGTGGTGTCTGGAATATGGGCAGGAACGCGGAAGTGATTGTCAGGCAATTGGATCCCAATGGTGGCCTGAGGTTTTTTGTTCCTGATGGCACTGTGTTTCAGGATGCTGCAAGGATAAACTATGCCAGTTGTTGTCCGTGGAGAGGTTTGCGATCTGAAGGTATGACATACATTGCCCTTCGCAATGCCCGAATAACAGATGCTCAAATAGCCATACATTATCCAGGCCCCGCCTCTTTTTCATTTCCGTGGTTACACATGTACAACTCCAATATTGTCAATAACAATTTTGGTGTGAAGTCAAATGAATATGTCAATGTGACTTACATGAATGGGAATCAATTTGTTGGATCAGATGGCCTGCAAATATGTGAATGTGACGCAATCAATGCCATTGATTTCAGGAATGCTGACCAATCATTGTTCACTTCAATTCCAATCACCATGACCAGTGCGGGATCTGTGAATACTGTTGAAAATTTCGAGCAGGCTTTCCATTTTGAAAATACCGATCTTAAAGTCAGTGGATTCGAAATTTTCGCTTTACAGGACTATTACGGGGTTGATGAACTTCCCAACAATCCACAAGGCGACGCAGGAATCGGCATTGACTTTAGACGGACCATGTCCGGTGTTTCTTCACTTGAAATCGATAATGTCAACTTCCACGATTTTTCATCACTGAATACCTACAATGTTGCTGTAAGGGATTATATCATGAAGGGCAAGCACACCTTGACGGCCGTTGCCAGCGATCCATTGAACAGTATCAAAACTTCCAACATCGCAGGTGCTTATGATCTGCGTGTTGAAGGCCAGGCAAAACTCAATGCTCAGATTACTGCCAACGACATCTCCACCAACGGCGGCCCCAACTTTGGTTTTGGTATAACCGGAAATATCCATTCGAAAAACAACATCGTCAATGTAGAAGACAGCAGATTCAGCATCAACTCCAATTCCACTTCCATGCTCAACGGCGGTGTGGTGCTGACCAGCCCCGCAGAAATTGACCAACGGTACAAAATCACTGCCGACACCATTGACGTTTTTCTGCCGGATGGCGCCGGTATAGGTATAACCAACGCTTTCAATTCCATCGTGAGGAGGAATACCCTGACCAATGGCGTGGATATTCCAGGCATCTACCTGGATGAGGGTGGAGCTGGTTTGGTGGATTGCAACAACATACGTAACAAAACCATAGGCATCGCTGTCCAGGCATCAGAAGCAAATCGCTATGCCGCAAACTACCTCCGGGCCAATGGTCGTGACATGGAGTTTACTGGTAATTCCATGGGATCACTGGGCTCCGAAATAAAATGGAACACCTTCCGGGGTAGTGACCTGCAAAGCATCTGGTATTTCACAGATGCCCTAGCAGGCCCACAACTACACAACCATTACAACCAGTGGCAGGCACAGTTTGGGAATGAGGTGGAGTATGAGGATAATTCAAATAGCGCTTTAAATAATCAATTCTATCATCCCAAAGATCATCCGGTTGGCACCATCATGCATCCGGCCAGCTTTCCACCGGAGTTGTTTTTAGAAAATCCAACAAGTGATCCCATTGACACGGTGCCACCCTACAATTTCTGCACCGCTGCCTTCGATATGCTCAGCGCACCGGAGGACACCATCCCGGATGCCAAAGTCGTATGGGAAGGCGTCGTGGATGATACGGTCTTCTGGTCTGGGTTGACAGCTGCCGAGCAGACCTTCATGCAGCAGGAGATTTATGGCTTGTTGCTGGAGCACCCCGACTGGACGACCGGCAGTGCCAGCCTGTCGGGTTTCAAGGCTGAGCATGACAACGGCTTTGTCGGAGAAAGCGAAACACTAAAGCGAAACTGGCTGGCGCTCCTCGACAGCATTGCCCGGCATCAGAGTGGGGTAGAACCTCTCGAGGATGCACTGGACTCTCTCGCCGGTCTCGCCAGTCAGTGGATAGCGCAAATGTCAGAGGATACCACCCAGATGGATTCCCTGCTCGATTTGCTCACACCGGTACTGAACGAAGGCGATTCTCTGGCCCTGGTCATCCAGGAAAGCGACTCCCTCTTTTTCCTTGCGGTACAGGATTCGGTGGCTCAATTACTGGTTAAGAATGGCGCTCTTTCCGAGGGTGAATGGCACCAGTGGTGTGAAAAACGGTACAACGAAATAGCCCTCCGGTGGCTGGCCGGAACCGAGCCCGATTCCACGGCCATAGCAGACCTGCGCAGCATTGCAGGCACCTGCCTTTCCGGTGGAGGCCGTGCGGTGTTGTCGGCCCGTGGGCTCTGTACAACCTGGCTCAAGGAACACTATAGTGAAAATGGTTGCCAGCCGGCTCCCCAGGGTCGGAGTGCCCGGGTTGAGCAAGAAAACGATACGACTGAGTACGGTTTGCGTTTGGTTCCAAATCCCGCCCATGACATTGTACGGATTCTTGTAAACAAAACATCACAACATCAGGACCTTGAAGTACAGGTTAGCAGCCTGGACGGCCGGCAAGTTTATCGTGGCACACTGCCATCCGGCAGTATTGAACTCACCCTGTCCGTCGGCAACTGGCCGCAGGGCCTGTATGTAGCGCGGGTATTCGACGGTGATCGGGTACTCACACGGAGTTTTGTGATTTTACATCGTTAATTCTTTTTTATGAGCAGTCCTGTCGCCAAAGCGGCCGGACTGCTTTCCTCTAAACCTGTTGTCATGAAACAGAACATCAGGATATTTCTACTTTTTATAGCGATTGTAGGAAGTGTACACTGGTGCCATGGCCAGCAATACGACCGGCATTGGTTGGGTCGAACACCTTATGGATACAAGCTGGTATTGATGCAATTCAATGAGGACGGTATAAGCTACATCCTGACTGGCGTAAGCCCCAAGATTATCATGGATAAGGGGGCCTTTGCCGTAAGTAATGCTGATGGTGAATTGCAATTCTATACCAACGGCAACGTCGTGTGCAACCACGAATTTGAAATCATGAGTGGAGGCAAGGGCTTCAACCAGGGGTCCTTTTTCGACGACTGGGATACCTTTGATTCAGATACCACTGCCAACACGCCTTACGTCCCTTACACCTACCAGGTCATTCCCGATGGCTACGACGATCAGGTGTACTACATGCTGCACGCTTTCGATGAATATTACTGGTTTGATCTCGATGGCGAACCACCAACTGATGATTGTGGAATACTATCCTCGCCCAAAATGCAGATCAGCAAGATAGACATGTCAGCCAATGGCGGGCGGGGAAAGGTGGTTTACAAGAACAGGATCATAGACAATGACACCATGGGGGTAACCTTTGCCCTGGTGCGCCACGGCAACGGCAGGGACTGGTGGCTGGTGCTGCGCTCCCTGGATGCACTGGAGTATAAGTCGCTGCTGCTGCGCCGGGATTCGGTGGTTCAGGTTGTGCCCAGCAATATTTCTGAACTGAGTTCGGATTGGTTTATGTGCAGTGATTGGAGGTCGACAGCACAAAATTTGTTGTATCCGTCACCGGACGGAAGCATGCTGGTTGATAAATACGGGGGTTTTCATGCCAAGCTGTTGTCTTTCGACCGTTGCAACGGAGGAGTCACCTTGATTGACACATTATACACAGGTGCCAAGGATATCATTGATCCCACTGATGGGCATGTGATTTTTGAAGATGCTTACATTCATGAATTTGCGTTTTCCCCCTCAGGTCGCTTCCTGTATGGTTCAGGGGATGCGGAGTATGCGCAGTGGGATTTGCAGGCAGAGGACATCGAGGCCAGCAAGGTCACCCTTGGGGGCATTCCCTGGGCTGTGACCGAGGACCAACAAAGTGTAATATATAATAGAATGGGCTCCACCATCATGGCACAGGGTCCTGACGGAAAAATATACAGCCTGGTTAATTACTGGCACAGCGTGATCGAACACCCGGATGAAAAGGGGGAGGCAGCGGGGATTTGCCTGGCCCCGGAGAATTTACCTTCATGCCTGGGCATACCGTACCGTCTCTATGCCGTACCCAAGCCCAACTACCGCCTCGGCCCCCTCGAGGGCAGCCCCTGCGACACCATCCCCGATGAGCCGGAGCCTCCGGAGCATCCCACCGGCGGCTACGACCTGAGCGTCTGGCCCAGCCCCAGCAGTGGCCCCGCCACGGTGGAGATCACCCTGCCGGACTACAGCCAGGGACGTGCCCGCATCGCCATCGTGGACATGCTGGGCCGCTACCTGTACTCGCACACCTTCCCGCCCTACACCTACCTGCATCAACTGGACGTAAGCGACTGGGCCTCTGGCGTTTACAACGTCCTTCTGCTGGAGGGCAAGGACCTCAAAGCCACAGCCCGGCTGGTGGTCATCCGGTAGCACGGGCTTCCCGCCCTACCGTAGCACAGGCTTCAGCCTGTGTCAGTAGAATGGGCTTCCCGCCTTGCGGCGGACAGGCAGCCCGTGTCAGTAAGACGGGCTTCCCGCCAGGTGGTGGCCGGGCAGCCCGTACCCTTGCCCGAACAATTCAGGAGCTGACCGGAAGTCAGCGCCTGATGTGGCCCCTCACAGGAGCTAACTTTCGGTTAGCTCCTGTTTTCATTTCCAAGCCTTGCCAGAGGGAGGCTTGTCGTCCGGCGGCCGGGAGGCCGCCACTTATGTGCGTCAACGAGCGGAGCTCGTGACGAGCATTCAGGATTTCATAGGCAGAGGAGGGAATTCGGGGCTTCCTGGTTGCGCTCAATGTCTTTTGATCAGGTCTTGCGAACAATTCAGGAGCTGACCGGAAGTCAGCGCCTGATGTGGCCCCTCACAGGAGCTAACTTTCGGTTAGCTCCTGTTTTCAGTGGAAAAAGAGATCAAACTGGAACGGGGGGAGAGGCCGGTGGGCAGTGTTTTCCCTGTCACAAATCCCCTTCGTTTGGCACAGTTGTTGGCCTGTGACAGGGAATTTCCCCCCGAGTTATGTGTGTTCATAACCCATCCCCCCATATTTGAACACATCGAATTTTTCCCTGTATGAGCGGTGTTTGGCATCGTTCCAATTTGTTACAAACTCACCCTATTGCAGCAATTGATTTGCTGTGACCCATTAGCAATTTCCTTCCCCCCACTGCTATAACACTATTGCTTCGGCCAGGAGTGCTGCCGCAAGGCTGTTGCCAATGGCCGGAACCCAAAATTTGTATGGTCCACGTTGAACCTCATTTTTCCCGACACAGCGCGGAGGCGTTGGTGCATCCCTGTTCTTTGTTTGCGAAGAAAGGGGCATTGCATTCGTCATCGGCCTCGTGCGAGCCCGTTCCCATTGCCCGAAGGGCGAAGGAAGGGCAACAATTTATTTTCCCGGAAAAGATTTCTGGAAAGGAGGAGTGTGAAGGGTTTGCATACACTGCAAACCCTCCAACCTCTTTGTTTACACATCCGAAAGGGTATGCGCCGAATTGGCCGGCGCATACCCTTTTGTGCTTGCCGGGAAGAGATCCGCAATCAGAGACGTGCAAAGAATACTACATAAAAATTTCTTCCACTAAACCAAATTATCACACAAACCACAGTTCCATGCTATCCAGGATTTTTACAACGGTTCTCACATTGCTCATTTTTTCCGGTGTTGCGCTGTCGCAAACCGTGACTTTGCAGAAATCGGTTGACAAAGCCACCGCACAGTCCGGGGAGTTGCTGACCTACAGCCTCGATTACGGCTGCTCCTCCCTCACTGCCGACTGTGTGGGTGCCGTGCTGACGGACACCCTGCCGGCGGATGTGGAGTATCAGAGTGCCACACCCGCCATTGTGAACGGTCAGGCGGGCTCTGTGGCGGTGTTTCCCACCTACGATTCCGTATCGCATACCGTGACCTGGGATTTTGCCACCAATGTGCTGCCGGAAGCGGGCTTGCCGGATGGATCATCGGGAACTGTGCAGATTACCGTAAAAATTAAAACCGGGGTGGTACCCAACAACGATTCACTGTTGAACAAGGCCATCCTGCCGAGTACCAACGCAGGTACGGCTACCGATACCGCACTGACCGTTACCCAGGGCATTGACCCGAACGGCAAGTGGAGCCTCACCAAGAGCGTCACCTCCGGCAATATCTACCACGATGAGAACGTGACCTACCGACTGAGCCTTTGTTCGGCCAGTGCCATTGGCAACCAGAACATCCACACCATTGTGGTGACGGATACCCTGCCACCGGGCGCCGTTTTTCAAAGCGCAACGCTGGGTGGCGTACACGACGGCGGCACCCCCGGCATCGTCACCTGGACATTTACGGATACCATGCTGGTGGACGATGCGTGCAGAATCATGGACCTGGTGGTTCAGTACCCTTTTGCCGATACGGTGAACAACAACACCGGCCTCACCACCCAGATTCCGAAAAGAAACGTGGGCAAGCTGAGTGCTCTGACAGTGGTGGACAGCGTGATGGTAATGAGTGTGGACAGTGTGAATGATCCGCTGCTGCCACCTTTCTTCAGCATTGGCCTGAGCAAATCAATACCTGACGTAGGGGCTGTACCCATTGACTCTATTTACAAATACATTCTGACGCCCTCCAACAACAGTACGGCCACGGTGAACAATTTCATCGTAACCGACAGCATGCCCGATCAGTTCGACTTGTTGCGGCTGGACTTCATGGCTTTCAACACCAACCTGCCCGTGACCATCCGTGCCGAGATCAACAATTCCGGCAGTTGGACCGTCTGGCAAACGGGCATCCCCGCTGACCAGAACCAGGTCCTCGATGTGTCCACCATTCCCGGATTCACCCCGGGCGATTACGTCAGTGCCGTTCAGATTGACTTCGGCAATGTGCCCAAAGGCTTCGGTGGAGGCAGCATAGAGCTGGTGTTCATGCCGTCTTATCCGTTGGACAATGCGGGGCTGGCCACACCGCTTTACACGGCGTTCCGCAATACCGGTTACCTGACGGGTATCAATCCGTTCGATGGCTCCGGGCTGAGCGCATCAGACTTTGCGGATGTGTGTGTGGTTCCGGGCAACCTCACCCGTATTGCGACGAATAAAAATGTGGCCATCAACTACGTGAACACCCCCGCCGGTGATCCCACCACCGGCAACCCCTATTTCATGGGCTCCAGGGTGCAATACAACCTGCTCGTAGAAAACGACGGGGTGGATGGCAACGACGCCAACAACAGCTCTTCCGTTTCGCAGGGGCCGCTGATTGACCCCATCGTGGCGGACCTGTTGCCGGCCGGGATGACCTATGAGGCGGGCAGTTACCAGATCATCAACAACACCACCGGGCTGACCTTCGACAACAGCGGTACCAACCCGACCTTCGAACTGATTCCCAACTTCAACAGCACCGGCAAAACCCTTCTCCGATGGCGCTTTACCGGTACTTTCGACATTGGCGAATCCGCCGAAATACAATACAATGCCTATATAGATTCTTCCAATCCTGCCAACACCGTTTTGCTCAATGAGTACGCCGTTGCCTCTGATACCCTGGAGATCATTTGCGACGCCAATGTTTGCGGTATTCCCGATACCACCGGTTTGCTGGATTTCTTCGCAACGGCGTCCAATTCCGGAACGCCCATTCCGGGTGTGGACAATTTCTGCAAGAACAGCATTCAAATAACCGTGGCCGATACCACCTCTGCACCCCGGCCTTCCAAAACCATCATCTCCACCGGCCCTTATGCGCCGGCCGAAACACCGAATGTGGAGCTCGGACTGGCCACCGATACAGTGCAGTACAGCATCCAGCTTTGCAACAACCAGTCGGCCAACTACACCATGCCCGATCCGGTACTCATGGACCTGTTGCCGGCTGAGCTGGAGTTCGTGGACAGCAGCATCACCCTGACGGGCAATACCACCGGCCTGACCCTCAACGCCTCAAACCCTTTGATTGAAACAATCCCTGATTTTGGAGGTACGGGCCGGACCATGTTGCGCTGGACCTTTACCGGGGATTTTCCCATCAACAAATGCGTAAGCTATTCTTTCAAGACCCGGATCAAGCCGGGCTCCGGTGGCAGCATCATCAACGAGCCGCTGGCAAGCGTGGGCGACAGGGTGGTCTCCTGCACGGGGAACCTGGTCGAGACCCTGGATTACAACGGCAACAGCATCGTGGGCGACACCCTCTGCACCGCCGCTGTCAACCCGAATTTCGACATCCCCGAAATTCGTTCATTGCGGACGAAAAAATTTGTGAAAGGCGCCAAGAATCCGACTTACCTCGGCTCCAATCTGGGTCAGTTGGGTGTGGGCTGCACCTACCACGGCGACAGCGTACTCTGGCGTTTCAAAATATCCAACCCCGGCAACGTCACCCTCACCAATGCGGTGGTGGTGGATGTTTTCCCTTACCTCGGTGATGTGGGGGTGAAACTCAACACCACACCCCGCCTGACCGAATGGGTCCCCTACTTGGTGGACACCATCCGCTCCCCGAATCCGAATATCAAAGTCTGGTACTCGCAAAGCACCAACCCCTGCCGCCCGGAAGTGGAACCTGTGGATACTGCCGGATGTGTGAACGATTGGACCATGGCCGTGCCGGCAATCCTGGCGGATGTGAAAGCCGTGAAATTTGACTTCAGCAGCGAGGTGCTCAGCCCGGGTGAAGAATACTGGTTCGATATAAGCATGCTGGCACCCGACAGCATCCAGATGAACCCCGGCATTGCCTGGAACTCCGTAGCGGGTGATGCTGCCGAGGTACCGTCCAACGAACCCAACAAAGTGGGTATCATCATCAACGGTTTCGACGTGGCTTTGAAAAAGACCCTTGCTGCCGGCCAGGGCTACCTCGTCGATCCCGGAAGCGATGTGACCTATACCGTCAAGATTTACAACCAGGGCACCGACTCGGTGAAAAATGTAGGCCTCATTGACTACCTCCCTCCGCAAATGACCCTCAACGACCCTAACTGGACGGCCGGCCCCGGAAATACCGCCACCCGCACCATCGCCGGGCCCATTGCCCCGGACGACAGCGTTTCAGTCAACATCACCCTGAATCTGAGTACAAGCGTCGTGACGGGAGACAGCATTGACAACTACGCTGAAATTACCGGCTTTGAAGACATGGCCGGCAACACGCCCAACGACTGGGATGCCTTCAACGACAATACCAACGGCAACGACGCCGGCGGCACCATCGAGTCTCCTGCCGACGATGCCATCAATGGCAACGGACAGGGCACCGTACCGGGTGTTGACCCAGCCACCGACGAAGACGACCACGACGGTGCCCGCGTGCGGGTGTGTCCTTCCTTCACGCAGAATTCTGCCCAGGACCAGGAGGTGTGTACCGACAACCTCGCCGCCCTCAACGACATCGTCATTCCGACGACGGCCAACTCCACCGAGCAGGTGAAATTTGTTGAATTCGCTTCGCAACAAACCCCGCCGAACATGTACTCCGGTGGCACAACCCTGCTGACGGTGAACCCCTCCGGCGGCAATGTGACGCTTCCCGTGGTCAACATTCCAACTTCATTGGGAACCCATTATATCTACGCCATTCTGGAACCGGCTCCGGCCGACCCGAATTGCCGCCCGTATGACCTGGTCATCGTTCAGGTGAATCCGCCCATCACGGCCAATGCCGGCCCGGATGTGGAGATCTGCGACGGATTTTCGACGACACTCTCAGCTTCTGCAACGGGTGGCAACGGCAACTACAGCTACGCCTGGAGCAACGGCGCCAATACGGCCAACACCACCGTAAGTCCTTCTCCCGCAGGTGTTTACAATTACATCGTTACCGTGACGGACAACTCCGGCAACTGCTCGGATGTGGATACCGTGCAGGTAACCGTGAACCCGAATCCAACCGTAAACGCCGGCGTGGACGTGGACACTTGTGTGAACGCAGCCGTGACCATCACCGCCACACCGGCCGGTGGCACCCCGGGCTACACCTACCTGTGGAGCAACGGCAATACCAGCCAGTCGCAGGTGGTTATGGTGGACAATCCGGCCACTTTTACGGTGACAGTTACGGATACCAAAGGCTGTACGGCCGTTGATGCCATGAACATCAATGTACCGGTGGCCGATGCGGGCCCGGACGCAGCCATCTGTTTGAATTCTTCAACGACACTCACCGCTTCGGGTGGGGTGAGTTACAACTGGAGCAATGGCGGCACCACGGCTGCCATCACCGTTTCGCCTCCGGCAACGACCACCTACTACGTCACTGTGACGGACGCCATCGGCTGCACCGATGTGGACAGCACACTGGTAACCGTTTATCCATTGCCGATGGTGGACGCAGGTGCAAATGTGGAGATCTGCAACGGCCAGAGCACCACCCTGACGGCCACCGGCAGCGCCGGAACCCCGGGCTACAGTTATGCCTGGGACAACGGCCTGGGCAGCGGTGCCAGCAAAACCGTTTCACCGACGGCAAGCACCACTTACCACGTCACCATCACCGACAGCAACGGCTGTACCGGCACCGACAGCGTTACCGTAACGGTCAATCCGTTGCCGGTTGCCAATGCCGGCACCGATACAACCGTCTGTCTCGGCACTGCCGCCAGCATCATGGCTACCGCCACGGGTGGCACGCCTGGTTACACCTACAACTGGAACCAGGGCCTCGGTGCAGGTCAGTCGCATACATTCATTCCATCGTCTTCACTTAATTACACCGTCACCGTCACCGACAGCAAGGGCTGTACGGACACCGATGTGATGCGTGTGAATGTGCAGAGTCCTACCGCCAACGCCGGCCCCGATGTGGGCATCTGCCTCGGCAACAGCACCACATTGACGGCCTCGGGCGGTGTCAGCTACAGCTGGAGTACGGGCGACAACACGGCTTCTGTTACCGTTTCGCCGGTGGCAACGACTACCTACTCCGTAACCGTAACAGACGCCCTCGGCTGCACCGATGCGGACAGCGTGGTAGTGACCGTTTTCCAGTTGCCCACGGTGGATGCAGGCCCCGGTGTGGAAATCTGCAACGGCCAGAGTACCACCCTTACGGCTGTGGGCTCCGGTGGGGCCGCACCTTACAGCTACGCCTGGAGCAATGGCCTGGGCAGCGGTGCCAGCAAAACCGTTTCACCGACGGCAAGCACCCAATACTTCGTCACCCTCACCGATGCCAACGGCTGTACGGCCCTCGACAGCGTGACGGTTACCGTCAACCAGTTGCCGACGGTTACGGCCTCTCCCGACACCACCATCTGTCTGTCCGGCACTGCCAATCTCGACGCCACTGCCACAGGCGGCACACCAGGCTACACCTTTGCCTGGGACAACGGCCTGGGGGCAGGAGCCATGCATGCTGTTTCGCCTCCGGCAGCAACGACCTACACCGTCACTGCGACCGACAGCAAGGGCTGTACGGATACCGATCAGACCGTTGTGACGGTACAAATACCTCCGGCCAATGCCGGTCCCGATCAATCAATCTGTATCGGAGACACAACCATGTTGAGCGCCACAGGGGGCATCAGCTACGTCTGGAACACCGGCGACAGTGTGGCCGTCATCACGGTGGTGCCGGCCGCCACCACCAGCTACTCAGTGACCGTCACCGACGCCCTGGGCTGTGTGGCCGCCGACACGGCTGTGGTCACGGTCAATCCATTGCCGACACCGGGCATCAGCGGAAACCTCTCCATTTGCGAAGGCGAGAGTACCACCCTTACCGCCTCCGGCGGAACGAGCTACCTGTGGAGCAATGGTGCCACCACTGCTGCCATCACCGTTTCGCCGCTTTCAACGACCCTGTATTCCGTCACCGTTACGGATGGCAACAGTTGTAGTGCCGACACCTTTGCCACGGTAGTGGTGAAGCCGGTGCCTGTGGCGCAGATTGCCGGGGCAACCACCATTTGCCTGGGCGAGAGCACCACTTTGACAGCCACCGGCGGTGGCACCTACACCTGGAGCACGGGCGCCACCACGGCTGCCATTACGGTTTCTCCAGCTTCCAATACCACCTACACCGTGACCGTCACCTCAGCCAACGGCTGTACCGATGTGGCATCAGCTTCTGTGACAGTCAATCCATTGCCGACAGCTTCTATCAACGGCAATACCAGTTTGTGCCAGGGTGATTCAACTTTGCTGGTGGCAACTGGAGGTATCGGTTACCTCTGGAGTACCGGCCAAACCAACGATTCGATTTTTGTTTCGCCTGCGGCAACGACGGGTTACACCGTTACCGTCACCGATGCCAATGGTTGCACCGATATTGACGGCATCACCATCACCGTGAATGCCAACCCAAGCGCTTCCATTTCCGGAACGGATGTCATCTGCGCCGGCGACAGCACCACCTTGACGGCCAGTGGCGGCAGCAGCTACCTGTGGAGCAACGGCGCTGCTACGGCTTCCGTCACCGTATCGCCTGCGGCAACGA
>JALWSS010000224.1 GCA_026993525.1 Saprospiraceae bacterium
TCACTGAGTTCCCAATGCCGGTTGCCACCACAGGCAGGACACTTCTTTCGCATGACCAAACCCTCCCGGATTTGGTCCAGATTGGTAGAGAATTACCAAGAATTTTATATCCGATCCAGCGAAACCATTGATGGCTTGCCAGTCATCTCCAACACAGAAAAATTCAATGCTGGGGTTTATGGCCCTGAGGGATGAGATAAGCTGGAAAAACAATTCAGAGAAATCCTGAAATTCATCAATGAAGATATACTGGAGTTTTCTTACATCGCCCTGACCACTTTTTCGATCAAATTTTGTTGTACCAGAATTTATTTTTAAGGATGCTTGATGAAGCAATCCATCGAAATCATCTTTTCCCGTATCCTTCAGCATTTTCAAATATTTGGAATATATTATTGGAACAATGGAAAGAAAGCCTCTTTCCGCATTATTTAATGGATTATACACTTCAATACGACGATTAAGCGCATCCGGGTCAATGCATGCTTTTCTGCATTTGCCGATAAAATTCTTACAAATGGTTGTAAATTTGTAGTGGGCTCGCTTCTGAATCCTTTGCCAAATCTCGTCTTCAGAAAGAAGCGAACAGGTTACCCCAAGCGATTCCAAGCTTCTCTTTAAGTAATCTCTAAACCCTTCAAGCCCATATCTTTGGATATCGCTGGGATCAATGCCGAGCAGAGTCCAACCCGTTTTTTTCTCCCAATACTCCCTCTTCAATCCTTCTTCCTTATCGTAATCGGGATCCCCAACCAGTCCGAAATACTCAATAATCACACCAGTATTTGGATTTGATGGACTGGTGAATATGGTAAAATCTGGTTTATAGTTTCTTTCACCCCACCAATGGTTCCTCTCGTATTTGTATGAAACATCATGTTCAAAAAGAAAGTCTGCAATTATTTTTTCGCCAAATGATTTTACGAATTCCCCCCTCATGCTCACATTCTTCTGCGCCCTTCTATACTGAAGCAACTCGTCCTTTCCTTTATCGAAACCACCTGAAAGGACTTGCTCCCAATCGCCCCTGAAATGTTCAAGCATAACCTCTCGAATCTCATTCTTGAATGAGCCATGAATGCATTCGTTAATGATTCCTTGAAATTCGTCCGACAGCTTTTTAACTGATTTCGGGGCATCAAAAAGAATCTCTTCTTCTGGATGAACAATCGCATAGGCAAGCGCATGAAATGTCATCACATGGGGGACTGCAATATTAAGGTCTTGTGCTACAGCATAGATGGCATCTTCTTCGATTTGCAGTTTATCTTTCCTGGATGATTTTCCTTTCCGCATTTCCATTTGTTGCTCAATCTGTGCCTCAGCTCTTTTATCAATCGCGATCATGAAGCGCCGATGAATCTCTTGGGCAGCCTTTTTGTTAAAGGCCAGGAGCAACATTTCATTGGTTGGCACATTGCAATGTTTATGAAGAAATATGGCTCTATTGACCAAGGTTGAGGTTTTTCCGCTTCCAGCCCTAGCCGTTACCTGTATGTTCCCGTTAATAGCAGAGATAGCTGCTGCCTGCTCATCATCTGGCACAAGCTTGGAAAGCTTGTATTTAGCAAACCAACCCTTTACGAATTGTATTTTCTCGAATTGATATTCGTCTTCATCCAGAATGCCTGCCAGCTTTTTTCTATAGAATTCTTCTGAAGAAAGGAAATTGTTTTGGAAACAGTTAAATAACTCACGCTTTGCCTCCTTCCTCAATACTTCCAGTTTCTTTCGATCTTCCTCTTTCCTCGCCTTTTCTTGCTCTTTTAACCGGCATTCTTCTTCTCTTACGAATTCTTCCAGTTCTTTTTTCTCACGGTTTCGCCGTATTGTCTCAATATGATCCGTAAATGCGGCCTGTCTGCTTTGATCTCCGTCAAGATCATAAATTTTCAGCAAGCATAAAATATCTCGAAACCAATCAACATCATCCTGCTTGAGTTCGACTCTATTTGCAGATGACTGAAGCACATATTCAAAAATATCAGCAATCAGGGAGTGAAATTCATTGTTGGAGAGCTTATCCCTTGCCTCCCTAATCTGTTTTGTGGCCCCATCATGACTAATCAGGCGTTTCTCAAGACAACCTCGAATTCTTTGCGAAAAAGCTTTTGCCGCTGCTGACGAATCAGTCACTCACCACTCCTGTAATGCCCGACACAGGGCAAAGAACCAAAATAAACTTAAACCATAAACCTCCCGACCCAATAATACTGGTTGACTATAACAACATTGTCATTCCTAGGTCAGATTATAAGCAACTTTTTCATTAGGGCAAAAGAATGAGCAAGGTTTATGATTTTAGATTCGAAAGCAGACTATCCCACTTATATCAACTATCGAATCCCCGGAGATGTCCGGAAGATGCCTTTCGCATAATCATGGCCTGATAGCGCTTGAATCTCCACCAGATCATCTCATGAGTGATTTATCCCAGCGCGTTGACCTTGGCGGCCATGATGAAATCGTTTTCGTGCAGGCCGCCGATTTTGTGGGTGTAGAAAACCACTTCGCACCAGCCCCATGAATAGGACAACACAGGAT
>JALWSS010000225.1 GCA_026993525.1 Saprospiraceae bacterium
GCAGGGATTATGACCCCGATTTTCATCGGGGATGAAGGATTATGAAGGTTTAGGAGAGCCAATGGTGTTCGTAGGTTCTCTTCGATTCCTCAGTTCCTCTCCCGACGAATGTCGGGACTCAGTTCCTCAATTCCTCTCCCGACGAATGTCGGGACTCAATTCCTGAGTCCACTGCAAAAACCCCAAATTCATTAATTCCGACGGAAATTTGAATGCTCACATGCCGGACGGAGTCCGGCTAGATGAGGCACCGGACGTCCCGAAGATATTTCGGGAGGCGCCAGCAACTACGCTGGTTCCGGACTCTGTCCGGGACCCCATCTTGTCGGACTCCGTCCGACTTATGTTCAGATGAAGTTATATCTTTCGACGAGGATATAACTTTTTGCAGTGGGCTCATTCCTCAATTCCTCATCTACTTCATCAATTCAAGCGCCTTGTCCACGTCTTCCACCGGTAGCTTGCAGACCTTGTTCTGGCAAACGTAAATGTAGGTTGCACCTTCCTGCAGCTTGTCCTTCAACAACTCGAGGGTACCTTCGGTTTTGCCTCCCAGCAACATGGCGTTGGGCATGTAGTTGGGCAAAAGTGCATCCCGTTTTTGGGCCGCCTCCGGCCCGACGATGGCCACCTCATAGGGCATGCGCAGGCAGTCCAGGTACACCCGGCACCACATGGAGTAATAGTCCGGCGATTTTGAGCCGTGTATTTGACCGGCCATGGCCGCTGTCAGGCCCCGGGCCTTGTCCATCCATTCCTGGTTGTAAAAGTAGTCGCCCAGGATGAGCAGGTTGTGGGTCATCATCGAGTTGGAGCCGGGGATGACATTGTCTGTGATTTCCTTTTTGCGGGTCACCAGTGGCGGGTCCAGGTCGGAGGTGTAGAAGAAGAAGCCGGTTTCATCGTCAGTGAAATGCTCCAGGGCGTACTGCGTCAGGTCTTTGGCGTCGTACAGCCATTGTTCATCAAAGGTCACTTCGTAAAGCGCTCTGAAAGCTTCAGCGGTAAGTGCGTAATCATCGAGGAAAGCATTGATGGACGATTTTCCGTCTTTGAAATTGCGGTTGAGGCGATGGCCTTCCTGCACCATGTTTTGCCGAAGGAAAAGGCCGTTTTTCAATGCCATGTCGAGGTAATCCTTTTCGCCAAAGGCCCGCCAGGCATCCACCAGACCTTTGAGCATCAGGGCGTTCCATGCCGTCAGCACTTTGTCGTCCAGGCGGGGGCGGATCCGGTTGCTGCGGGCCTCAAAGAGCTTTTGCTTCGACTTCGCAACGGAGGCTTCCGCATCCGCCGGGTCCAGGTTGTGCGCTTGTGCCACTTCAGCCAGGGTCTTACGGACATACAGGATGTTTTTGCCATCCTCCCAGTTTCCTTTTTCTGTCACTTCGTAAAAATCGCAGAAAAGGGCGGCGGCTTCGGGGTCAGCCAGCACCTGGTCAATTTCTGCTTTCGTCCAGACGTAAAACTTGCCTTCCTCGCCCTCGCTTTGTGCATCCAGGGAGGAGTAGAATCCACCTTCCGGTGAGGTCAGTTCCCTTTTGACAAACTCGATGGTTTGGGCTGCGATCTTGCGGTAGGTTTCGTTGTGTGTCACCTGATAAGCATGGGCATAGAGGCTGACCAGTTGGCCGTTGTCGTAGAGCATTTTCTCGAAGTGGGGCACCTGCCAGTGCTCGTCGGTGGAGTAGCGGGCAAAGCCACCACCCAGGTGGTCGTAAATACCACCTTTGGCCATGTTGTCAAGGGTTGTTGTCACGGCTTCCAGGGCTTTGGCATTGCCGCTGTAGTGGTGGTATTCGAGCAGGAACTCGTAATTGGCCGGCATGGGGAATTTGGGTGCCCCCTGGCGCCCACCCCATTGAAAGTCAATCTTTTGCAGCAGAGCGCCCGCAACGTCGTCCATCACCTTTTTCTCAAATGCAGCGTTTACTGAGGCGCCCGGCACCTCATCGCTCTGGCTGATGCCGGCGGTCAGGTCTCTGGCGTATTGTGTGACCTTTTGGGGGTCGTTCTGCCATTCGTTTTTAAAGTACTCCAGTATTTCCACCCAGTTTTTCTTCGGAAAATAGGTGCCGGCCCAAACCGGGCTGCCGTCGGGCAGGGCAAAGGCGTTGAGCGGCCAGCCGCATCCTCCCTGTGAAGCCAGCTGGCAGGCGGTCATGTAAACGTCGTCCACATCGGGTCGCTCTTCACGGTCCACTTTTATTGCGACGAAATGCTCATTCATGATGGCAGCCACGGTGGAATCCGAAAAGGACTCCTTTTCCATCACATGGCACCAGTGGCAACTCGAGTAACCGATGCTGATGATGAGCATCTTGTTTTCTTCCTGTGCCTTTTTCAAGGCCTTTTCTCCCCAGGGGTACCAGTTGACGGGATTGTGGGCGTGTTGCAGCAGGTAGGGGCTGCTTTCATGGATCAGTTCATTGGTGTAGGCATGTTGACCGTCGGAAGAGGTGGTCTTGCAGGCGGCCAGCACTACCATTGCGAAGAAAAAGAAAAAACGAAAAAAGTTCATTGGTAATAATTTGATGCAAGCCCCAAAACTAAGCGAACATTTGAAGTATGGTTGCCGCGTTGTTCATTGCCCCGTTCAATGGGAGTGATAAAGCACCCAAAAGCCTATCTTTGCAGGCATTTTTGAAACCCGGTGCTGCTCAGTTACCCGTTGAAAAAAACTGAGTGCCCGATAGTTCGCCCGTAAGAATGAAGCTTCAAAACGACCGTTACCTCTTCTCCGGTGGCATTGAACCACTGCAACTGGTTGAAAAATACGGCACACCGCTGTACGTGTACAATGCCGAAACCATCAAAGCGCAGTACAAGCGGATGACCGCTGCCTTTTCCGTGCCACGCCTGCACATCAACTACGCCTGCAAGGCCAACAGCAACATCAACATCATGAAGCTGTTGAAAAACCTGGGTGCCGGGTTGGACGCCGTTTCCATTCAGGAGGTAAAGGCCGGTCTGAAAGTGGGGTTCGATCCCCACAAGATCACCTTCACGCCCAACTGTGTGGCCCTGGATGAGCTGGAAGAAGCCCACCGGCTGGGTGTGCGCATCAACATTGACAACATTTCCATTCTGGAACAATTCGGCCACGCCTTTCCGGGTGTGCCGGTCGGTATCCGCATCAACCCGCACATCATGGCGGGGGGCAACACCAAAATTTCCACCGGTCACATCGACAGCAAATTCGGCATCTCCATTCACCAGATGCCCCACGTGCTGAAAATCGTGGAAGCCATCGGCATCCCCATCGAGGGTTTGCACATGCACACCGGTTCTGACATTCTGGATGCCGAGGTGTTCTTGCAGGCCGCCGAGATACTGCTGAACACCGCCACCCATTTTGACCAACTGGATTACATAGATTTTGGCAGCGGCTTCAAGGTGGCCTACAAACCCGACGATTTTGAGACGGACATCGAGGACTTCGGCGCCAGGCTGTCGGAGCGTTTCCGGGAGTTTTGCAAAACGTACGGCAAAGACCTGGCACTGGTTTTCGAGCCGGGTAAGTTCCTGGTGAGTCGGTCGGGCTATTTCCTGGCCAGGGTGAACGTGGTGAAACCGACCCCGTCAACGCTGTTCGCCGGGCTTGACACGGGGCTCAATCACCTCATCCGCCCCATGTTTTACAACTCGTACCACCACATCGAAAACCTCAGCAATCCCGGCGGCAAACCGAGGATTTACACCGTGGTGGGCTACGTTTGCGAAACGGACACTTTCGGCTCCAACCGGAAAATAGCCGAAATCCACGAAGGCGATATTCTCTGTTTCCACAATGCAGGTGCCTACGGCTTTGCCATGTCGAGTAATTACAACTCACGCCCCCGGCCGGCAGAGGTACTCTTGCTGGATGGAAAAGACCACCTCATCCGGCGGCGGGAAACCCTGGATGACATTCTGAACAACCAGGTCGAATTGGAATTTGACGAAGAAAAAGAACCCAAAAAAAATGCGCTCAATGCCTGAGATGAATACAACAATGAAGCTTTTCCGGGCTTTGCCCGGCTTTCTTTTTTTCGTCGCAATGGCGGGGCTGCTCCTGGCCTGCGGACCCGATAAAGATGTACGGGAGCAGGCTACACAGATGGCCATCGAGGAATCAATCCCGGAACTGCTGCCCGCTGCCAGGGCCGAAGGAAAGATCGTCAGCCTCGATACCAACAGGATCGTGCTGGACAACACTTCCGTCATTGATTTACCGAAGGACAAAGACGTGGCAACCATTTTTCTGGTGCGCAACGCCGAGACCAAAGAAGGCAGCACGGCGCTGAGCGAACAGGGGATGGCCCGCGCCGGCTTTCTGGCCACGCAATTGCAGAATGCCCACCTGTTGCAGGTGTTTTGCAGCAAGGACAACGCCTCTTTGCAAACCGCCAACTTTGTGGCCCGCTCCAACGAGGCCGAACTGAACTACCTCAACACCTGGGACACCCGTGAAATGGCGGCAACCCTCGTCAGCTCTTACCACGGCAAGCGGGTGCTGCTGGTGGCCACCCCGCAGGTGGTGTCCAGTATGTTGCAACACTACACGGGCAACAAAAAACTGAAAACCCCGGATAACGAATACGAGAACATTTATGTCATCTTCGCAAAAGGGCTGGGCGAGGTAGAATTGCACCACCTTTTGTTTTGATCTGATCATCCCCAAACGAGCGAAAAATTCAAGCTGAACAGTATGTCTGCAACCCATTACGATCCGTCGAAGACCGAAGAGAAGTGGTACCAACACTGGGAAACCAAAAAGTACTTCAGAAGCGTGCCCGATGAGCGGGAACCCTACACCATTGTAATCCCACCGCCCAATGTCACCGGGGTGCTTCACATGGGCCACATGCTCAACAACACCATCCAGGACGTGCTCATCCGCCGTGCCCGCAAGAAAGGCTACAACGCCTGCTGGGTGCCGGGCACCGACCACGCCTCCATTGCCACGGAAGCCAAAGTGGTTCAGATGCTGCGCAAGCAAGGCATCAAAAAAAGCGACATCTCCCGGGAGAAGTTTCTCGAATACGCTTTTGAATGGAAGGATAAGTACGGCGGCATCATTCTGGAACAGCTCAAAAAACTCGGTGCTTCCTGCGACTGGGACCGCACCCGCTTTACCATGGAGCCCAGCCTCAGCAGGGCGGTGATCCATGTTTTTGTGGACCTCTACAAAAAAGGCAAACTGTACCGGGGCCTTCGCATGACCAACTGGGACCCCGAAGCCAAAACCGCCCTCTCCAACGAGGAGGTGATTTACAAGGATGAGCAGTCACAACTCTTTCACATCCGCTATCCGCTGGCCGATGACCCTTCCAAAGGCATTGTCATCGCTACGCAACGCCCGGAAACCATCATGGCGGATACGGCCATCTCCGTGCATCCGGAAGATGACCGCTACAAGAACTGGATCGGAAAGACGGTGCTGATCCCCCTGATCAACAAGCCCATCCCCATCATTGCCGACGAGTATGTGGACCGTGAGTTTGGTACCGGTGCGCTGAAGATCACCCCGGCCCACGACCCCAACGACTACGAGATCGGCCTGCGCCACAAGCTGCCTGTGGTGGACATTCTGACGGAGGATGGAAAGCTGAACGAACAGGCCCAAATCCTGGTTGGCGAAGACCGCTTCGAAGCCAGAAAAAAGATCAAAGGCATGCTGGAGGAAGCAGGTGTGCTGGTGAAACTGGAGGACTACGTCACCAGTATCGGTCATTCGGAGCGCACCGACGCCGTTGTGGAACCACGACTGACCATGCAGTGGTTCCTCGACATGAAGGATTTTGCCAACGTGGCCCTGGAAGCTGTTAAATCTGGTGAAGTGAAGTTCTTCCCCGAGAGCATGTGGAACATGTACTACCAGTGGCTGCGCCCTGAAAACGTGCGCGACTGGTGCATCAGCCGGCAGCTGTGGTGGGGGCAGCGCATTCCTGCCTGGTACCTCAAAACCGAAGGGGGGCGCTGGAGCGAGGATGGCAACGAGGTGCCTTTCGTTGCTGAAACCGCCGACGAAGCGCTTGCCATTGCGAAGGAAAAAACCGGCAACCCCAACCTGACCCTCGACGACCTGGAACAGGACGAAGACGTGGTGGACACCTGGTTCTCTTCCTGGCTGTGGCCCATCTCCGTTTTCGACGGCTTTGAGCGGCAGGACGAACTGAAATATTACTATCCGACCAATGCCCTGGTGACCGGCTGGGACATCATGTTCTTCTGGGTGGCCAGAATGATCATGTCGGGTTATGAGTACGCTGAAACGCTGCTCGGCAAGGATTGCAAGGGCCGCCAGCCTTTTTACGACGTGTATTTCACCGGCATGGTGCGCGACAACAAACGCCGCAAGATGTCCAAGTCGCTGGGCAACTCCCCGGATGCGCTGGAACTGTTGGCCAAATACGGCGCCGATGGCGTCCGGTTCGGGTTGCTGCTGTCCACCTCTGCGGGCAACGACATCATTTTCGACGCGCCTTTTGATCCGAAAACCAATGCCGTTATCAACGAGAGTAAGATTTGTGAGCAGGGGCGCAACTTCTGCAACAAGATATGGAACGCCCTGCAACTGGTCAAAGGCTGGGAAATGGCAGGGGATGCCCAGCCGGAAACCAACCGACTGGCCATGCAATGGATGGACAACAAGTTCAACCGGGTGCTGGCAGAGACCGAAGCCAATTTCAAACAGTACCGCCTCTCGGATGTACTGATGAGTTTCTACCAGCTCTTCTGGGACGATTTCTGTTCCTGGTTCCTGGAGGTCATCAAACCCGCTTTTGACGAAAATGGGAAGCGCCTGCCCCTGGACAAAACCACTTATGAGTTCACACTCAACACCTTCGAAAAATTCATGTCTGTGCTGCATCCCTTCATGCCATTTGTGACCGAAGAGGCCTGGCATGCCCTGCGCAACCGGCAAGAAGGCGATGACGTAATCGTCAGCCCTTACCCCGAGGCAGCAGCTTTTGACGAAAAACTCATCCAACCCTTCGAACAGGCCAAAGACATCATCAGCAAGGTGCGTGAAGCCCGACAGGGGAGGGGAATTTCACCGAAGGAAGCCCTGAAATTGTTCATTGACTCCAGCGATGACGGAAGAGGCCTGCTGGCTGTTTCGGGTGTGCTGGACCTCCTTCGGAAAATGGCCAACCTGGAATCCGTGGAGCTCACTTCCGATGAACCGGCTTCCACGGTTTCATTCCTCTCCGGAACAGTAAAGTTGTACCTCGAAATCGGCTCCGCCATTGACGAAGAAGAGGAAAAGGCCCGCATCCAAAAAGACCTGGACTACTACCGTGGCTTTGTGGAAAGCGTAAGGCGCAAGCTCAGCAACGAGCGCTTCGTCAACAACGCCCCGGAGGCCGTGGTCAACAAAGAGCGCCAAAAACTGGCCGACGGCGAAGAGAAAATCCGCCTGCTGGAAGAAAGCCTGGCGAGGATGGGATTTGGCGGTTTATAGAGCCTGTCTGCCGCCCCGTCTGCCGCCCCGTCTGCCGCCGGGCAGGCGGGCAGGCAGGCAGGGATTATGAGGATTATGGAGGATTATGGAGGATTATGGGGATTATGAGGATTATGGAGGATTAGAGGGGTTGATCCCGATCCCGAATCAAGTTCGGGACGGAGGTTTATCCCGTCATTCGCCGGGAGGTTTAGAGGGCTATCGATTACCCACAAATCCACATCACATCGGGAAATGCCTTTGCAACCCGACTTCATTGAATGTGAAAAAAAATCCTTCTTATACCCTGGTGCCCTGGCTGTGCTAAAAAGCCGTGGCGACATCAGCCATCTTGTAACCCGCTGTTTCCTGCCTTGTCGGCAGACAGGCAACGGCGGGAATCTTGCCAGTACCCCTACACACATCCAACTTCTATTCAAAACATCACATCAGGAATAGCTTTAGCACCAAATTCGGGATGAGAATTGAAATTGATGCTGATGCTCTGTAAAGATGTTTGATGTGATTGGGGGTTAATCCGCTAACCCCTCGTTAAAACAAGGGGTTTCAAGATGTTTGATGGGGTAAAGGATGCTTTTCAAGCCTCGGTTACTTTATGAGTCAGAGCTCTCAGAACCGGAATGGTGGATTTGTGGGTAATGGATAGGGTTTAGAGAGGTTTAGAGAAGCACGGAACCAGTCGCTCCCGATTCTTCAGTTCCCCGTCTGACCGCCGGGCAGGCTCAATTCCTCCCCCGATCCCGAATTTTTTCGGGACGGGGCTCGATTCTTCGATTCCCCGATTCCTCGATTCTTCGATTCTTCGATTCTTCGATTCCCCGATTCCTCGATTCTTCGATTCTTCGATTCTTCGATTCTTCGATTCCTCGATTCTTCATTTCCTCAATTCCTCCCCCTGAATGGTTTTCGTTGCACCCAATCGTCCGGTGGGCGGAGGTATTCCAGGAGGTGTGGCAGCACTTTGTTGGTGACGGGGTGGGCTGCCTTGATGTAGCAGAGCATGTCAATGGGTTCGGCGCCCATCGAGCTTTTGATTTCCATGGCGGTGCGGGCGTACACCACTTTGCGGGCGCCGGATTCGATGCCCTGCCGGAGGATATCGTAGAGGATGTTCAGGTAGAGCTGGCATTTGCGGTTGCAGGCTTCTTCAAAGCCCAGGAAGTGAGCTTCCAGCTCATTGCCGTTTTTCAGGGTTGAGCAGAAACCGATCAGTTCGCCATCCAGGAAATAGCCCGTGATCTTGAACTGGTCACCAAAAGCTTCTTTGAGGGCGGGCAGGTAATGTTCATCCAGAACCACCATGTTGAAACTGGCGTTGTCCATGACGCTCAGGTAGAGCTGATACAGCCGTTGGTTGTTTTCCCGTATGTAATCAAGTTTCAGGTCTTTTCTTACCAGGCTATTGGCTGCTTTGAATGCCCGTCTGGCCCTGATTCGGTACTTTGAAGTAAGGGCCGCGAGGTAGTCGTCGAAACTATTCCATTCATCCCGGATGTTCAGCACCATGTTGGGGTGGAAAGTGAACTGGCGGTATTTTTTGTTGACCAGTACTTTTGTTTGCGGCAGGTGTTGGGGCTCAATGTCCTTGATGAAAATGCCATCTATGTAAAGGCCTTGCTCTTCCCAGATGGAATGAACCTTCCGGATGCATTCTTCCAGCAATTTGAATTGCTGCTCTCTGGATATTTTTCCTTCGGTAAAATGGAAGCCGTGTTCACCAGTCAGAAGCAGGTTGCCGCAGACCAGCAGGTTGTGGTCAAATTTCTTTGCGACGAAAACCTTCAAATGCCTGGCAAATGCACGGATGATACAAGGGTACTTGTCTTTGGTGTCAATGTCTTTGATGCTGCGGTCGGGCCGGAAGTGGGAGATTTGGAAATAGGCTATCCCAATGGGCTGGTCATTGTCGAAGAAGATCACATAGGTGAAGCGCATCCCCCGGGGCGGGTTCTGCTCCAAAACACCGAGGTAAGTGCTCTTGAGGAATTCATTGCCGGGAGCGGTTTGATCCCAGCTTTCAGGAACGTCAAAAATGGAACTGTATATCCTGAATCTGTATCCGTTCTGAGGCAGGTCAATGATGTCGCCGGGCAAACTCACAGTGTCATTCAGAGGTCGGGTCATGGTGGGTAACGGACTTCTAGACTTCAATGTTCAAAGCATCCCGGCGCTGGTCGAAGTGGTTTCGTACAGGTCGTCGGGCAATGACTGTCATGAAAATGTCAACCTAAGTTGCCGAAGGTAAACGCAATTCCATCGGGTGGGTTGACCCGTTTGTGAACTATTTTGAAAAAAATGTGAAGCCAACTTGCCGTCAGGCAAAACGACCCGGATCAGCTTCGGCCATCATGCGGTAAACCACCTCAAAAACGTCTTCTGCATTTGGCTTGGTGAAATAATCTCCGTCAGAACCATACGGAGGGCGGTGGGGCCTCGAGGTGAGTGTTACCGGTGCCGAATCGAGGTATTGGAAGCCTCCCTGCACTTCCAGCACTTCCCGCATCATGTAGCTTGTGGCTCCACCGGGCACGTCCTCATCCATGAAAACGATGCGGTTGGTTTTGCGAAGCGAGGCAACGATTCTGTGTTCGAGGTCAAATGGCAACAAGGTTTGAGCGTCTATCAATTCGACAGAGATTCCGTGTTTTTTCAGGAGTTCCACACCTTCAAGTGCTTCTCGTACGCATGAGCCATAGGTTACCAGGGTGAGGTCAGTGCCTTCTACCAATGTTTCAGGAACGCCGAGGGGAACGGTGTATTCGCCGATGTTGTCGGGCATGCGTTCTTTGAGGCGGTAGCCATTGAGGCATTCGATGATGAGTGCCGGATCGTCGGAATGCAGCATGGTGTTGTACATGCCTGCTGCCTGTACGAAGTTTCTCGGCACCAGCAGGTACATACCCCTCAATGATCCCAGCAGCATCTGAATGGGAGAACCTGAGTGCCAGATGCCCTCCAGCCGGTGGCCCCTGGTACGGATGATGGCGGGGGCCTGTTGCAGGTTGTGGCTGCGGTAGCGTATCGTGGCCAGGTCGTCGGTCATTGGCTCGAGGCCGTAAATGAGGTAATCGAGATACTGTATTTCGGCGATGGGCCGGAAGCCTCTCAGTGCGAGGCCGATGGCCTGCCCGACGATGCTCCATTCGCGGATGCCGGTGTCGAAAATGCGCGCTTCGCCGTATTTGGCCTGCATGCCTGCCAGAGACTGGTTGACACCACCTATCTTGCCCACGTCCTCACCAAAAGCAATGAGGTTGGGGTGCTTCGCAAAAGCCTTGTCGAAGAAAGTGTTGAGCACTTCAAAACCATTCCTGGTCTCAGAATTCTCTGAATACACGGGAGGTATTACGGGTACATTCAGCGCTGAGTATTTGCTGTCGCTGTACAGGTAGGTGTGGTACCTGCGATGTGCCGTGGCGGATGCCCTGGTAAGCATGTTCTCCAGGTCTTCCAGGGCTTCACTGTCTTCTTTGCGAAGCACGAAATGCAGGCGACGGGCATTTTTGATGACGTCTTTGTACAACTGTGGCGGGGGAGTGTTTTGCAGCGAATCGAGCAGTTGGGTAACCTCTTCTTTCCGGGAGGTCGTTTGCAGGGCTTTGGCGTAAACGGCCTGCAGTTGCTGCTTCTCTTTTTTTACGGGGTTGATGTAGGCGGCCCAGGCCCTGTCTTTGCACTCCTTTACGTATTGTTTGGCACGTTTGCGCATGTCGGCAATTTCCTCCTGGGTGGCAATGCCGGTTTCCACCATCCAGTTGCCCATGATAAGGATGCAGTCGTTTTCACGTTCCCATTGCAGCCGTTCTTTGGATTTGTAACGCTCGTGTGAGCCGGAAGTGGAGTGTCCGAGTTGCTGGGTGCAATCTTCAACGTGGATGAGGGCAGGTCTGTGGGTTTCTCTGACGGTTTTGGTTACTTCTTCGTAAAGTTCGCAGAGTGCAGGGTAGTTCCAGCATTTTACCTTGTGGATTTCCATGCCTCCTTTGCCGTCCTCAAATTGGAGCCCGGACACCGCATCGGAGATGGAACCTTTGGCAGTTTGGTATTTTTTCGGAACGGAAATGCCGTAGCCATCATCCCAGACGGAAACTACAAGGGGAACCTGAAGTACAGCTGCTGCGTTGAGGGTTTCCCAAAAGATGCCTTCACTGGTGCTGGCATCCCCGATGGTGCAAAATGTGACTTCACTGCCATTTTTGGAGAACAGGGAGTTGTCTGCCAGTTTGGGCATCTCCCGGTATTTTTTCGAAGCAAAAGAAAGCCCGAGGGCACGGGCCATCTGTGCGGCAGTGCTGGAGATGTCAGAAGAGATGTTGTAGCGTTGGGTTTGATCAAGCCATTCGTTGTTTTCATCAATGAGGGGGGTGGCATAGTGGCTGTTCATTTGGCGGCCGCCTGACCAGGGGTCGTTTTCCGCATCGGCATAGAGCTGGGCGAAAAACTCTTCAACGGTGGAGAGCCCGAGGGCAAACATCAAAGTCTGGTCGCGATAGTATCCCGAACGCCAGTCACCTTTTCGGAAGGCCCTTGCAAGGGCAACCTGGGGCACTTCCTTGCCATCACCCACAATTCCGAACTTGGCTTTACCTGTCAGAACTTCTTTTCGGCCCAGAATGCTCGCCTCTCGGCTGACACAGCTTATCCAGAAATCTTTGAGAACCTCTTTTTTGTATGCTTCTTCTACTGTAGTTCCACCAGGAGTGAGGATGTCGGTAATAGGTGATTCTATCATGGTTCGCAGCTTTAAAATTTGGTTAGGTGCTCCCTGTAGTTGGGCAGGCATGAGCGCTGAAAGTATCCCGGGAGGGAAATCGTTATTTCAAAACATTATTTCAAATGGCTCCCACTTTCGGCCGCAAAATTATAGATAAATTTTGGAAGTTTTTCAATTGAATAAACAATGTATTGTCATTGAGATCATTGAGTTTTGGCACTTGTCTGCTTTTTGTCTGCAATTCGGTTGATTAGCAAAAAGATGTATTGCTTTTCGGGAAATTGACCCAAACATGCTTGGATTGGTACGATTGTTTTGATCCGGATACCCGTAAAGTCTTGGCTGAACCCCGCCGTTTTCCGGTTAACATCTCGTTAACGGCTGTTTGAACAACAGAGTGCGGGGCTCTCAGGCTCAGCCGTTAATTTTGTCCCGGTTTTGATTTCACGAACAAAAAATCTTCAAAACATGAAAAAAGTACTTTCCATTTTTGCCTTTCTGGCGCTGCTGGCAGGCACCACTTTCGCTCAGGAACAAAGCGAACAACCGGCCAAGGGCCCGATGATGAAATTCGAAGTCACTGAAATTGACTACGGAGAAATCGTACAGGGTTCAGATCCGCTTCGCGTGTTCAAATTCACCAACACAGGTACTGAGCCGCTCATCATCAGCAACGCAAAAGGTAGTTGTGGTTGTACCGTTCCAAAATGGCCTAAAGACCCCATCCTCCCAGGTGAGTCATCTACCATTGAAGTTCGTTACGATACAAACCGCATTGGCCCGTTCCAGAAAACGGTAACCCTCACCACCAATGAGGCTACGCCAACCCACGTTCTCAAGATCAAAGGCAAGGTGAACCCCAAGCCCAAAGAAGAGAGCGTACCTGCTAGCAACAACGGCTTCAACAAAAACTGACAGCCTGAATTGATGCGCAGTGAAAAGCTCCGGTTGCCCTGGCTTCCGGAGCTTTTCTATTTTCACGCCCAAACTCATTTCTATGTTCCTGAAAATAGCACGCACCGGTCAGAACAAATGGTGGGCGTACCTGATCACACTCCTGATAGTCATAGGTGCTGTAGTATTGGCACAGGTGCCGCTCGCACTGATCTTCATGTATAAGGCTTCACAGCAAGGCCTGGATGCTTTTGAATCACAGGAGATGCTCCGGCGCATGGATTTTTCTGACATTGACCTCAGCCAGAACATGGTCATTGTGCTGATGCTCATTCCTTTTGCAATCGGCTTGCTGGTGTTGTGGTTGTGTGTCAGGTACCTTCACAAGCGCAACCCAAAGACCTTGATCAATCCTTCGGGAAAGGTCAATTGGAGCAAGGTGTTTTTCGGATTTACCCTGTGGATGACACTGACGGCGGGTGTCGAAATTGTGTTTTACCTGATGGAACCTGCCAACTACAGTTTGCAATTTCAACCGGGTCCTTTTCTCGTTCTGTTCATCATTTCCTTGCTCATGTTTCCGCTCCAGACTTCGTTTGAAGAAATCCTTTTCAGGGGGTACCTGATGCAGGGCATCGGGTTGTTGACCCGCAGGCCCTGGGTGCCGTTGTTGCTGACTTCAGTTGGCTTTGGACTGATGCACTACATGAACCCGGAAGTGCAGGAATTCGGGGTGGGTTGGGCCATGTCCTATTACATCGGTGTGGGTTTTTTGCTCGGACTCATCACCCTGCTTGACGATGGCCTGGAACTGGCCCTAGGCATCCATGCCGCCACCAATATCTACAGTGCGCTCTTTGTCACCTTCGATTCTTCGGCGCTGCAAACTCCTGCCATTTTCAGAGCCTCCGAAGTTCACATTGAATGGACCCTGGCCGGACTGATCGCAGCTGCCTGTGCATTTATTTACCTGGCTTCGAAAAAATACGAGTGGAGTGATTGGAGCCGCTGGTACCGCATTGACGAAGAAGAGCAAGTGGAACTACCGGATGCGTAAAGCTTGCTGCCGGGAATTCAACTGTTGCCAGGGAGGTGTTTTTCATTGTGAAGAAAGATATTCTCAAAAAAAATCATGCTTCTTTGCGGGGTAGGAGCAACAATTTACCGGGTACTGTGCGTTCTGGTGGTACCTGCACAATCATTTTAGTACAACACAACCCGATTCTACCATGCGTATTCCAAATTCTTTTTTCCTTCTGGCAATCCTGTTTACGGCATTCACCATCGGCTGCAAAGACGATGACCAACAGTTTGCGGATTGCTTCAACGAGCCCAAAAAGCCAAAACTCAACCTGACTCTTATCGAAGGGCCGACAGTGACCTTGCCCTCAAAAGTTTCCGTCTTCTTCCGGGTGCGGGATGACAACGGAAATCCGGTGGGTTACCTCACCGAAGACAACTTCATCATTTACGAAAAAGGCCTGAACGACCCCTGCCCGAGGATCATTTCCGAATTTGAAGCAAAAAGGAAAATCTCAGGCAGGGAACAGGTGTTCAATCACACCACCATGCTGTTGCTGGACCTGAGTGGCTCCGTATTGCAGCAGTCCCTGGTTGACCTCCAGACGGCCGCCATCGCTTTCATCGAGGAAGCAGTGCCGGATACCATTGACAATTCCATCAAAATGGGAATCTGGTGGTTCGACGGTGAAGACATTCTCCATGAGCTCAAAGCTCCGACTTCTGATATTTGGGAACTGAAAGCAGCCATCAACTCCATCACCCCCAATATCTCCAACGACAACTCCACCGACCTGTACGGTGCCGTGATAAAAGGGGCCGCCATAGCGGAGCAGATCCTCGCCGATTACCAAAACCAGGATGTTTCCTCTGCGGTTTCGGTGGTCTTGTTTACCGACGGAGAAGACCGGGCCAACCGCTACCTGAAACAGGATGCTTACAATGCCGTAGCTGCCACGCCTGCTGACATCAGCTGGTTTACACTTGGTGTTGGTAATGAAATCAACATCCCAGATTTGCAGACCATTGGCCGGAACGGCTTTTTCCAGGCTGCCAGCATTACACAGCTGACGGCGGTCTTCAAGCAAATTGCGCTGGTGGTCAACAACGAAGCCAACAGTTTCTACCTCTTTGAGTATTGCAGCCCCATCAGAAACGGCAGCAACAACGAGTTGGTGATCGAAGCCTTCGACCTCCAGGGCAACGAGTCCGGCTTTCTGAAAACCACCTTCGATGCAACCGGATTCACCAGTGGTTGTCAGTTGTAAGTGATTATTGGTCGAAATCGGCTTTCGAATCCTGAATAATTGACGAGAAAAGATGTCATTTGCAGCAAGTGACATCTTTTCTGGTTTTTGGAATCCAAGTTTACAACCCGTTATTACACCATGCGCATAGCAATTTCACTTCTCACCTTTTTCCTTCTTTCAAGCAATTTTCTTTTCAGTCAGACCTGTCGTTGGCAACAGCGTGTCCATTACCAGATGGACATAGACATGGATGTTGCCAGGCACCGGTTTTCTGGCGTGCAGACACTGAAGTATTTCAACAATTCTCCCGACACGCTTTACAAGGTTTACTACCACTTGTACTTCAACGCCTTCCAGCCGGGCAGCATGATGGATTGGCAAAACCGCAATCCACTGACCGGCGACTCCCGGGTGCGTGACCGCATCTCCAAACTGAAACCGGAAGAGACCGGCTGGCACAAAGTGAATTCACTGACCTGCAACGGCAAGCCTGCAAAGTTTGAAGTCAAAGAGACCATTCTGGAGGTAACCCTGCCCGAACCCATCCTGCCGAAGTCCGTGGCCGAACTGAAAATGGATTTCCAGTCCCAGGTACCAGTTCAAATCCGACGATCGGGACGCGACAGCCGGGATGGTGTGGCCTATTCCATGTCCCAGTGGTATCCCAAAATGGCGGAGTATGATTACCAGGGCTGGCACCTCGACCTTTACGTCGGCCGGGAGTTTTACGGTGTCTGGGGAGATTTTGAAGTGAACATCTCCATTGACCGGAGCTACCTCCTGGGCGCCAGCGGAGAATTGCAGAATGCTTCTGAAATCGGATACGGCTACGAACCGGAAGGCACTGCCGTACGCCAGCCACCGGGAGAAAAACTCACCTGGCGCTGGAAAGCGGAAAACGTCCATGACTTCAGTTGGTCTGCCGACCCTGACTATGAGCACGTTGTGGTGAGAAGGGAGCAAGGCCCAACTTTACATTTCCTTTACCAACCCAATGAACGCACACGGGCCACCTGGGAAGCCATGCCGGAGGCAATGGACCGTGCGTTTGATTTCATTCAGAAAAACTTCGGGGAGTACCCTTATGCCACCTATTCATTTCTCGAAGCAGGAGACGGAGGCATGGAATACCCCATGGCCACTTTCCTCAGAGCCGGAGCCGGTGTGGGCACATTCGTTCACGAACTGATGCACGCCTGGTACTACGGCATGCTTGGCACCCATGAGGGCAAGTATCCCTGGATGGATGAGGGCTTTACGGAGTATGCAACTTCGGAGGTGCTCAATTGGATGAAAGCCGAAAAGATTATCACCGGAAAGCCTGAAGAAAATCCTCACATTTCCACCAACAGGTCTTATATATCGTACCTGCAAAGGGCAGAGGAGGAGCCTTTGTCCACTCACCACGACCATTACCTGTCAAGCCGGGCAGGAGGGGTTGGCGCCTATGTGAAAGGACACGTAATACTGACCCAGTTGAACTACATCATGGGGGATGCGACTTTTAAACAGGCCATGTTGAATTATTACCACTCCTGGCGCTTCAAACACCCAAATCCCGATGATTTCCTTCGGGTAATGGAGCGCACAGCAGGCATGGAGCTGGACTGGTTCCAGCAATACTTCATCTTCAGTACCAAGCAAATTGACTACGGTATCACTTCGGTAGCGAAAGCGAACCGCCGAGAGACGACCATCCGTCTCAACCGGCCGGGGCATTTCCCGATGCCCGTCGACTTGGTGGTGAGCTTCAAAGATGGTTCTCAGAAAATGTACAACATTCCCCTGTACATGATGTGGGGCGCCAAAAAGGCCGAGAATCCAAATGTGAATTATGAAGTGGTTAAGCCCTGGGGTTGGACCATACCCGAATACGAGCTGACCATAGATGCCAGGTTCAAAGACATCGTGAAAGTGGAAATTGACCCATCCCAAAGAATGGTGGATGTGAACCGGGACAACAATGTATGGGAAGCAAAAAAGGCCGGTAGCGGGAGTTCCGACGCAAGGGAATAACATCGCCGGCGCAATGTACGGCATTGCGAAGCGAACCAATAAATGCATCAAAACCAACTAACTATGAAAAAAATCTTACTGATGATTGCAGCCCTTGCCATGCTGGCTTCCTGCCGGCAGGAAAGCAACACCGAGCGCAATGCCAATTACCCCCCGATTCCGGTCAGCTACCCGGAAACCACTGAGGAAGATGTGGTGGACGAGTACTTTGGAGAGAAAGTCCCTGACCCTTACCGGTGGCTGGAAGTGGACACGGCCAAAGCCGTGGAAGATTGGGTGAAAGCCCAAAATGAAGTGACCTTTGGTTACCTCAAACAGATACCCTTTCGGGAGGACGTGCGCAAGCGTTACGAAGCGTTGTTCAACTACCCGAAATACTCCGCCCCTTTCCAGGTGGGGGAGTACTATTTCTTCTCAAAAAATGATGGCCTTCAGAACCAATCTGTCATTTATCGTCAGAAAGGCCTGGACGGTGCGCCGGAGGTTTTCATTGATCCGAATGCCATCAGCCCGGACGGAACCACTGCCATCAACATCATTGGTGTTTCCGACGATAACAAATACCTGGCTGTGAGCCGGCAGGATGCGGGTTCTGACTGGCAACAGATCCACGTTTACGAAGTGGAAACCATGAACAAGCTGCCCGATGAATTGCAATGGGTAAAATTCAGTGGTGCCTCCTTCTGGAAAGACGGCTTTTTTTACTCCCGGTATCCGGAGCCGGCACCGGGAACGGAGCTGTCGGGAAACAACCTTTTCCATTCCATTTATTACCACAAGCTTGGCGATCCGCAGCAAAAGGACAAGCTGATCTTCATGGACAAAGCCAATCCCACTTATTATCATTTCGGCGACGTTACCGAAGACGGCAGGTATTACATCCTGTACCAGGCCCCCGGAACGGACGGCTATGCCACCCTGTACAAAGACCTGGAGGCTGATTCGGAGTTTGTGACCTTGTTTGAAGGGTATTCCAACAAGAGCTCCGTGGTTCACAACATCGGCAGCAAATTTTTGGTGCTGACGGACATTGACGCTCCCAACTACCGGCTGGTAGAGGTGGACATCAACAACCCCTCTCCAGCCAATTGGAAAGATGTGATTCCTGAAAGTGAGAACCTGCTTCAGTCAGTGGGTACCGGCGGTGGAAAGCTCTTTGCCAATTACCTGGAAAAGGCCACCGACCGCATTTACCAGATGGAATACGATGGCAGTGGCAAAAAGGAGATCAAGTTGCCGGGCGTCGGCTCCGCCAATGCCCCGGGTGGTCGGGAAGAGCACAAAACCCTGTTTTATTCTTTCACTTCCTTCCTTTATCCGCCTTCCATCTTCAAATACGACGTGGAAACCGGAGAGAGTACCCTTTTTCAGGAAACCAGGTTGAAGTTCAACCCGGAGGAGTACGTTGAAAAGCAAGTGACCTACAAGAGCAAGGATGGCACGGAAGTGACCATGTTCGTGGTACACAGGAAAGGCCTTCAGATGGATGGCCGGAACCCATGCCTGCTCTATGGCTATGGCGGGTTCAACATCAGCCTGACACCGGGGTTCAGCACCTCCCGTATCATGCTGTTGGAAAACGGTGGTGTCTTTGCCATGCCCAACCTCAGGGGTGGGGGAGAGTACGGTGAGAAGTGGCACCAGGACGGCATGCTGTTGAAAAAGCAAAACGTCTTCGATGATTTCATCGCCGCCGCCGAATACCTCATTGCCGAAGGCTACACCTCCAAAGAAAAGCTGGCCATTCAGGGTGGATCAAACGGCGGCCTGCTGGTGGGGGCATGCATGACCCAGCGGCCCGACCTCTATGCCGTGGCCCTGCCGGCTGTGGGTGTGATGGACATGCTGCGCTATCACAAATTCACCGTCGGTAAAGGCTGGACGCCGGAATACGGCTCTTCCGGGGAAAGCGAAGAAATGTTCCGTTACCTGCTCAGCTATTCCCCCTATCACAATCTGAAACCTGGCACCGAATACCCCGCCACACTGGTAACTACCGCCGACCACGACGACCGGGTGGTGCCCGCCCACTCGTTCAAATTTGCAGCGAAACTGCAAAAATGCCAGGCAGGGGATAAGCCCGTACTGATACGCATTGAAACAGATGCCGGTCACGGTGCAGGCAAGCCTACCTCCAAGATCATCGAGGAACAGGCCGACATTTATTCTTTTCTGTTTTACAATACCAACACACCTGTGAAGTACGGCAAGCCGAAGCAGTGAGCCGTCTTTGTGTCGGAAAAACAGCCCGGAAATCTGCATCTGATTTCCGGGCTGTTCCGTTTTTGTCTTAATCCAATCTAAATAAGCCATTAGGAAGTGCCTTTTATCACCTCTCTTTTGATTTCATTGATTGGGTGAATACATTTGCGCCCCGAAAGTGACCACCAGTGGTGGGGCCGGATTCCGGCAAGTTCCGGCTTGATTCTTCTACAATTACCAATTACACGCAAGCTTATGGGCTGGTTAGGAAGATTTCTTACTTCCTCCATCGGGAGGAAACTGATCATGAGCCTTACCGGGCTCTTTCTAATTGTTTTTCTGTTGGTGCACCTGGCAGGTAATCTGCAATTGCTGCACCACGATGGTGGCGAGGCATTTAACCGCTATGCCAAATTCATGACCACCAACCCACTTATCAAAACCGTATCCTATCTGTTGTATACTTTCATTCTCATGCACGCCATTCAGGGCTGGATGTTGTGGAGTAAAAACAGGGCTGCCAGAGGCAACCAGCGCTATGCCGTTCATGTGCTCCGGGGAGCTGAGGGCCAAAGCCCCAAAGTTGCCTCGAGGATGGGATGGCTTGGCACCATCATTTTCATTTTCCTGTTGGTGCACCTGTACCAATTCTGGCTGCAAATGAAGATGGGTGTATTGCCCACCGTCGAGTACGATGGGGTGACGGTGAACAACCTCTACCTGCCCGTGAAAGAGGCTTATACCGATCTGGGCTTCGTCATCTTTTACGTCGTCAGCATGTACGTGGTGGGTGTCCACTTGTGGCATGGGTTCCAGTCCTCTTTTCAGACGCTGGGATTGAACCACAGGAAATACACCCCGGCAATTCGCTTCATCGGAAAAGCCTACAGCATTCTGGTAGCAGTCGGATTTGCGCTCATTCCCATTATTTTCTATTTGAGATATGCCTGAGTCAATGGTTCTTTCAATCATCTGTTGACCACAAACCAATAACGATATGCAACTCGAAGGCAAAATACCTCCAGGCCAGCTGGCCGAAAAATGGACCCAATACAAAAGCACCATGCCCCTGGTGAGCCCTGACAACAAACGTCGTTTGGATATCATCGTGGTGGGCACTGGTCTCGCCGGCGCCTCGGCTGCCGCTTCGCTTGGTGAGCTGGGCTACAATGTCAAGGTTTTCACCTTCCATGACAGCCCCCGGAGGGCGCACTCCATCGCTGCGCAAGGCGGTATCAATGCTGCCAAAAACTACCGCAACGATGGCGACAGTGTTTACCGCCTGTTTTACGACACCGTCAAAGGGGGTGACTACCGCAGCAGGGAAGCCAATGTTTACCGATTGTCGGAAGTCAGTGCCAATATCATTGACCAGTGCGTGGCCCAGGGCGTGCCATTTGCCCGTGAGTACGGTGGCTACCTCGACAACCGCTCTTTCGGCGGGGTGCAGGTACAACGCACTTTTTACGCCCGGGGCCAAACCGGACAGCAGTTGCTCATAGGTGCCTACCAGGCCATGAGCCGCCAGGTGTCTCTCGGTAACGTGACCCTTTTCAACCGCCACGAAATGCTGGATGTGGTGCTGATAGATGGCAAAGCACGGGGTATCATTGCCAGAAACCTCGTAACGGGTGAGATAGAGCGCCATTCAGCGCATTGTGTGATCCTCGCAACGGGTGGTTACGGCAACGTTTTCTACCTCTCCACCAACGCCATGAACTGCAACGTGACAGCCGCCTGGCGGGCAGTGAAACGGGGTGCTTTCATGGCCAATCCCTGCTTTACACAAATACACCCCACCTGCATTCCGCAATACGGCGAGTACCAATCCAAGCTGACGCTGATGTCAGAAAGCTTGCGGAACGACGGCCGGGTTTGGGTGCCGAAAAAAGTGGAAGACGCCAAAGCCATCCGGGAAGGCCGCAAAACCGCCAACGACATTCCCGAAGAAGACCGTGACTACTACCTGGAGCGCCGCTATCCCGCCTTCGGTAACCTGGTGCCCCGTGACGTGGCATCCAGGGCCGCCAAAGTGGAATGCGATGCCGGTAAGGGAATCGTGCCCACCGGATTGGGTGTTTACCTCGATTTTGCTTCGGCAATAGCGCGCTATGGTAAATCCAAAGCCCACTCGATGGGCCTCGAAAACCCCGATGCAGACACCATCCGCAAACTGGGCGAAGAAGTGGTCGAAGAAAAGTACGGCAACCTCTTCGAAATGTACGAGAAGATCACCGGTGAAAACCCGTACAAAACCCCGATGAAGATTTATCCGGCAGTGCACTACACCATGGGTGGCCTCTGGGTGGATTACAACCTCGAAACAAATGTTCCGGGCCTCTTTGCACTCGGTGAGTGCAACTTCAGCGACCACGGTGCCAACCGCCTCGGTGCCTCCGCACTCATGCAAGGCCTGGCCGATGGCTATTTCGTCATTCCCTACACCGTGGGCACCTTCCTGAGCAAAGAGATCAGAACACCGAAATTCTCAACGGACGCCCCGGAGTTTGAGGAGGCCGAAAAGGCCGTTACTGAAAGGCTCACCAAGTTGCTCGACAACAACGGCTCCCAATCCGTTGAAAGTTTCCACCGCCGCCTGGGCAAGATCATGTGGGAGTATTGCGGAATGTCCAGAAATGAAGAGGGCCTCAAAAAGGCAATGGGCCTCATCAGAGAATTGAGAGAAGAGTACCACAAAGAAGTCTATGTTCCCGGCTCCATGAACGAGTATAATCCCGAATTGGAAAAAGCGCACCGGGTCGCCGATTTCATGGAACTGGGTGAATTGATGTGCCTCGATGCCCTCAGTCGAAATGAGAGCTGTGGCGGCCATTTCCGGGAGGAATACCAGACGGAAGAAGGGGAGGCCTTGCGCGACGATAAAAATTACGCTTATGTAGCAGCCTGGGAGTGGACCGACACCGGTAAAGAACCCCGGCTTTACAAAGAGCCGCTGAAGTTTGAAGCCGTTGAGTTGAAAACCCGCAGTTACAAATAATCTGACAGGGGGTGGCCCGGCCACTTCCTCCATCAATATTTCAGATCATGAAACTCACACTGAAAGTCTGGAGACAAAAAGATGCAAAAGATAAAGGCCGCTTCGAAACCCATCAGGTGGAGGCCAATGAACACATGAGCTTTCTTGAGATGCTCGATGTGATGAACGAGCAACTCGTCAGCGAAAAAAAGGAGCCCGTTGCTTTTGAACACGACTGCCGGGAAGGCATTTGCGGAGCGTGCAGCATGGTCATCAACGGTCAGCCTCACGGCCCGCAAAAAACCACCACAACCTGTCAGTTGCACATGCGCCATTTCAAAGACGGTGACACCATTTACATAGAGCCCTTCCGTGCAAAGGGCTTCCCGGTCATCAAAGACCTGGTAGTTGACCGCTCTGCCTTTGACCGGATCATTCAGGCCGGAGGATTCATCTCTGTGAGCACCGGCCAGCCTGTGGATGGCAATGCGCTGTTGGTCCCGAAAGATGTCGCTTCAAAAGCCTTTGACGCCGCAGCCTGCATAGGTTGTGGAGCCTGCGTCGCTGCCTGCCCCAATGCCTCTGCCATGCTTTTTGTCAGTGCCAAGGTTTCTCACCTCGCCCTGCTGCCCCAGGGCAAAGTGGAGGCCACCCGAAGGGTCCGGAACATGGTTCGCCAAATGGACGAGGAAGGCTTCGGAAACTGCTCCAACGTCACCGCCTGCGAAGCTGAGTGCCCAAAAGGCATCTCCATCGAAAACATCGCCCGCATGAACCGGGAATACCTATGTGCCTCTTTCTCGAGCGAAGAATGATTATCGTGAGGAATTGAGTCCCGACTTTCGTCGGGAGAGGAACTGAGGAACTGAGGAATTGAGTCCCGATCCCGAAATTTCTTCGGGATCGGGACGTGATGATCGATACCCCTCCATCAATCTTATGTCCGTGAATTATCTCCTCTGGAAAAGAATATTGAAAACAGGAGCTAACCGAAAGTTAGCGCCTGTACGGACATCAGGCGCTGACTTCGAGTCAGCTCCTGAATTAATATCCAAAGCAAAAGGAGTTGAAAACAGGAGCTAACCGAAAGTTAGTGCCTGTACGGACATCAGGCGCTGACTACCAATCAGCTCCTGAATTAATATCCAAAGCAAAAGGAGTTGAAAACAGGAGCTAACCGAAAGTTAGCGCCTGTACGGACATCAGGCGCTGACTTCGAGTCAGCTCCTGAATTAATATCCAAAGCAAAAGGAGTTGAAAACAGGAGCTAACCGAAAGTTAGCGCCTGTACGGACATCAGGCGCTGACTTCGAGTCAGCTCCTGAATTAATATCCAAAGCAAAAGGAGTTGAAAACAGGAGCTAAGCGGAAGTTAGCGCCTGTACGGACATCAGGCGCTGACTTCCAGTCAGCTCCTGAATTAATATCCAAAGCAAAAGGAGTTGAAAACAGGAGCTAACCGAAAGTTAGCGCCTGTGAGGGCTCCGCATGTACCTGTGAAAAAATCCGCCGGCTCGTCACAAGCTCCGCTCGTTGACTCTATGTACATCGGCCAGAGGCCGCTACTTATGTCCGCCACCGAGCAGAGCTCGGGGCGAGCAGGGGCGTTCTTTTGTTTTTCTAATGCTTTTCATTAATAACGTTACAAATGAGTGATGAGCAGGACCAGCGGTTCATTCTTTGAAGTTTACTACCAGTTTGACTACAAAAACCCTCTCTGCTCGTCACGAGCTTTGCTCGTTGACGCATGTAAGTGGCGGCCTCCCGGCCGCCGGCCAATAAGACGTTTCACTGACGACCTGAAGGTCGTGTTACAGGGGCGCTACCCCGCCGGCGCCGGACCGGTCCCGAAGAAATCACGACTTATGCACCGAGGGCAAATTGTACTCATCTGTTATTCAAAATTAAATACATTTAAACTTTGCCATTTTTTAATGAAAATGTTGGTTTCTCTATTAAAACAAAAATTTAAAAACTATAATATACAGAAATTCAATCATTTAAAGTTTTTGCTTAGTGCAAAAGTCGTATGAATATCGGGGTCATAATCCCCATAATCCCAACTTAACCACAGAGTAATCGGAGTGAAAAACAGAGTTCAATCCCGAGACAAGCTCGGGACCAACTGACAACCGACCCCGATGCCGATAATTATCGGCACGGGGACAACCGACAACCAAGATAACCCTTCATAATCCCCATAATCCCAACTTAACCACAGAGTGATCGGAGTGAAAAACAGAGTTCAATCCCGAGACAAGCTCGGGACCAACTGACAACCGACCCCGATGCCGATAATTATCGGCACGGGGACAACCGACAACCAAGATAACCCTTCATAATCCTCATAATCCCAACTTAACCACAGAGTGATCGGAGTGAAAAACAGAGTTCAATCCCGAGACAAGCTCGGGACCAACTGACAACCGACCCCGATGCCGATAATTATCGGCACGGGGACAACCGACAACCAACATAACCCTTCATAATCCCTCATAATCCTCATAATCCTCATAAACAACCCTTCAAAACCAGAAAAGCCGCTGCGATATCCGCAGCGGCTTTTCACGTTCAAGCTTCAATCAGTTCCCCGATCAGGGATTGTCCCAGTTGATTTCGGAAGTACGGGGAGCGACCTGCTGGAACAGCACGCCACCATCTCTCAGGTCAACGTGATCGGCGTCCAGTTTGCCGGTACGGCGAAGGTCTATCCAGCGGTGGCCGGCTTCGGCCCAGAGTGAGTAGCGACGCTGGAAGAGGATCTCTTCGATCAGCTCATCCTGGGAAGTGCCACCGGTGTAGTCACCCACCCCCCAGGTATTGCGGACGATGTTGATGGTATTGACGGCATCGGCGGCGCTGCCGGTCATCAGTTGCGCTTCGGCGTAGATGAGGATGAGTTCCTCATTGCGGATGAACGGTATCGGAGAAGTGTTGGTAGCCCAGCGGTTGTCCTGGTATTTTCCTTCCAGAAGGTCACCGGTGTTGACATCTTTCAGGCCGGGATTGGTCACCACGTTGTTCACACGCTCGATGACCTTGTTCAGACGGGCATCACCGGGCAGTGCATCTTCCACCCATGCCGGATGGCAGATCAGGATGGTGTTGGTGGGTTGGTCGTAAACGTAGTACAGCGGGTTGTTGATGTCCGGTGACTCGCCGTAAACCAGTTGCGGACCGGTCCACATTTTTTCTGAAGAGGCCGCATCCACGTTCATGTCCATGAATGACTGCTCGCAGGCTGTTTTCGCTGCCGCAAAATCGTTGGCGTACAGGGCAGCACGGGCAGCGATGGCACGGTTGACCATGGCCATACCTGCAGGGTCGTCGAAACCTGCCCAGCCGGAGGTCAGCGAGAAGTTGAAGCTGGAACCGGCCTTTTGCAGGTCAGAATAACCATCGTCCAAAATGTCGCGGATGGCCTGGATGGCTTCGTTGTATCCGACGATCGGGCCGGGGTTCAACGGATCGTTTACATCCACCCGGATGCCGTTCTGGTACTGTTGCATCAGGGGCCACAGCAGTTGGAAGCCTTTGATGGTCTTGGCAAAGCCCAGGTATCCCGAACGCTGCTCGGCAGTGATCTGTGTGCTGGCGGTGGCAGCATCAATGAGTACATTGGCCTGTTTCACAGCCACATAGGGCGTCAGGTAGGTGCCGTTAGAGGCAAAAAAGTCATTGTAAGTATCGGAAACACCCACGCCCAGCCAGTGGCTGATGAAGCGGGGGTCAGAACCGAAATAGGCCCACACTTCACGTCCGAAACTGCCGAACATCTGTGTTGCGGAACCATAAAATGCACGGTGACGGGCTTCCAGACCGGTGACCAGCACCTGGAGTTGTGCTCCGTCGGGGTCGCTCGTCAGTGAAGCCAGTGAAGGGTTGTCCAGGTCGAAGACCGGATCAACGTCGCAGGAGCTCACCATCAGCATGCCCACTACGAGGGTTAAGAGTTGAAGTTTTAAAAGGATATTTTTCATTGTCTGAAAATTTTAGTTGATGAAACCATTTTGAAAGCTGCGTCATTGCCCGCCAACCGGCGGGTGAAGCAATGATCAGAAGTCCGCTTTCAGATGGAAGAACATCCGGCGTGAGCTGGGGTAAGGCGTTACCTCGATGTTAGCGGCAATGGGCTGCGTACCGAAGTTGGAAACCTCCGGGTCGTAGCTGCCGTAGCTGGTCCACAGCAGGATGTTGTTGGCGGAAACACCCAGGCGCAGGCCTTTGATGAAGCCATTTCCGAGAACGGAAGAAGGCACGGTGTAGTGCAAGGCCACTTCGCGCAGTTTCAGGTAGCTGGTTTCTTCGATGTAAGCGCCGGTGTTGTTGTTCACGGCCCAGTCGAGCAGGCGGTCGAGGCCGTCGAACTGGTCGTTTCCGTCTTTGTCGTCGTCCCAGCCGGGAGAGGTTCCACCGTCGTCCCAGAGCAGTGCAGAGAGGTTGATGGCTTCACCGCCTTTCTGGTAGTGGAACAGGAAGCTAAGGTCGAAGTTCTGCATGAAGTTGATGGTGTTGTACCAGCTCATCTGCCAGTCGGGCTGGCGGTCGCCGTACACGGTAAATCCACCGGGGTTTTCCGTTCCGCCCGGCAGACCAACGATGGTTGTTGGAGAGAAGCCTTCGGCGATGAGGTAAGTACCGAGGGATACACCGAAACCACCAACGGTTTGGGTCGGAATGTCGAGGCGGGTAATTTCAGATTCAACCGTCCACCAGTTCACACGGCTGAACCAGTTGATGTTGGAGGTTCGGACCGGATTGATACCCAGGCTGAGTTCTACGCCCCTGTTTTCGAGGTCGGCGGCATTGGTTGCAATGGCGGTAATACCGGTTGCCTCGGCGGGTGTAAGGTCGAGGATGAGGTCGTTTACTTTCTTGTTGAAGTAAGTGGCTTCGAAGAAGATGCGGTTGTCCATCAATCCAATATCCACACCCAGTTCGAGTTCGGCTGCGGTCTCGGGCTTGAGGTTCGGGTCAATGCCACGGGTGCCGACCTGGCCGCCCAGGGCACCACCGATCAACTGCGGAGACAGCGATTCGAAGGTCACGCCGTAGTTGGGCAAACCACCGGTTTCACCATAGGCTGCCCGCACCTTGAACTGGTTGACGGAGCTTACATTCCAGAAGTCAAAGTTGGTCAGGTTCAGCGCCAATGAGGCCTTCGGGAAAGCATAGTACTTTTCCTGGTCGGCGTTCAGTGTGGAGCGGTCGAAGCGAACACCCACGGAAGCGATGACTTTGTCCTGCCAGTTGAAATCTTCCTGTGCCACATAACCCAGGTCGGTCACTTCGGTGTTCTGCTGGGCGTGTACACTTGCCACTTTTGCCCAGCGGAGGTTGGTCTGACCACCGGCAAGGCCGCGGCCGCGCTCCAGGAGGAATTGAGATTCCTGGTGCAGGCGCACCGCACCCAGCGTGGTGTTGAGGTTCAGATCACCAGCATCGGTGTTGAATTGCAGGAAGGTCTGAATATTGGTGTTCAGGTTGTCCTGACGGCCCCACATCACATCACCGGGGTTGGCAGAAGCGCGTTGGTGTTGCAGTATTTCGGGGAAGTAAACGAAAGTGTTGCTGGACAGGTAGTCAACACCGCCATTCATCTTCAATTTCAGGAAAGCGGAGCTTCCCGTCCACAAGTCAATGTCCAGGCTGGCCGCAGAGATAAAGCGGTCAACGGTCTGGTCGTTTTTGCCCAGGTCACGGATGGCGATCGGGTTGTCATTGAAGTAAGGGTTGTCGGGATAGACCCCGTTTTCGTCGGGGAAGAGATCGGCATAGCTGGGGGTGTAAGCCAGTGTATAGCCAATACTGCCACCGGTGTTGTTCTGGTTGCCGGTAAAACCTCGGCGGGTGTCGGTGCGGTAGTAGCTGTTGTTGAACGAAGCCCTTACCCGCTGGCTCAGGTTGGCATTGAGGTTCAAGCGGCCTGAATAGCGGTCAAAACCGGTGTTCTTGATGATACCGTCTTCGGTCTGTATTCCGCCAGAGGCGTAATACTGCACTTTCTGGTTTCCACCGCTGAAAGTCAATTGCGTATTGCTGAGCAGTGGTGTTTCACCGTAGAAGTATTCTTCCCAATCGGTAACCCGGCCTTCAGACTGGGCGGCCTGGAGGGCAGCAAGCTCGTCAGGGTCACCACCGAAATAGTTGTTCACTTTTTCGGTATCCCAGGTGTCAAAGCCTACAAAGTTTTGCCCTTTGGCAAATCCGATGTCCTGGCTGAGGCTCACTTTGGTCTGACCTGCGACGCCTTTTTTCGTCGTAATGATCACCACACCGGCGTTGGCACGGGTACCGTAGATGGCTGCGGCAGAAGGGCCTTTCAGCACCTCGATGCGCTCGATGTCATCGGGGTTGATGTCGGCAATGCGGTTGGAGGCGTCATCCTGGCTGGAGGCGTTTTGTCCGCCACTGGCGCCGTTCACGTTGGTACGGCCGGTGCGGATCACGGAGTTGTCCACATAAACCCCGTCAATGATGAACAACGGCTGGGATGAACCTGCACCCAGGGTAGAAACACCGCGCATCTGGATGTTGATACCGCCACCCGGCGCACCGCTGTTGGCAGCGATGTTCACACCGGGAATCTTACCATACAGCGCACCGTCCATGGTTTGCTGGCGGGTGGTACCGGTCAATTCATCGGCAGAAATCGTGGTAATGGCGTTTCCGGAATTGGAGCGCTTCACACCAGAGGCCAAACCCGTTACGATCACTTCTTCCAGCTTTGCAATGTCTTCTTTCATCACAATGACAAGTGCCGAGCTGGAGGCGTCAACCGGAACTTCGGCAGAAGCATACCCGGTGTAGGAAACCACCAGGGTTTCCGTTCCGTCCGGAACACGGAGGCTGGAACTCCCGTCAATGTTGGTAACGGTACCGACGGAAGTTCCTTTGGCAAGTACCGTGGCACCGATGAGGGGCTCGCCGCCTTCATCAGTCACCGTTCCGGTAACCGTAAATTGGGCCATGGCCGCACTGCTGAACAACAGCATGGCAAGCACCAATAATCGGACTTTAGTCAATGAGTCTTTCATACTGATTTGATTTTGGTTAAAAAGTGAGAGTTCTGTGAGCAAGTATAAACCCTTGCAATAGCTTTTTCGGAATGGGGTTAAATGGTGAAATGGTAACGGATCCAGGATAGGCATCGGCGCTGTAACCAAAGAATGGCATTCGGCTGAATGGCGTGTTGGTAGCGTGCTCGTTCTATAGTCATCGTTCTTCAATTCAATCCCACGGGGCAAATGTATCGCTTGCAAACGAAAATTCGCCATGAATTGCAGCCTTTGATAAAAAGTTTCGCTTTTGGGGCTTGCCCCAAATAAACGGCAATTCCCGTTTTAAGCTGCCTGACTATTCTCATGGAATTGTCAGCAGAGCAAGCAGGTCACCAATACCCTACATCTTCAGAACGATTACCTTTGGCCCTCAATAATATCGTTCATGTTCTGAATCCCGGAAATCCCGTCAATGAGATACCTGATTTCAATATTACCGGCCTTGCTGTTGTCAACGATCACTTTTGCACAGGACTCCAAAGCCCTGCTCACCGGCACCGTCACCGATGCCTTGTCGGGAGAGCCGGTTGATTTTGTAACCATCTTCCTGAAAAACAGCACCACGGCCACCGAATCCGATCAACAGGGATTCTACCAATTGGAGGTGCCGGCCGGCAAGCGCTTCGTACTCGTTTTCAGACGACTGGGCTACAAAGAAGCCAATGTGGATGTAGCGCCATTGCCCGAAGGCAGTCAAAGACAAATAGATGTCGGGCTGTCGCCCAATGATGCGGAAGTGGAAGTCATCGTGCGGGAGAGCCGCATCAACCAGGGCGGCATGATCCGGGAAGACGTGACCCCCATGAAACTGCTGCCCACCACCACCGGCAACCTGGAATCTGTGCTGCCACACATTGCCCTTGGCACCAGCAGCGGCTCCGGCGGCGAACTCACTTCGCAATACAACGTGCGGGGCGGCAATTACGACGAAAACCTCGTGTACGTCAACGACTTCGAAATTTACCGGCCCCAACTGGTCAGGGCCGGCCAGCAGGAGGGCCTCACCTTCCCCAACATGGACCTCATCCAAAGCCTCACCTTTTCTTCCGGTGGCTTTGAGGCCCGATACGGTGACAAACTTTCTTCCGTGTTGGACATCCGATACAAGCGCCCCGAAAAATTTGCCGCCAGTGCCAGCGCCAGCTTCCTCGGCGGCTCCGCTCACCTGGAGGGCGCCTGGCAGCCCGGCGCCGACCGCTACAAAAAACTGCGCTACCTCATCGGTGCCCGTTACAAAACCACCCGTTACCTGCTGGGCTCACTGGATGTGACCGGGGAATACACTCCGAATTTTACTGACATACAAGGCTACGCCACCTACGACCTCAACCGGGACTGGCAGCTCGGCCTGCTGGCCAATTTCAACCGGAGCCAGTTCTACTTCCGGCCCGATGAGCGGCGCACGGCCTTCGGACTGGTCAATTTTGCGCTGGAACTGTTCTCCGTATTCGAAGGGCAGGAGCGGGACGAATTTACCACCAGCATGGGAGGGCTTTCGCTCACGTATTTGCCCGACAGGGAGAAAAATCCGCTCTTCGTAAAATTTCTCACCTCCGTTTACAGGAGTGATGAAAACGAGGCCTTCGACATACTGGGCCATTATAGCCTCCGGCAAATTGAAAGTGACCTCGGCAGCGATGACTTCGGAGAGGTAGTGGCTGAGTTGGGCACCGGCACGCAACACCAGTACGTGCGCAACTTTCTGGATGCCACCGTGGCCAATGCCGAAGTGAAGGGTGGGGTAGAGTTCGGCCTTCCGGAAAAGAAGGGCGCCGACCGGAGCCACTTCCTGCAGTGGAGCCTGAAATACCAGCACGAATTGATCGAAGACAAAATCAACGAATGGGAGCGCCTCGACAGCGCCGGCTATTCATTGCCCTACGACACCACCATCCTGAAGGTCTTTAATGTTCTGAAAACGAAAAACACCCTGCAGAGCAACCGCATCAGCTCGTACCTGCAAAATACCTACACCTGGCGCAAGGACACCGTGGCGGAAATGAAACTCATGTTCGGGGTGCGGGCCAGCTATTGGGACCTCAACAAAGAAGCCATCTTCACGCCACGGGCGCAATTCCTCTACAAACCCCTCCACGGCCGCCGTGACATTTCCTGGCGGGTGGCTGCCGGGCTGTATTTCCAGCCTGCCTTTTACCGTGAATTGCGGAATTTCCAGGGGGAAGTCAACCGCAACCTCGGGTCCCAGAAATCAGCCCACATCGTCGGTGGGTTCACCTATGATTTTTTCTTCGGAAAACTGAGCCCTACCAAATTCAGGCTCATCGTGGAGGCTTATTACAAAAAGCTCTGGGACCTGGTCTCCTACGAGATCGACAACGTCCGCATCCGCTATTACGGCGACAACGACGCCACCGGATATGTGGTCGGTCTAGATGCCCGCCTCAACGGCGAGTTCGTGCCCGGTGTGGAATCCTGGTTCAACCTTTCCCTCCTTCGGGCAAGAGAACGCCTCGACGGTATCCAGCACCTCCGAAGGGAAGTCGGTCAGGAAGAAGGGGTGCCCGTGAAAGACGTGCCCCGTCCCACCGATCAGTTCCTCACATTGAGCATTTTCTTCCAGGATTACCTGCCCAAAAACGAGAATTTCAAAATGCACCTCAGCCTTTTCGTCGGAACGGGCCTGCCCTTTGGCCTCCGTGACGACAACCGGGTGTACCGCAATACCTACCGCCTCAAGCCCTACCACCGGGCAGACATTGGCTTTTCCCTGAAAATCTGGGACGAAAGCTGGCTGGCCAAAAAGCCCAAAAACCCTTTCCGCTTCACCAAAAGTTCCTGGATCAGCCTGGAGATATTCAACCTGATGGACGTGCAAAACGAAGCCTCCCGCACCTGGATCAAAACCATCTTCAATCAGCAATACGCCATCCCCAACCACCTCACCTCCCGCAGGATCAATCTGAGGTGGCGGGCGGAGTTTTAAAGTTGAAATTATACTACTACGGGGGATGTAAGCATAAGTGAATACCTTTTGACTCTTGGTTTTTTAGAGTGCCGTTTTGGTTAAAGCAGGAAAGAATGGGAAAGTTTGATTTTTTTAAATTCAATTTATTGCTGCTAACGGTCTCGTGTATGAGTAGTGGCGGGATTTTTCGCACTTACTTTCATATTTGCACCATTGTTTACTTTATTCATATTTGTTTCATTATTAGCACTTTACCCGCCATTACTTATACACAATGTTGGCAGTAGCTCTTTTTCATTTATTCTGTTTATATTTCCAATCATTCCATTCAGGTCTATATTCAACATAGAGTGGATATTGCTTTCCGTCTTTTTCCGTTATCAAAATTTCCATGATATTATCATACTCCTTTGCAATTTGAGCATAGTGTTCATTAATCAAGTTATTCATTCGTATATATTCGTTATGAAGAACAAGTGTGTTATGAAACATATCCACCCATTCGTCAAAGCTTAAAGATCTGATACTTGAATGCGGGTCGCCTTCAATATAATTGTTGGGGTGGATATTCCTTCCTAAGAATGAATAGTTCGAATGAGCAATTGAATTTCTTATTTGGGTTTTGTAAGTATCCTTAATGGTTTGATAAATATTTTCAGAATGTTGTTTTATTTTTTCCCTGATTTTTTTCCTGATAATATCTTGACGTGTCCCTGTACATGATTTATCACGATTAGATTCGCATATCTTAAAATACCAGTCGTAGTGCTCCCCGTTCAATGCTCTTGTAAACTGATACAACTTTTTTATAATCATATCTGCTTCCCAAAACTTAAGATAAATGAGCATTTCAAGTTGAATACTTGTTTCTTCAATATCCACTAGCTTATCAATTTCATTTTTCCGTTCAGGTTTCCATTCATGAAGCTTCAAGTATTCAGGGTATGTATATTCTGAAATATTTGTTGTTCTGTATTTATGTATAAATGAATAATGTGCACTTTCTGAATGACCTTCAGAACCTGGTCCAATAACATGTGGATTGAGCTTATTCTCAGGATGATTTTCATTCCATATTAAAGTATCTTTATTATAGAAACCGTTAATATGTACAAGAAGGAGGTCTCCAATATGAGCTTGATTTTTCCAAGCTATATCAAGTAGTTTATCTATTTCAGGTTTAATAATTTCGCTTTTTTCTTTAAGTTTATCTTTGAAAATCATTCTCTTTTTTCTTTTTTGAGTTACTGCCAACGCCCAAATATACGCATTGCGTATATTTCCCTATACCCGCATTGCGTATATTCAAATTAAGCGTATCTCGGTCATCAGCTTAAAGACCTGAAAACTAACATTTTACAATTCATGCCGACACCACTAAAAGTTAATAACCCGCAACTCTTTTGTTCGGAGTGTCCTTGGGTCACCCCACAAATCTACAAAACCACCCCAAAAAACCAAGCCTAATGTCCTATGAAAAATACACCATCTCAATCCGACTCTCACGCATGCAGTATTTCCCCTTTTCATCGGAACGGGCCTGCCCTTTGGCCTCCGTGACGACAACCGGGTGTACCGCAATACCTACCGCCTCAAGCCCTACCACCGGGCCGACATCGGTTTTTCCCTGAAAATCTGGGCCGACAGCTGGCCGGCCAAAAAG
>JALWSS010000226.1 GCA_026993525.1 Saprospiraceae bacterium
TACACCCTACACCCTACACCCTACACCCTACACCCTACACCCTACACCCTACACCCTACACCCTACACCCTACACCCTACACTCTACACTCTACACTCTACACCCTACACCCTACACCCTACACCCTCAACAATTCAATGGCTTCCATCTCGGACCTGGTTTTGGTGATAGCTATTATTTTACCTTCAATAGAGTTCTCTGCGTCATTGACCTTTTTAATGATGATATATTCTTTGGAAAATGGGTGGTAAAATAGTTGAGTCTTTTCAACCAGCGTTTCAACGGATGTGTATGGTGTGAAACCCCGAAACCCTGATTCGGCCTCCGGGCTGTCTGGGTGAATGAACCCGACCAACCCGACGGGAGGTTTTTCCGGTGAAAAAATGGATAGCCTTACCACCACATTGAGTATTTTCGATTTCATAACCTCAAATACCCAATCGTCCTGTACAAGTTCTTCTATTGGTTTCCACTCCCTGGTTTTTAGTTGAAAAAATTGCAATCCGCCCAGCCGCTTTTTGTATTGGAACATCGGGACGTCTTTGTAAATGAATCCTGGGTAATAAAATTCCTTGCCTGTTGCATGTCCGTATTCCAGTTCCAGCAGCATGGTGAAAATGCCGGGGCTGAACTTGCTGTAATTCAGGTCATAGGCAGCTTCGAGTGATGCCAGTGTTTTGTTGCCTTCAAACATCACAGTGAATGCCACCAATCGGGAGCCCTCTTTTACGATCAATAACCTGGCGGGAAAATTTTCCGAAGAATTATTCCTGAATATGTGGTTGGTCAGGCCGGGCACATTTTGCCACTTGTGTGCTTGCTTTTTGAATTGTATCCACAGGTTGTTTATCTCATTGTCGCAATAAAATTCCCGCACCTCATATTGGAAACGCTGTGAATTCCTTCGGAGCAATTTTCGCTTGCTCTTACTGAAAACGGGCGGGTTTACCGGAGCCCGCAGGTACAATCTGGCCGTAACGGGATGCTCGGGGGAGTAGCGGGCAGCTATGGCGGTTGCCATGTTCACCCCGGTCGGGAAGTAGCCGTTCTGCAGTGCCTCATCCAGCTCGGAACGGGACAAGCTCTTAAGGTGGTGTTGCTCAAAAAATGACGGGGTGTATTTTGACACTGCGATGGTTTTCCCTGGTTCGAGAGAGAATTCGTGCGGCAATTTTGCGAAGAAAAAGAAAAACCGGAACCTGACAGTTCCGGTTTTTTTAAAATCAAGGATGTCTCAGTGTTATGGTAATTTTTCGTTGATCACAAAATTGGCAAGGAGGTTAATGTTGTCCGGACTGGCCAGGATGGTGTGGAACAATAGTTTGCTCCGGTCGTTGTCGGGCCCCTGGTAGATGATTACCCCGTCCATGTTGAAATCTGTTGAAGTGTAGCCCTGGCCGATGTAATTCATGAGCCCAAAGGTGTTGTCCGGAGCAGATGCAATGAAGAAAAATATATTCAGAATGTCATTGCCGGGGCCCTGGTACACAACTTTCCGGTCGGCATTGAGGTCGCCGGACCACAGCGCCCGCTGGCCGGCGTAGTTGATGGCCGGGTTGGTTCCGAAAACTTCGAAATTGCTGTCTTCGAAGTCTGTTGAGACAACGGTAGGGGTCAGGTGAACCGGTTGGTTGCTGGCCATGCCGAGGTGATTCCGGTGGCGTATGGCCACGAAATAATCACCACTGGGCACATTGGGGAAGAACACCGCCGAAGTGCCGTCCACGTCCACTGCGTCACCATCCCGTTGGAGCAGTGCAGAGCGGGTAGAGACGACCTCGTGTGCATCATCAACAGATCGCAACTCGATGAACACCCAGTCAACGATGGCGTTGTCGCCGCTGGTGAGCAAGACACTCGGGTCGATTGTTTCTCCACCGCACCCTATGACATGCTGGAAGGATGGGTTGTCAGTGAACGGTTCGGTCAGTGGGATCAATCCTTTTTTCCGAAGGTCATCCCGCATCAAGGTATTGTTGGTGCTTTCCAGGAGGCTGCCGTGAAGTTTTACCTTGATTTGTAGCCGGACGCCTATGCAGGTGGTTCCGGCGAGCGGGTCACAGGGGTCCCTGGGGTTGGACTCACTGCCGGCGGGGCCGTCCACGATGCCGTTGTGGTTGGCATCTTCCACGCCGTCGGGGATGCCGTCGTTGTCGGTGTCGGGGTCAGTGGGGTCGGTTTCTATGCCGAGTTCAAAGATGCCGTTGTGGTTGGCGTCTTCCACGCCGTCCGGGATTCCGTCACCATCGCTGTCGGTGCGCAGCCAGTGGGTTTCGCCGTCGTCCATGATGCCGTTGCCGTTTTTGTCTTCGAGGGCATCGGGGATGCCGTCGCCATCGCTGTCGGTGTCTTTGTTGTTGGGTTTGGTGTCGCCGTCGTCGTCCACGTCGGGTTGGTTGTTGGTTTCGCCAAACTCTCCGTCAATGGCTCCGATGCTGAAAGGCGAGGTATCGGGATCGGGACCGTCTTCGGGTTTGCCGTCCTGGGTGGCGCCGTCACCTTCGGTAACGATGTAGCCCACCAGGTTATCCACCATTCCATCGCCGTTGGCATCGGTAAATACGTCAATCTGGTTGTCGCCGTCGAGGTCGAGATCGGCCAGGCCTATTTCCACGATGTCCGGGATGCCGTCGCCGTCGCCGTCGCCATCGAGGTAGTCAGGAGCGCCGTCGCCGTCCAGGTCTGCGCCCTGGTAGGCACTGCCGTCGCCGTCGGTGTCTTCGGGGCGGCCGTCCTGCACGGCTCCGTCACCGTCGGTAATGACGAGGGGGTTGTTTTCGTAGAAGTCAGAGAAGCCGTTGCCGGTGGTGTCTTGTGCGAACAGCGAGTCGAGTTTTCCGTCGCCATCGGTATCTATGCCACCGGCTTCGATGAGGTCGGGTATGCCGTCGTTGTCGCTGTCTGTGTCGAGGAAGTTGGGGATTCCGTCGCCGTCTTTATCGGGGGCGCCGCTGTTGGGGCCATCGGTATAAACACCGCCGGTTATTTTGATGAGCACTTCCCCGGGCTGGTCAATTCCGAAAGAAGAGTCATCGTCGGGGTCGTAGAGGTCGTAGAAGCCATCTCCGTCGGCGTCCGGCAAGGAGGCCGCCACGCTGTCAATGGGATAGTCAATGTGCCCGTCGCCGTCGCTGTCAAGGCCACCGGCTTCGATGAGGTCTGGGGTACCGTCGTTGTCGCTGTCCTGGTCGAGGTAGTTGGGCACTCCGTCCTGGTCTCTGTCGGCTGTGGGTGAGAGGGGGTCGAAATCGGAGGAGGCCACGGGGTCGGGGTTGGTCTCATCGCCGTCCATGTCGTTGGCGATGCCGTCGTTGTCGAGGTCCCAGTCGGACTGGCCGAAGAGGTCCACGATGCCGTCACCGTTTTTGTCCTGGAAACCGGCTTCGATGATATCGGGTATGCCGTCGTTGTCGCTGTCGAGGTCCTGTCGGTCCGGGATGCCATCGCCGTCGGTATCGGCGGTACCTTCCACATCATCGGGTATGCCGTCGTTGTCTTCGTCCAGATCGAAGAGGTCTGCCAGTCCGTCACCATCGGCGTCGTTTTCGTTGTAAACGGTGATTTTCTGGTACTTCAGGGTTGTATTGTTGCAGTAGTCGCTAAGGGACCAAACCCGGAGTACATACCCGTCGCAACCATCCAGGTAAGCCAGGTTGTCGGTGTAGCTGGCTTCCAGTCCGTCTGCGCAGTTGTCAGCTTCGTCAAACACATCGCCTGTGATGTTCAGGTCATTCCTGTCGGTGGCGCAGGTGATGGTCAGGTCAGCGGGTACGGTGAAGGTGGGTGGGGTGGTGTCTCTGAGGATAAAGCGCTGTACCAGGGTGGTGCTGTTGCCACATTCATCGGCGATGTACCAGGTCCTGGTGAACAAGGTGTCAGCGCCACAGTCGAAGCTGTACGGGCTGTCGGTAACCGTGATGGCCGTTGAGACGTCGCAGTTGTCCATTCCGACGATGTCAACACCCAGTACGGGCGGGTCGGGAATGGCGCTGCATTCCACCTCCCGGTCAAATGGCAGGCTTCCTTCCACCACCAGGTAGGTCAGGGATTCGGCAGCATGCGTGCCGTCCAGGTAGTCCCACTCGTCAATTTTTACGGAGAAGGAGTTGGGCGTTACCGAAGCCACCCTGATGGTAGCCGGCGCACCGTCGTTGTTGGAGATGCCGCCGAGGATGACCACCGGGTTGTGGTAATCGAATTGCAGGTTTACCGTTAGGAAATTGTCTGTCACACTGATCTGACCCGTTTCGCCGAAGGCCTCACCATCGGCAAGTGTCAGCACTTGCCCTGCCTGCAGGGCCATGTAACCGGCACTTTCGTAACCGTGATTGGTCTCAGGATCCAGAGACGTTTCCTCCTGGCAGTAAATGGTGGCACTACTTCCGGTAAGGCCGGAATAGCGCATAGCCACCGGGTTGTTTTCGTTGAAAGTTTGCAGACAGGTGACAAAACCGGCGGGGCTGTAGGATTGCGCCAGCGAAAGAGATACCGGATCGCTGCTCACCAGTTTCTTGCCCACTTCCAATGGCAGGCCGGTAGTGTTCACACCTTCCTCTATGGCCATCCAGGCCACACTTTCCACGCCGTGTTTGCCGTCGCCGTTTTCCTGTTCCTGAATTCTGAGCTGGAATTGTTCAGTAGAAATGTTGCGCAAGCGAGTGACGACAGCTGAAGCGTCGTTGTTGGTCACTACCTGGGCAAAGACGATGGGCTTGGTGGCAAACTGCACGGGCAGCCGCACGGTCTTCCAGCGGTGGGTCACGTTTTCCATCACGCCGGCCACCATTCGCTTGCCGTTGGGCAGGGTGTAAATGCGGTAGATGTCAGGTGCGGTGGCATCCTGAATGGTCACGGTTTGCTGGTTGGACACGGAGTTGCCGCAGTAGTCCTGGGCCGTCCATACCCGTGTGAGCAGGTAGCTGTAGATGGCGCAACTGTCCTGGCCCTGGTTGGATTGTTCGCTCATGGCCAGGGTTACCTGCTGGCAGTTTTCCCAGGCGTCCACGATGGGAGGCAGTGGTATCTCGTCGTCGCAGAAGACCATTTCATCCGGCGGGATGTTTTGCAGCACCGGCACTTCGGTGTCACCCAGGTCAATGGTTACGGTAGCGGTGGCACAGCAACTGGTGCCGTTGTTGCAAACCTGGTAGGTGAATTGGTCGGTTCCGCAAAAGGCGGAGTTGGGCGTGTAGATGAACTCCCCGTCGGCATCCATGTCTATGGTTCCGTTTTGCGGTGGTGTGGCAATGCTGTACGTCGGATTGACCACGCTGCTGTCGTTGTCCGAAACATTGTCGAAGAAAAACAAACCCGGGCAGGCCGAGGTGTAGAGGTCGTCAGTGGGCTGCGGGGCCTCTGAGGTGCGTTTCTGCACTGCGTTGCTCAGCACCCAGGCCGAACAGGGTGATCTGCGGGCTTTGCGCCGGAATTCGGTGGTAACATTTATGGTGCCCGGGCTGAGCGTATCTGCATTTGCTCCGGCAATGTCCTGCCAGGCGGTCCATCCGCCCATGCCGTCGCTTTCCCGCTTTTCCCATTGAAATTCTGCCGTGCCTCCTGTGCCGCCAAAAGGTTGCGACAGCGAGGTGATGGTACCGGCCGGTATGTTGCTGCAAAGGTCTTCCTCACCGCTGATGGTGCCTCCCTGTGTGTAGTTTCCGACGATGCTCAGGCTCGTGTCGGCATAGCCAAAGCAGAAACTGTCCTGTACGGTGAGGTAGATGGTATGGCTGCCACCGTTGGCAAAGCTCACACTGTGCGGCCCCGCTCCGGTAGCCGTTTGCGGCGTGGCGCCGCTACCAAAATTCCAGGTAAAGGTATAGGGCCCGCTGCCGCCGGATACCGTTCCGGAAACGCTGACTGCCGAGCCGGTGCATACCTCCGTGGGGCTCGCCTGGATGGCTGCATCCAGGCTGGAGGGCTCGGTAAGCGTCACCGAACCCCAGGCCTGTTCGCATTCCTGTCCGGTATAGCGGAGCCGGATATCGTAAACACCACCGGCCAATCCACCGTAGCTAAACGGAGGAGCTGACCAGGTGGTGCCACCGTCAATGCTTCCTTCAATGGTGGTGCCGGGAGGATAATTCGTGGTTATGTTGATGGTGCCATCGGAAACATTGCAAGTGGATGGATCTGTAGATGTGAGGTTGGTAACAACGATTTGTGGCCGCACCTGCCATTGCAGGGTGTCGGCAGCGGGGCAGCCGTTGAGGTCGGTTGTCAGAATGACGGTGACGGTTGTGGAGGCCACGGTGTTGGGCACGTTGAAGCTGACGGCGTGGGGACCGGCTCCTGAGGCCGTTTGCGGGCTGGCAAACTGCCCGAAATTCCAGCTGAATGTGGTTCCGTTTGCCGAAGGAGCAGCTTCAAAAGTGTACTGGATGAGCTCGCAGAGGTAGCCGTTGTCGGTGGCCGGGAATGTGGCTATCATCGCCGTTGGCAATGGCTTCACGGTTTTCACCACGGTGTTGGAATTGATCCAGGCCTGGCAAGGCGAGCGCTGGGCCTGCCGGCGATACCAGGTGGTCTGGGCAATGGGTGCCGGATCCCAGGTGGTGCCTGTAGCACCGGTGATCGTTGACCAGGTTGCACCCGAATCCGTGCTTTTCTGCCAGCGGTAAACGATGGTTCCGTCCACCCCGCCACTGGGCAGTGCCAGGCTGCTGACCGGTGCCGGATCATAAGCACCGCATTGCACTTCATCACCTGAGATGTAGCCCCCGTTGGTGAAATTGTTCACCACCATTTTGGTGACGCCCGCCGTGTACACCCATGCGCTGCAGGGATTTCTCCGGGCCCCTCTTCTGTATTGTGTCGTCAGAATGATGGGCGGTGGGTTGAAGGTTTCCGCATTGGCGCCGGGCACATCCACCCAGGTGCTGCCGCCATCCGTACTTTTTTGCCATTGGTATTCCAGTGAGCCACCCTGCCCGCCGGATGGTGCTACGGTACTTCCAATGAGTTGCGGGTCGAAAGAGCCACATTTTGTTTCCGTTCCGGAAATGCTGCCGGCATCGGTGAAGTTGTTCACCACGGTTTTGATGACGGGTTCAGTGTACAGGTAGCTGGCGCAAGACGATCGCCGGGCGCCCCTCCGGAACCAGGTGGTCAGGCTGATGCTGCCCGGGTCGTAGCTGTCGGTGTTGGCACCGGGGATGTCCGTCCAGGTGGCGCCATCGTCGGTACTTTTTTGCCATTGGTATTCTGCTGCCCCCGCATTGCCGCCTGATGGAAGGATCACATTGGTGATGGGTGCCGGATCGTAAGTGTCGCAACTGATCTCAGCCCCACTGATGGTCCCGGCATTGGTAAAGTTCTGGACAAAAGTTTTCTGAACGACGTTGGAGTAAACCCAATCCAGACAGGGTACCAGCCTGGCACCCCTGCGGTACCAGGTAGTTTGCGAAATCGTTGGCGGATCGTAGGTGGCACTTTGTGCGCCCGTTATGGTTGACCAGTTGGCGCCTGCGTCGGTGCTGTATTGCCACCGGTATTCGGTGGTGCCGGCTCCTCCACCTGAAGGGCCGCTCACTTCGCCGATCAATGCCGGGTCGTAACTGGCCACACACTGGGATTCATCCCCGTTGATGGTACCTCCGTCGGTGTAATTGCTCGAAGAGGCAACATTCATGACAGCAGTTGTGGTGCAGCCGGATGCCGAAGAAAGGGTAACGGCATAAGTGCCGGCCAGCAGGTTGGTGCGGTCACCGGTCAGGCTGGCCAGGTCGGCAATCTGATCCGGCGTCAATGCCACATTTTTGTAATACCTGACATCGTCCATCAAGCCGTTGTAATAGGTATTGCCGCCGTTCAGAACGGAACCGGAGATGGAGTTGCCGATGCCACCGTTGTTGCCGTGGTTCTTCACCTTGGAAAGACCGGTGTGAATGGTTGGCGAAGGCACGCCATCGAGGTAAACGGTAAAATCTCCATCGTCAAAAACCACGGCCACGTGGTGCCATTGTCCGTCATCCGGCACAACGTGCGTGGCGTCGGAATACAGCGGAGAGCTGCTTTTGACGCCGGCGTGCAGGATGTTGTTGGACAGGCGGATGGCCATGCCCTTGCCGCCCGATGAGCCCCCTTCGTCAAACAAGGTTTGAATGCCGTTGAGCTTGTTGGGTTTGAACCACAGCGCTACCGTAGCTTTGGTAAATTTCTTTTCCATGAACCCATTGTCAACACTGTAGCGAACGTAGGTGCTGCCGTTGAAGTAGATCGAATACCTGCCCTGCACACAATCACGGGAGTAAATGGGGTACCCGTGGATGCCATTGTTGTGGTTTACATTTCCGGAAACATCGTCGGTGCTTTGTTCAAAAGTCCACCAGGCGGTTTCGGGCATGTCGCTCCACCGGAAGCTCAACGGCACATCGGTGGCCTGCGGTGAAACATCTATTGCTCCGCCACCGGAGCCGCAGTTTTCATCGGTTACGGTGTAGTTGCCCACGAGGATGGGCCCGCAGTCGTCGTCTTCGCAATCTGTCAGGCCGTCGAAGTCGTCGTCGCGGCCGTTGTAGCATATTTCCGGATAGGCAATGGGCGCCATTGCCGAGCCGGGAATGATGTTCCAACTGCTGTTGGAGGGCGTTTTCCACCAGACCTGGAAATGGTCGCCGCCGCCACCCTCTTTGTGGAGCAATTCCACATAGTATTTGTTGCCCGCCACCAGGCTTACCGGAGCCGAGGTCTGCTCGCTGTATTTGGTGTGCTGGTTGACGCTGGTGTACCCCGGCACCTCGCAGATGACCGATTTGTTCAGGAAAGAAGAATCTGTGCTGAGGTACAGCCGGCAATTGTCGTCACCGGTCACGTTGAAAGTGTAAGTCCCGCTTTCTGGAGGCACGATGTAGCCATAGACCCTGGTTCCGTAATTGTTGTCGTAATTGTTGGGGCCCTGGAAAGAATAGATGTAGCCCGTTTCATTGTACTTGTTGGGGTAGTTGCGGTTGGTGACAAGGTCTTTGATTTTCGTTCCGGAAATGTTTCCCCACCGCTCATAAGTCAGACCTCCGATGCCCGCATCAATGGTGTTGGGGCAGTCAACCTTTGTCAAAGAAACGGCATCGATGGCCACACCAACGCCCTGCCTCGAGTTAGTGAAGATAAAGCTGCTGATGGGGTCCTGGATGTTGTAGGTGAAGGTGTATTCACAGAGTGTCCAGCTCAGGTTGTTCCAACTGTCGCTGGAGGGGATTGCCCATGCGAATACCGGTTTGAACCCGCTCACGAAGTCGAATTCCATGTTGAGCACTGCCGGGTGTTGCGGCTCGGTGCCACCATCGGGCAAGCCGTTGTTGGCCAGTGAGGCCGTCCAGGCTGCGGCGTAAAAACAGAAGCGGTAGGTCTGACCGTCTTCCAAAACTAGGTTGTTCGAGAAGTCCACGTCGGCAACGTAGCAATCACCGTCACTGGGTATCCACACGAAGTAATCGCCTTCCGGGTTGTTGACCAGGTCGGCCTGATCGTTTATGTAATACATGTATTTGGATGAAATGGCCACCATCCAGGGTTCGATGGAGGTCACATCACCATCGGACATGGCTTTGGCCGGCGAGCCTTCCAAAGTGACGGGGAAGGAACTGACGTTGGATTCTTCAAACCCACCGTTGGGCACCATGTTGTCAGAACAACCACAGCCCAGCGGGTAGTCGGTGCCACCCAGGGGGTCAATTTGTTTGAAACAGAAATCGTCGGCAAAGAGGTAGGTCGAAGAAGAGCCGGATTTGTAACCGCCCACTTCCGCAATGACGGCGCCTGCCGGTGCTTTTCCCTTCAGGGAAAACTGGCGGTACACCACATCGTATTCGAGAATGGGTTGCAAAATGCTGGAAAGCGTCTGGTTGTTCACGTCTTTCCATTCCACGTACAACTCGGCGTAGTTGGGCACCCCGCCCACTTTGGCCCATGCCGTCAATTCATAGGTCTGCCCTTCGAGAACAGCCAGCCGCTGGAAAAAAGTAGCGCCGTTGCTGACAATTTTAACGGCAGAATTTCCCGTAAAGGCATCCGAAGTATTGCTTACCGTACCGCCCGCTATGAGCCAGTTGTCCATGTTGTTTTCGAAGCCCTCGTTGTGAATCAGGATACATTCTCCCATCGGCGGAGTTTCTTCAGAAAGGCAGAATTCATCCACTTTGAGGTAGGTTCCGCCAAACTTGAGGGCATAAACCTGGATGTAATACGAACCGGCCGGCGCCGTGGCACTAACCTGGTACATGGAGTAGGCCGAGGTGCTGGTTACGTTAACGGTGTTTTCACTGATGAGGGATCCGCCGGAATCGTAAAACCTCAGTGCGAGGATGGAGCTCCAGGTGTTGGAACTTCGTTTTGCGTAGGCTTTTACGGTGTACACACTGCCGGGGAGGATGCCGGTTTTGGTTTGTGAAACGTAAGCGTAAAAACCCTTCAGTTCGGCAGCCGAACTTCCCGACCATGCATCGCCGGTGGTGATGACGTAGCCGTATTTGTACCAATCGGAAAAGCCGGACTCGAAGCCGGTGTTGGCCAGAAGAATACAGGGCGGTGGAAGCGCCAGTGCAGCGGCTTTGGCTGACAGCGAATGTTCGAATGCGCGGGAAAGCTTGTGACAGGCTTCTGTAGTGAAATGCCCTGTGGTCATGCCGGGGTCTTTTGCCTGTGCTGTGGAGAGCATCCCTGCAAAAAACACGGCAACGACAGCGGTTTTACGCGCCAGTTTGTTCAAGACATCCATAGTTTTTGTCGAGGGGGGTAGCGGTTTTTGTAAATGTGAACGGATGGCGTTTTTCCGGAATGTTTCCCGGAATTGTCATTCGCCACGGTGTCTGTTTCGTTAGCGCCTCGCCTTTTTTCGTCGTCTCAATGTTGGCCCGAAGGGCCGAAGAAGGCGAGTGAGACCAAACACAAAAGCCCCGGTGAATCAGCAGGCTCTTGCCACCAACAGGGTTAAAGCATTCTGAAATTTTGGGTTGCAGTAGTGTTATTTATGAAATGCAGGAGGGCGGGAAGGAGCGGGGGTTGGGTGTGTATTGTTGAGAAGGGCAAAGCTTGTACCAAAAGAAGGAAAAACGGACTGTCTTCAGTGGGTTTTGAAGACAGTCCGTGACAGGGTATACTCAAAACGAAGTGGTTTGGGAGGCGATCCCGATCCCGTCCCGAAATTCTTCGGGATTCGGGATTCGGGACCAAACTCCCCATCCACACTGGACGGGAGTGATGAATTATTCCCAAACCACTTCGGATCGGGTATAAATCAGCTTTTCTGGAAGAGCCGGAAGCTCAGCATCTTGCCTTTTTGGTCTCTCAGTACGAGCAGATGCGTGCCGGAGGCCAAACCGGAAACCGGGATTTGTGCCTCGCTGCTGTCCAGTGTTTGCGAAGCGACCGGTTTTCCGTTCATGTCGAATATTTCCAAAGTGCCGGTTTGGGCTTCTTCAAAACGGATATTCAGATAATCAACGGCAGGATTGGGATACAGTTCCATGGCCGGCCCCTGGAAGACCTCTTCGTCGGAGGTGACTAAACTTTTGAGCCAGGTGACGGAATAGGCGTCAAATTCGGGTTCGTATTCCACCTGCACCACCGGGAAGCCAAGTCCGTTGGTGTTTGCCCAGAAGTTGTAGTCGTAGGAGGTGTCAGGCTCTGCAGAACCATCCACCAACTGCCATACGCCTGCAAACAGGATGTAGGTGGAGTCCCAGGACTGGTTCATTTCTGTAGAGCGAATGACTTCGTAGCTGCCCGCGGGTGTGGTCATGTTGCCGTAGGCATCAATGCTGACACTGCGTTTGGTGGTGGTTTCCAGCCTGACGCTGTCAAACGGAAAACCGATGGTGGCTCCGTCCAGCGATATGGTCTGGAAAGTGGTTTCATTGTAGCTGTCTCCAAAGGTGGCCGGAAAACGCAACAACGACTGGCCGGGGTTGATCCGGACAGATACGTCAACGCTCGTAACGGAGTCTATCTCGAAATGCGCCCGGGTGCCGATGATGCTGAAAGCCTGGTCGTTCAAAATGAAATAGATGTAACCCAGCGTGTCGGATTGCGCAGCGAGGTTGGCGTTCGGAAACTCGTCATAGAACGGCGTTTCGTCCGGTATCACGAATTTGAAATCCGACTCTTGCTGGTCTTTCAGTGCGGTGTAGTCCCAGCTTTGCATGCCGGGTCCTCCTTCGGTAATGCTGGCGTCCGGCAGGGTGTCAACCGTTTGGATGGCTGTGACGCCCAGTGCAGCAATGTCGCTGGCATTGATGGTGATTTGGGCCTGAACGCTCACAAAAGCAAACAAGCCTAACAGAAGTGTAAAGTGTCTTTTCATAACCGATGATTTGAGAGTTGAAAAATGTTTGCCGGGTGTCCTGACGGCTGTGCGGGTTATCTGGCGACAAACTTAGTGCTTTTCAACTGCCCATCGGCATTGCGAAGCACCACAAAATACAAACCGGGAGACAAATCCACATTTAGTTCCACCTTGTGTTTTCCTTCGGTAAAACGCCGGGCTACAACAGGACGCAGCACAACCCGGCCCATTGAATTGACGATTTCGATACTGATATCTGCGCTGGAGCTCAGGCTGAATTCAAGTTGCAGCAGCTCATCAACCGGATTGGGGCTGACGTTGGAGAGTTCACCCGGGAAGTCGTTTTCCGAAGGTTCAAAAACGGCCGTAAGAAAGGTGCTGTCCAAAACAATGTCTTCATCGCCGGGCTGGTAGGGCAGGTATTCCATGAAGAGGAACAACATTTCATCGGTGGTTTCTTCGCCGTAATGAACCGTTTGTGGCGGGCTGTTGGGGTTGTATGGGTTGCCGCTGGTGTTGTCGTAGGTGAATTCCGTCTCGATCTTGCTGCCGTCCGGAACGTGCAGCAGTTTGGGGAAGGCGTACATCCCCTGCCAGTCAAAATCCCATTGTGGAATGGAGATGAATGGCTGTATGCTGCCGTCGGGCAATTTGGCCCATGCTTTCATGGATTTGCCCAACAGGTGCATGTGCGGAAAAACCCGGAGGATGGTAAAGTCAATCCCGAAATCGAGGTCGAGCCGGGTGTGGAAGGTCTTGACGGTGTTGGGAGGGATGACAAAAGGGGTGTTCAGGTTGGTGGTCCAGGGATCGGCTACGGTGGCGAATTTCACCTCCCGCATGCCATTGTTGGACGGGGCAAAAAAGAAGTGGATTTTGGTGGAATCGGTCTCACCTGCGCTGCCGGCAGGGTAGTGGAGCTGGACCACGATGTCGGCGTTGGCTTTGAGTCGGATGCCGGTGCCGGCAGGGTAGGTGAGGGGGTTGCCGCCCGGCGCCCAGGCGCCGAACATCTCAGCCCCTGCACAACTGTTGCCGAAGCAGATGTAACCCGGTTCGGGGGTGGCGTCATCGGCAGCGGCACATTGCCCGCTTTCATCCTGAAAGGCCACGACGTGGTGGACGATCTCCCGGTTGCCGGGAACGATCTCCCAGGCCGTAACGAAGCGGTCTTCCTGAACCGGATTCTTGAAGACGAAACAGCGGTACTCGTCCGCTCCGGTAGCCTGAGAGGTGTAGGTTGGAATTTGCAACACCAGGTCAGGGGTGCCGGGCAGGTCACCGTTCTCCGGAAATTCGGGCGGATCAGGCGCATTGACCAGGTTGCCGGGAGCAGCACCTTGTTCCACCCAGTCAATCAGGGTCTGGCGTTCTGCCTCGGTCAGCGTTCTTTCGTAAGCATGGTGCTGGTAGTTGGGGTCCGGAGGCCAGGGCGGCATGATGCCGTTTTCGAGGCTCCATTGGATGAGCGAGGCATTGGCCGCTGCGCTCTCAAAAGTGGTGAGGCTGAACGGGGCTATGCCTCCGTCACGGTGGCAGCTTGCGCAGTTTTCGAAGAAAATGGGGGCGGCATCTTCGGCCCAGGTCAGGTCCTGTGCCTTGAGGCTGAATGCGAGGAAAAGAATTGCAAAAGGTGTAAAGTACTTCATTCCGGATGGTTTGTGAACAATGACTTTGCCCTAAAGGTAAGGCCTGGAAAGCAAGTGGCACATCCGGCCATCGAATCACCAGTCTTTGATCTCCCAATAGTTCTGGTTTTCGATCTCGTCCAGGATGGCCAGGTAGTTTGAATAACGAAGTTCGCTGATGAGACCCTCTTCCAGGACCCTTTTTACGGCGCATCCGGGTTCGCTCCGGTGCAGGCACTGGCCACCGAATTTGCATTGCGACGACAACTCAAAAAATTCCCGGAAGTTGTGAGCCACGTCCAGCAGTTCCAGGTTGTTGAAACTCAAGGTTTTAATGCCCGGTGTGTCTATGATGGTTCCGCCAAAATCCAGGTCGTGCATTTCTGCAAAGGTGGTGGTGTGCTGCCCTTTGCCGGAGTAGTCGGAAAGCTCTCCCGTTCGCAGGTTCAGCTGGGGCTGTATGGCGTTGATCAGGGTGGATTTGCCCACGCCCGACTGGCCGCTGACGAGGGAGATTTTATCCTTCAGGCTGTCTTTCAATGCTTCCAGGCCGGTGCTTGCCGTGGCTGAGGTGAGCAGCACCTGGTAGCCGATTTCGCCGTAGATGTCCCGGAGGTATTCGAAAACATTCAGATGCCCTTCGTCATAAAGGTCGGCCTTGTTGAAAACGATGACAACGGGGATGTTGTAGGGTTCGGTCATCAGCAGGTAGCGGTCAATGAAGCCCGGTTTGAGGTTGGGTTCCACAATGGTGACGATGAGTACCGCCTGGTCAACATTGCTGGCCAACAGGTGCAGCGAGTGTTTCTTGCGAGGCGATTGACGGACGACGTAGTTCTTTCGTGGCAGGATCTCGTGGATGGTTCCTATTCCTTCTTCTTCCAGGTTGACTTTCACCTCATCGCCTACGGCAACCGGATTGGTCAGTGGCAGCCCGTCGAGACGGAATTTGCCTTTGATGCGGCATTCCACCGTCTCACCACCTTCCAGCTTGACGGTGTACCAACTGCCGGTTGATTTTCTGACTGTGCCTTTTTTCAGATTCATATTTTCCTTTCGCCTTTGGCAATGATGAAGGGGTATTGGAAGGAGCAGAAAAATTAACAACCAAATAAACCTTCATAATCCTTCATAATCCCCATAATCCATTATTAACCACAGAGTTCCCAGAGTAATTAACAGAGTTGAACAGAGTTTTCCTTCCAGATGAAGCTCGTAGCTCGTAGCTCATAGCTCATAGCTCATAGCTCGTAGTCAATCCTGCTAAATTTTCGCTGCAGAGTTGAACAGAGTTTTCCTGACAACCGATCCCGGGCGAATCCCCGGGAATCCCGAGACAAGCTCGGGACCAACAACCTTCATAACCCTCCATAATCCCCATAATCCATTATTAACCACAGAGTTCCCGGAGTAATTAACAGAGTTGAACAGAGTTTTCCTTCCAGATGAAGCTCGTAGCTCGTAGCTCGTAGTCAATCCTGCTAAATTTTCGCTGTAGAGTTATCAGAGTTTTCCTTCCAGATGAAGCTCGTAGCTCGTAGCTCATAGCTCGTAGTCAATCCTGCTAAATTTTCGCTGCAGAGTTGAACAGAGTTTTCCTGACAACCGATCCCGGGCGAATCCCCGGGAATCCCGAGGCGAGCTCGGGACCAACAACCTTCATAACCCTCCATAATCCCCATAATCCTCATAATTCATTATTAACCACAGAGTTCCCAGAGTAATTAACAGAGTGAAACAGAGTAATCCTGCTAACCGGTCCCGGCAAAGCCCCTTGATCAACCGCCAACCGCCAACCGCCAACCGCCAACTGATCCCGGGCGAAGCCCCGGGACCAACCGCCAACCGCCAACCGCTAACCGCCAACCGCCAACCGCCAACCGCCAACCGCCAACCGCCAACCGCCAACCGCCAACTGATCCCGGGCGAAGCCCCGGGACCAACCGCCAACCGTCAACCGCCAACCGCCAACCGCCAACCGCCAACCGCCTCAAAATCCATCCAAAGAAAAACAGAATCGGGCAGTTGCGAAGCGAGGGGAAACAACAAGCGGCCTCAGCGCCGGATGCGCACGTGTCTGAGGGAGTAGTAAAAAATGAAGGTATAGCCCAGTGTCAGGGTGAGGTGCATGGCCAGGAAACCGTAGTTGCCGCTTTCGTAGCCCTGCCAGGAGGCATAGCCGAAGAACACTGCCAACAGGCCTTCCATGGAAGTGGTCCAGGAGATGCGCCGGGCGAGGTACTTGCGGTTCCAGAGGCTGTCTTTGAGGCCGGTGATGTTGAATTTCGGCGTTCTGACGAAGGCGGATTTTTTGCCCAGCCATCCCTGGATGACGGCCACCGTGTTGTGCAGCGAGAGGCCCATGCTCAGTGCAAGGAACAACGGGAAAAGCAAAATAAACCTGGCCAGGCGTTTCCAGTATGCACCGTTACCGGGCTGCATTTCCACGTTGGCGGTGTAGTGTACGGCAATGAGGGCCAGCATGCCCACATAGCAGTATTCCAGCAGGGTGGAACCAAGCTGTACATTGCTCCAGTAGAGCAGCAACGGCACGCTGAACACCCCCATGATGAACACGCAAACGAACACGGTGCTGGCGGCCAGTTGCATGGTGGCGTGCAGTTTTTGACCGAAGGAAAGCTCAGACCGCCATACAGTGGGCAGCATCTTTCGGGCGGTCTCGGCACCCCCTTTCATCCAGCGGAATTGCTGTGATTTCAGGCCGTGCATCTCTGCCGGCAGCTCGGCCGGAGAGCCCACTTCTTCCAGAAACAGGATTTTCCAGCCTTTCAGTTGTGCCCGTATGCTGAGGTCCAGGTCTTCGGTGAGGGTGTCGGCTTCCCAGCCACCGGCATCGTCAATGGTTTTGCGCCGCCAGACGCCGGCAGTGCCGTTGAACTGGAGCAGGTAGTTGCCGGCGTGGCGACCCTTCTGCTCCACCCGGAAATGAACGTTGAGTTGCAGTGCCTGCAATCGGGTGATGATCGAATAATTCTCATTGAGGTGTTCCCACCGGGTTTGCACCACGCCCACTTTTTCATCTTCGAAATGGGCCAGTGTGGCCTTGAGAAAATCCGGCCGGGGCATAAAGTCCGCATCGAAAATGGCGATGAACTCCCCCCTGGCGTGTTGCATGGCTTCCTTCAGGGCCCCGGCCTTGAAGCCTGCTCTGTCGGTGCGCCGGAACTGGGCGATGTTGTACCCCCTGGCCCTGTATTCTTCTACTTTCCTTCGGGTAATGTCAACCGTTTCATCGGTGGAGTCATCCAGGATGTGTACCTCGAAGCGGTCTTTGGGGTAGTCCAGTTGCATGATGTTGTCAATGAGTCTTTCGACAACGTACAGTTCATTGAAAATGGGTAGCTGTATGGTCACAAACGGCCATTCACGGTCGGACAGGTCGTTTACAGGTTCTTTTCCGGGCATCACTGCCCGGCGCCCCCTGCGCAATTGCCTGTGGTGCTTTTTGTAGTTGTACAGCAGGTCGAGCTGCATCAGGCAGTACGCTGTGATGGCAACCAAAGCAAGGGCGTATAAAATGAAAATGACATTGATCAGAACAGCCATCGATGTGGTTTTTTGAAAGGAAAGGACAAAGGTAAGCGCCCGGTTCAATTGCCATTGCCCGGGTCGGGACATTTTGAGGGATGAGGGATGAGGGATGAGGAATCGAGGAATTGATCCCGACATCCGTCGGGAGAGGAATTGATCCCGACATCCGTCGGGAGAGGAATTGAGGAACCGAGGGGGCTAGCACCTCCAAACTCTACACTCTACACTCTACACTCTACTCTTAATTTAACCGCAGAGTTGAACAGAGTAGCGCTTCCAAACCCTACACCCTACACCCTACACCCTACACCCCCGTCTGGCCTGCCTGCCTGTCGGCTAGACAGGGCGCCAGCCGGACAGGCTACTCCCTACTCAGGAATGAGGGATTGAACCCAAAAACCTCCGTAATAACCCTCCACCCCAAAAAAAAACCTTTCAAAAACCCCATCAAAAGGCTCCTTTCGAATTTTCAATAACCTGCATGATGTGGTCCCGGTCTTTTATTTCCCGGAAGAAAGCATTGAGGTAAGCGATGATCTCCTCTCTGGATTGTTGTGGCAGAAGCCTGAAAGTGTGGACTTGGTCCATCAGGGAAACTTTTTTCTTTTCGTAATAGCGCAGCACCGGGTCCACTTCTTCAAAAGTTCGGGGAAATCCAAGGTAAACCCGGTCACAAATGGACTTTTGGCCCAGGCTGGCATTCGGCCGGGCGTAGGGTGCTTTCACGAGGCAACTGAAATCGAAATCATAAGGTACACAGACGATACGGCCATCGGGTAGTCGGATCATCTCCACATTGCGGTACATGGTGTAGCTGTAGTCCGCATTTGAAATCATGTATTGAAACAGCGAGGTGGCAATTTCCTGGAAACGGTGGAGGCTGTCAGGGTTGACACCCATGGCCTCGTACTTTTCGGCGTTGTAGCGCTCGGCCAGGTCTTCACCGTCTTCCACCAGGATGCTGTAGTGCTTGATTCTGGACAGGGGTTTTTCTTGCCCGGCATAGCGGACCTTGACCAGGCGCACCCGGAAGCTGTAATTGGAGACAATGGAGTACAATTTGTAAATGAGGTATTCCCGGATAACGAGTTCACGACTCCTGGTGCGGTCGTTCAGGCAGTGGGTGACCAGTTTCAGTTCGTTCACTTCGCTGAGTCCTTTTTTCCGAAGGTCTTTTTTTCTGAATTTCAGTTTCAGGGGGGGGAAATCGCATTTCATCCGGCGAAACTTTCCCCTGCATTTGATTTTCATGTCCATGTCCAGCACAACGTCTTTTTTGACCTTGAACTGAATGTGTCCGGGTTGGTATTTATCTGTTTTCCGGTTGGCTTCCAGCAGTTTGTAGTCGGTGGTGAGGACTACTTGCGCAACCTGGTCTGCCGGCAAGAGGTCGAAGATGCTTTTTTGCGAAGCGAGGGAATCTGTTTCCTGGGAAAACACTGCACCGGCAGGAAAGGCCAGAACTGACAATGCAAAGGCGTGCAAGGTGAGTGCGAAGAGATTTTTCATGACCGTGTTGTAAATTGACGGTGAAGGTAGGTAAAAAAACGGGAGTGGCTTGTTGGATTTAGCCTTTCCAAAACCTGAGCAGGAGGGTCTCTGCTCCAAGTGCCAGCAAGGCCAGCAGTACAAACCATTTCCACAGCAATATCCCCGTACTTCGCTCCGCAATGACATCGGTAAGGCTGGCCAGGGCGCTTCCACCTATGACGTTCACGTTGGGTGGGAGTTGCTGCTCCAGTTCGTCAATGGAATAATACCGAAGGTCACTTTCCCGGCGGTCGTAATTGAAAGCAAATTTTGCGAGGATGGTGTCGGGTTGGAGAAACAGGTCGTAATAGCCGGCTTCCAGTGATTCGTTTTGCAAGGTCAGGTACACCTTTGAAGCTACGATGCGCTGCTGAGGAATGAACTCCTCTTTCTCACCACGGAGCTTGTACACGCTTTCCCCTCCGTGCACGTGGTTGTCGGCCTCGATGACCTGGTCTGCACCGATTGTGTAGGCGATGGGCCTGCTGCGTGCCGAGGAAATGGCCATTTTGTACAACATGGGAACAAAGATCTCCCCACTGGTGGCCAGGTTGCTGAACTCGTCACTCAACGGCGCTGCACAGAGGTAAAAGATGCCATTGCCCGAGCGGTATTTCGAAAGGAAGGTGCTGCCGTCGCGGTAGGTCAGCAAGCGCTCACCACCGATCCGGGCTGAGGTGCCGATCTTGAAATTGCCCCTTGTGGCAGGGAGGCGCAGGTTGGCGTTTCGGTTTTCGAATACATCGCGGAAAACAAATTCTTCGGTGTTGATGTCTGTCACCTGCCTGTTTACGGTTTCAAAGGCCTTGATTTCATCTGCCGGAACACTTTTGAGGAAGGCGTTCCAGCTCGCCAGGTCGGCATCCTGGGGCGGGAAGGCCAGCAGATTGCCCCCATTTTTCACATACGATGCCAGCTCGAAAGAAAGTCCGGATGAAATGGACCTGACCCCGTTGCAAATAATCAGTTGGAAGCCCGGAAACGAGGAATAATCCAGGTTGCGTACCAGTTGGTTGGTCACCCTGAAATAGCCGGCACTCTTAAATGCAGCGTCAAGGCGAGGGTCAGGAGCCAGCTCATTGATGACCAAAACGTCAATGAATTCAGCCACGTGAAAGGTAAAATAATAGCTGTCATCAAACTGCACCGGGTAATCGGTCAGGTTGAGCACGGCCTCGTGCCAGCCTGTTTTGCTGATGTTGATGACAACGGTGTCAATCACCTCTGATCCGGCCGGGATGTTGAGGGTGCCTACGGGCTTGGTTTCCCCTCCGTAGGTCACCGACAAGCGGACGTTTTCGGCGTCGTCGTTGCCCCAGTTGCGGGTTTTGACGAACAAGACATTGGGTTGGTTGAGCGTCCTGACGGGCGCTTCGAACCAGGAGCTGTCTATGCTCACGTTGTTTTCCTGTACCGCTTGCAGCGGAACCAGATTGACCTGGAGGCTGGTGTCACTGTATGTGCCCAGGTCGGTGATGTTGCGTTGAAAATCAGAGATGATGAAGCTGAGTAGATTTGGAGCGGTGCTGGTTCCAAGCACCTGTTTTTGCCTGGTCAGCACCTGACTGATGGTGCGCACTGCCGGGCTGGTTTTGATCTCATCCAACATTGCAAGTGCTTCTTCTTTTGACACCAGCCGTTGGTGTTTGCCCTCAAAATCATTGGTGAGTATCTGGAAGCGGTCTTCTTCCCGGTAAGCGTTCACTATTTCCCGGGCCTTTTGCCTTGCTTTTTCCACCATGGGAACATCTTCGCTGAGGGATTGCATGCTGAAGGAATTGTCCACAAAAATGCTGATGGCATTGTCGCCTTGTTTTACCGCCGATCCCTGGGGGATGAATGGCTGGGCAAAGGCAAACACCAATGCCAAAACGGCCAGGCAGCGCATCAGCAGCACCAATAGGTTGCGAAGTTTTTGCCGGGCGCTGGTCTCTTCCTTTACCTCTTTCAGGAATTTCACATTGGTGAAGTACACCTTCTTGAACCGACGGAAATAAAAAAGGTGAATGATGACCGGAATGGCAATGGCCAGTGCGGCAATCAGAAATGTCGGGTAAAGGAATTGCATGGTGTCAGTTTTGTTGCGGGGTTCCGTGATCGGTGCTATCCTCCCAATACGTCTGAAAAAGCCGATTGTTGTCCAATACAGCACCCAACCTGGGAGCGGGCAAAAATAAGTATTTGGAGCAGAGCCGAAACCGGGTCTTTCCTTCGCTTCGCAACAAAAAAAAATCCCAACCCGGGGCTTAATCCGGTTGGGACGGAAACACTATCGGAACACGTAAGATGGAATTGAGAATTGGCTATTGATGTTGGCCGGCAGGCCGAAGAAAACCCGGATCAGCAGGCCAGTTTATGGGTCTCCCAAAGTTGGAACTGGCGTTCGGGTTCCATGTTCCTGACCTGGTCAACCAATTTTTCATCCACTTCGGGAAGGAAAGCGGGAATGGAGTTGCGGTCGTCAAAGATTTCAACATTCATCTCCTTTGCAAAGGCTTTGGCGAGGTCGGCCACGTTTTTGGCGTATGCCTCGCTTTTGCCCAGGGCCATGAACAGGTCAATGACCGCAGTTCTCACCATTTCGTGTTTGTCAATGTGCATCAACATTTGGCGCTGGGATTTGCCGGCCACCTTCCTGCCGGCCCTTTGGAGCGCCTTTTTCAGGTCGTTGGTGGAGTAGCCCAGGAGCTTGGCCCTGAAATTCCACCAGTTGGCGGCGGTGCCGCCGTTGCGGGCTTCATACAACTCGAGGTGTTTGCGCTCGCAGGCGGTTTGGCAGGACACCAGGCCCATTACTTTGGTCAGTTCCAGAATGGCCAGCACTTGTTCTTTGGTGAATCTGTCGTCCGGTGCCACCTCTTGTTGCATGTGTTGCAGGTAGGTGGCGTATTTCAGTTTGTGCCTGCTTTTGGAGTGCAGCGTGATGAGCTTGGCCAGTTCCAGCCCAAGATAGTAGTCATCGAGGAGCTTGTCTTTCCCCGGTCGCTTCGCAAAATCCCTGAGGTACTCCGGTTGCCGGATCCCATCCTGAAAATTGTAAAAGTCTCTGATCCACTTCTTCACCGCTCTGGAGTAGTCTGCTTTCGGAAGTTCCAAAACCATGTAGAGTTCGGAAGCCAAAACCACCCTTGTACCTTTTTTGCTGACCAGGATTTGAAGTTCCATTTTCGATACTTTTTGTTTGATGACGAGGCAAAGATGTGGAACATGTTTTAAAAATGCAACATTTAAAACAAAAAATTTTAATCAAAAAGGGAAATAAATTTTCGATACCCTGCAAAGTGTAATCATATAGTTGTTATTACGGATCACCTCATTGCACTGATTTGGTTGAACTTTGGCCCGCAGGCAGAACTTAAAACAAAACCACTGAGGGGTGGGGCAGGGGCAGTGCAGCTAAGCTGTACCATACCTTGAGGGGGTAGCACTTCCTTCGGTAAATGTGTCCGGCTGTGGCTGTCAGGCGGGGTGAAGACGCTTGAAACCGGAGATCATTTCTCCAGCACCAGGATCCCGTCATCGAAAACGCTGCCCACGAGAATTCTTTCTCCCGGGCCGGACTCCTCTCCACTGCCGGGTATGAGAACAGCCACAGAAGAGCCGGAAATTGGGTTGCCGTCGTTGAGGTAGCGTTCTTCCACAATAGTATAGTGGCCATTCTCGTCCGGGGAAATCGTCAGAACTTGCGAAGGTGAGCGCTTTGCGGGGTCTTTTGCGTGGCCCAGGAAGGCCAGCATTTTCGGGTGGGCTGCCGTCCACAGGATTCCGTTTTCGTCAAAATCCAGGTTGTCCACTCCGGTGCCCAGGTGGGTTTTGTATTTGAATTTCCAGGGGCTGATCTGGTAAACGGCGATGCTGCCGTCAGTGGTCAGGGCGACAAAAAGCTCCTTACCGTCGGGGCTGGTGTTGATGCCGTTGGGGTAACGCAGGCCCGTTTCTAGTACCTGGCCAGATGTTCCGTCGTAATGGCCTATTTCACCGGTGCCGATCAGCAGAAAGTCTTTCCACTTTGAAATTGATGCACCGGCACCGTGATCATTTGTGAAGTAAAATGCGTGTTTTCCAACAGCCACCACGTCATTGGGGCTTTTCAGAAAATCTCCTGTGATGGTTTCAGCATGGAACAGGCTGTCGTTGCGCATCTCAAAGATTTCTACCGAAGGGCCGCCGTCGGGGTGATTGACCGCGAAAAGCCATCGGGTGCTGTCTGTGGCATCGTCGTAAACTGAAATGCCGTGCGGCCGGAAATCCTCCGGCGACCAATCGGTGGCCATTTTTTGTGGGGTGGGATTTTTCGAAGAAAGGTCTAAAAGAAAAATGGCACCCGTGTTCGGCAGGCCTTCCTTTGCCTTTCGCCTGTCACATGAAGAAATGTAGGCTTTGTTGCGATGCCGGTCCACCACGATATCCTCTGCACCGACCGCTCCCCGGATCATTTGCCCAGTAAAATCCGAATGGTATTGAAGCTCTTTAAAGGTGCCGGCTTTGATCAGGGTGCGCAAAGTGAGCGCGATGACAACCAGGATGAGAATGGCGATTAGTGCATAAATGAGGCGCTTCATAAAAAATGAGATTATCAATGAAAATGGCTTGAATTCTGGAGTACTTTGCCGGTCAAGGTAGCTTTTTTCTGCTTTCGGTGATGATGTTTGTCATTTTGGTACCCAAAAGCATTACTTAGCTTGCAGAAAATTCGCGATAATCACGGCGCGAAAACTCAAACAAATTACACAGTGAGACGATTTTGGACAGGTCAACTCACCGTTTTACCATTTCCTCTGAACCAAGACCAACCATGCAAAGGCACCTGGATCTGGAATTCCGTACTGTTTGCGCAGTACACTGATATACTTGTCACCAAATTTGAACAATATGGATATCCTAACCAAATCAACCACCTACTCGTTGGCTGAGTTTCTTCAACTCGTTGAGCAACGGAACCCTAACGAACCTGAATTTCTACAGGCAGTTACTGAATGGGCAGAAAACATTCTTCCGTTTGTAAAAGCCAATCCAAAATACCAAAAGGCATCTCTCCTCGAAAGGCTCACCGAGCCCGACAGGGTGTTCTCCTTCCGGGTCAATTGGGTTGATGACAAGGGAAATGTTCAGGTAAACCGGGGCTATCGCGTACAGTTCAACAATGCCATTGGCCCCTACAAGGGCGGACTGCGTTTTCACCCTTCGGTCAATCAGAGCATCCTGAAATTTCTCGGATTCGAACAAGTGTTCAAAAACAGCCTGACCACCCTGCCCATGGGCGGCGGCAAAGGGGGCTCCAACTTCGATCCGAAAGGAAAATCCGACGCAGAGGTCATGCGATTCTGCCAGGCGTTTATGACAGAGCTTTATCGCTACATCGGACCCGACACGGATGTGCCGGCAGGTGACATCGGCGTCGGAGGAAGGGAGATCGGATTCCTTTACGGAATGTACAAAAAACTGACCCGCACACACATCGGAGTGCTTACCGGCAAAGGCCTCGAATACGGCGGTAGCCTTATCCGGCCTGAAGCCACCGGTTATGGCCTTATCTACTTTATGCAGGAAATGCTGAAGGCGAAGGGCGATTCAACAGAGGGCAAGCGTTGCCTTGTTTCCGGATCCGGAAATGTGGCTCAGTATGCCATTGAAAAAATCCTCGACCTTGGAGGAACCGTCCACAGCGTTTCTGATTCCAATGGTACTGTTTACGACAAAGACGGCATAGACCGGGAAAAACTGGAGTTCATCAAAGAGCTCAAAAACAACAAGCGAGGCCGGATCAAAGAGTTCGCTGAGCATTACGGGCTGATCTATATGGAAGGCAAACGCCCGTGGGAACTTCCCTGCGATCTTGCATTCCCCTGTGCCACACAGAACGAAATTGATGCAAATGATGCAGAGATGCTCGTCAAAAACGGTTGCAAAGGAGTGGCAGAAGGCGCCAACATGCCTTGCACCAATGCGGCCATCAGCGTCTTCCAGAAAGCAGGCATTCTGTATGCGCCGGGCAAGGCCTCCAATGCGGGCGGCGTTGCCACATCCGGACTTGAAATGTCTCAGAACTCGCTCCGCCTGACCTGGTCCCGTGAGGAAGTTGACAAGCGACTGCAGGACATCATGGTTAGCGTACACAACAAATGTGTTACCTACGGAAAAGACGGAAACAAGATTGACTACGTAAAAGGCGCCAACATTGCCGGTTTTGTAAAAGTCGCCAACGCAATGCTGGATCAGGGAATCGTATGAGTTTCCCAACAAGTGAAGATTTTATGTGGAAGCCTTCCGGAGTTCCGGGGGGCTTTTTTTACAGTGCTCTCAGCAAGGGCACCACGCATCCAACACACCACAGGGCACACGGGAGCATGAACACGGCATGTTTCCCCTCAACAGGTTTGTTCCCCATGTGCGTTTGCAACCGTTCAAACTTGCTGAAACCGCTTGGTCCGCGGGGCCTGTGCCGGGTGGTGTGAGAGAACGAAACGACCGATGCGTCAATCATCATCCGATTCAGGCCGGTCAGGGTACGGCTCCCGGTCCGGCCCTGAATAACCATGCAAAACCACTTATGCACAAGAAAAACAAGGTCATCCACAAACGGCTGAAAGAAGTGGCCGGGTTTCTGGCCGGCGATCACACCTGGTTGAGAGAAGTGCTGCATCCGGCCAACGACGGGCTTGAGCTGCCATACAGCCTGGCTCATGCCCGCCTCGAACGGGGCACGGCCTCTTTGCCGCACCGCCTCCAAAAAAGTGATGAGGCTTATTTTTTCCTGAAGGGCGAAGGGGTGCTTCACATTGATGAAAAGAAGATAAGTGTGCAGGCCGGCGATGTGGCACTGGTGCCCGCCGGTGCACTTCAATACCTGGATAATACAGGTCAAGGCCAATTGGCTTTTCTTTGCATCGTTTCACCTCCCTGGTCGGTAGAGGACGAGGCCATCGAGGAACGGCAACACTAACCCGAAGCACTTCAGGGAATGCGCATTCTCGTTCTGACAAAAAAGTTTCCCTACCCGCTCAAAGAAGGCGAGCCCATCGCCATTACCAATCTTTGCCGCTCGCTGAAAGCCTGTGGAGCCCGGCTGACCCTGTTGGCCATGAACACCAGCAAGCACTATACTGACTTGTCAGAGCTGCCGGCTGACTACGACCACTTTGAAGCAATCCATGCCGTGGAAGTGGACAACCGCATTTCCATTTCCGGTGCCTTGAAGAGTTTGCTCAAAGGCGAACCCTACATTCTCAGCCGTTTTCAGAATGAAGAATACCACCGGGCGTTGGAGAAACTGCTGACAACAGAGCAGTTCGACATCGTTCAGATAGAAACGCCTTACCTGGCTTCCTGTGTGCCGGTCATCAAAAAACTGACTTCGGCACCCATCGTCATGCGGGCACACAACGTGGAGCACGAGATATGGGACCGGGTGGCGCGCTCATCGCCCCTTCCCAAAAAGCTTTACCTGCGCAACCAGAACAAACACCTCGAGCGGGTGGAAGTGGGCATGCTCAACGAGTACGACCTGCTGCTGGCCATCACCGCCGATGACCTCCGAAGGTTCACAGAACTCGGCCTTCGGAAAACCGGGCTGGTGGCTCCCGCCGGACTGGTGGTTGCTGAATACCGGCCCAGGCCGTTCAAAAAAGCCCTGTCCATCGGCTTCATCGGAGCGCTGGACTGGATGCCCAATCAGCAGGGCGTGGTTTGGTTTCTCGAAAATGTTTGGCCCTTGCTGAGGGAAAACCACCCGGAGCTGACTTTTGAGATAGCCGGGAAAAACACCCCCGACTGGTTAAAGAAAAGAGCCGGAAATGGGGTGAAGGTATTGGGCGAAGTGCCCGATGCAAAAGACTTCATCAACCGGCATGCGCTGTTCGTGGCTCCGCTTTTCAGCGGCAGTGGCATCAAAATCAAAATCCTGGAAGGCATGGCGCTGCAACGCGCAGTGCTGACCACCCCGATCGGCCTGGAAGGCATACCCGCCCAAAACGGCGTACACGTCCTCTCCGCTGAAACGGCCCGGGAATTTGTGCTGAATGTGGAGCTCTGCCTCAACCAGCCCGACGTGGCCATCGGCCTGGGCCACTCCGCCCGGCAATTGATGGAAAGGGAGTTTGACCTCTTTGCCATCGGAAAAAAGGTGTTTTCGGAATATGAAAAGTTATGTGTCCGATAGCACCCACACCGGGCTCCTGTTTTCATTGCTTTGCAATTCCGAAGAAAAAATCAAGAAACATGAACAAGCTTTTCTTTCTCCTCATCTTCTTCCCCGGCTTCCTTTTTACCTTCGGCTGCGCCAATTCCGAAACTGAAAAAACCGGTCAGGAAACGGCCGCTGACCCCAACATTGCAGCACAGGACTCCCTGCGGGATGTGGTTTTTGAAATCCACGACGCGGTGATGCCCAAAATGGGTGAGATCAACCGCTTGCAGCGCGAGCTGCGAAAGTGGAAAGACGCCCACCCCGATGCCGACCCGGAAGTGCAGGAAGAAATCCTGAAAACACTGGATTGGCTCACCAGAGCCGATGATGGCATGATGGAATGGATGGCAGGTTTCAGCCAGCCGGCCAACCTGAGGGATTCGCTGGCACACGATGCCATCATGGAATACCTGACCGGTGAACAGAAAAAGGTGCAGGCCGTTTATGACGATATCAACGGCAGCATCGGAGCTGCCAAAGCCTTGCTCGAAAAATTAAATCAAGAGAAATAAAGCAGGACCATGAGAATTTTTTCCGCAGTTCTTTTCCTCTTCGCCATGCTGGCAACGGCATGCGAGACCATGCAGCCCGAAACGCTCCCTATCCTTGGTGAACGGGATTATGTGGACGGAGATACGATCTATCACACCATCCCGGATTTTGCCTTCGTCAACCAGGACTCTGAACTGGTGACAAATGAAACCTTCACCGGAAAGGTGTATGTGGCGGACTTCTTTTTCATCCATTGCCCCACCATTTGCCCCAAAACGGCCCGGGAAATGAAGAAAATCCACGACCACTTCATTGACGACGGCCGGGTGATGCTGCTGGCCCATTCCATTGACCCCCAGCGCGACACCGTCGGGGCCCTGAAAAGGTATGCCCGCAACCTCAACGCCAATACCGAAAAGTGGCACTTCGTAACGGGTGACAAGGATGCCATCTACGAAATTGCCGACGATTATTTCAGCATCGCAATGGAGGACCCCGATGCGCCGGGAGGCTTTGACCACAGCGGCAGGCTGATACTGGTGGACGGCAAGCGCCACATCCGATCCTTTTGCAACGGCACTGACCCGAAAGACGTGGATCGCTTCATCAAAGACATCGAGCGTTTGCTGAAAACGGAATACAACAAGGAGTAGGAGTTATTGCCAGCCGGCCAGCTCTTCCAGTCCCTCCACCAGGCGCTGCCAGGAGAAGCGCTTCTTTTCTTCCCTTACCCCTTCGGTAAAAGCCTGCTGTCGCTCTTTTTCGAAGAAATCAACAATGGCGTTGGCAATGGCCTTCGGTGAAACCTCCACCACATAGCCGGCTTTGCCATGCGCCACGATCTCCGGCAGTCCGCCAACGGCCGTCACCAGCATCGGTTTCTCAAAGTGGTAGGCCATCTGGCTGATGCCGCTCTGGGTGGCCGATTTGTAGGGTTGTGCCACCAGGTCAGCAGCCCCGAAATAGTACCGCACGTCGGCATTGGGGATGTAATCCGTGTGCAGGATGACCCGTTCCTGCAAGTCCAGCTCTGCGATCAGTTGCTCGTATTTTTCCCGGTTGCCGTAGTATTCTCCCGCCACGATGAGCCTGACCTCCATGGCCTTCAGTCTTTTATCGGCCAGGGCCCGAAGCAGCAGGTCCAGCCCTTTGTAATCCCGGATGAAGCCGAAAAAGAGCACGTACTTTCCATCGGGGGGCAGACCGAGTTTTCCCAGCGCCTCTTGCCGGCTGGCCGGCGTTCCGTAATTGTCGTAAACAGGGTGCGGGATCAGGCGGGAGGGCTTGTTGCGGGTGAACAGGCGCAGGTCTTGCTCTACGGATTCAGACATGGTGATGAAGGCATCGGCTGCGCCAATGAAGTAGCGGGTAAATAGTTTGTCGCCGGGCCTTTTTTCGTGGGGCAGCACGTTGTCGGTGATGGCAATGACCTTTGTCTTTCTTCGCTTCGCAATGCGCAGCACAGTGCCCAGGCAGGGCCCCATGAATGGCAGCCAGTAACGGACCACTATCAGGTCCGGTTTCAGTTTCCGGATTTTCAGGCCGGTCAGTATCCAGTTGACGGGATTCACGGAATTGATCCAGGATTTGATGTCCAGCCCGGCAGGCGGAGGGTCTGTGGAGTATTGCGTTTTGCCGGGGAAAAGAAACCCCGGGTATTGCAGCCGGAAGGAAACGATGGTCACTTCGCAAGGGCCTTTCTGCAGCTCTTTGGCCAGGCGCTCCGTCAGGGCAGCGATGCCCCCCCTGAGTGGGTGGGCCGGTGACACGATGACGATTTTCTTCTTTTTGTTCAATGGATTCTCGTTGGCTTTAGATGGGCAGACTGGTGGTGTGTTTGATTTCCTTCATCACGAAAGAACTCTGCACCCTCCCGATGTTGTCGAGGGCGGCCAGTTTTTCGGAGACAAAATTCTGGTATTCGCTCATGTCTCTGGCCACCACCTTCAGCAGGTAGTCGTACTGGCCGGCAATGTGGTAAACTTCCTGTACCTCCGGAAGGCTTTGCACGTCCTTTTCAAACTTTTCAAGGTAAACGGCGGCGTGTTCTTTCAGTTGCACATTGCTGAAGGCCAGGAGTTGGTAATTGAGCTTGTTTCGGTTCAGGAGGGCCACGTAGCGTTGGATGTAACCCTGCATTTTCAGCCTTTTCACCCGCTCGTGCACCGGTGAGGTGGTGAGGTCGAGTTGCGAAGCGATCTCCTTGATGGTGGTGTAGGCGTTTTCCTGAAGCATTCTCAGAATGGACAGGTCGGTTTCATCGAGAAGGTGGTTGGTCATGGCAGCAAATTTTTCCAGGAGTAGCAATTGGATGGATGTGATACGGGAAAAAGTTTGGCAAAATTAATATTATGAAGGAATATTTACTGCATTGACGCAAATCATTGGGATGATGGTCTTTGCAGAGTAATTTTGCGAAGCAAATAAAGCCAAAAAGATAGCTTATGAAAAAGCACCAATTCCGCCCGGAAAGTTTGATGATGTCTTACGGTTACAAACCGGAGTGGTCAGAAGGCGCCATCAAATGTCCCATTTTCCAGACTTCCACTTTTGTGTTCCAATCCGCTGAGGAAGGCAAGGCTTTCTTTGAGTTGGCCTATGGCCTTCGGGAAAAAGGCGAAAAGGAGAACCCCGGCCTCATTTACAGCCGCTTGAACAACCCGGACCTGGAAATACTGGAGAACCGGCTTGCACTGTGGGACGGGGCAGAGGATTGTGCGGTTTTCGAAAGCGGTATGTCTGCCATTACCACCGCCATGCTGGAGTTCCTGCAACCGGGTGATTTGTTCGTTTACAGCAATCCCGTTTACGGAGGCACCAGCCATTTCATTCAGCATTTTCTTCCAAAATACGGCATCCATGTCCTGGCCTTTGCGCCGGGCACCTCAAAAGATCAGCTCATCCGGATGATCAGCGAAAGCGGCCACGCCAACCGGCTGGCCATGGTCTATCTGGAGACACCGGCCAACCCCACCAATGACCTGATCAGCATCAAAATGTGCCGGGAAGTTGCCGATCATTTTGGAAGTGCTGAACGGCGGGTGCTGGTGGCAGTTGACAACACCTACCTGGGCCCGCTGTGGCAGCACCCGCTGAAGCATGGCGCAGATTTGGTGCTCTATTCCGCTACCAAATACATCGGCGGTCACAGTGATGTGATTGCCGGTGCTGTTTTGGCTTCAAAAGAACTGATGGAAAGGGTGAAAACCCTGCGCACCTTCCTCGGCAACATGGCCGGCCCCTGGACGGGCTGGTTGCTCTTGCGAAGCCTCGAGACACTGAAAATCAGAATGGAAAGACAAAACTCCAACGCTCAAAAGGTGGTGAAGTGGCTGGTCAACCACCCAAAAGTGGAGAAAGTACACTACCTCGGCACTCTGACACCGGCAGATGGCGAGCAATACGAAATCTACAAAGATCAGTGTGAAGCCCCCGGAGCCATGGTATCCATTGAAATTGCCGGCGGCGAAAAAGAGGCATTCCAGTTTCTGAACAACCTCAAAATTGTCAAGCTGGCCGTAAGCCTCGGAAGTACGGAATCGCTGGCGCAACACCCGGCCACCATGACCCACGCCGGCCTGGAGCCGGAAGAAAAACTGCGTTACGGCATCACGCCCAACCTCGTCCGACTCTCCGTCGGCGTCGAACATCCGGATGACATTATCTACGACCTGAAAAATGCGCTGAATGCCGTGCAGGCTGAGCCGGTTTTGATGAATTCGTGACTCGTGAGACGTGACGGGTGACACGTGACATGTGGCAAGCTCTGCTAAACCAAATAATTCAGGGATGAAGGATGAGGTATGAATGATGATAGATACTGCACCTCCAACCCTACACCCTACACTCTACACTCTACACTTTTTAACCACAGAGTAAAAGGAGTTTAGAACAGAGTTTAGCAGAGTATACCTGCTATCCGGCAACCGACCCCGATACCGAAAGCTTTCGGTATCGGGGACAACCTACAACCTTCATAACCCTTCATAACCCTTCATAACCCTTCATCCCCGATGAATATCGGGGTCATAACCCTTCATCCCCGATGAATATCGGGGTCATAACCCTTCATAACCCTTCATAACCCTCCATACCCTTCACTCAATAACCTCGATCTTCTCATGCACTTGCAGGGGGCTGCAGCCAAGTTTCTGCAGGCCGTAGAGGATGAGCAGAGCCAACAACAACATGCCGGGGCAGCCCCATTTGTAGCTGGGTTTGGGTTTTGCTGCGGGTGGAGTGGGGGACGGTTCGGCCATTTTACTTCCCTTTGAAATTGGGTTTGCGTTTTTCGACAAAGGCCGCTGCACCTTCTTTGAAATCATCGGTGGCGGTTGTTTCACCGAAGGCCCTGACTTCATACTCGAAACCGTTTACGCCCTCTTCGAAACAGGCGTTCACGCATTCAATCACCTTTTGAATGGCAATGGGGCCTTTTCCGGCTATCTTTTGCAGCAGTTCCTTCGCTTTATTCAGCTCTTCGCCTGCGGCAACGACGTAGTTGACCAGGCCAAGTTCCAGGGCTTGCCGGGCATCTATCATGTCGGCGGTCATGAGCAGTTCCAGGGCTTTGGTTTTGCCGATGTACTGCACCAGCCGCTGGGTGCCGCCATAGCCGGGAATGATGCCCAGGTTGACCTCCGGTTGGCCAAAGCGGGCTTTCTCGCCGGCGATGCGCAGGTGGCAGGCCATGGCCAGTTCGCAGCCGCCGCCCAGTGCGAATCCGTTCACGGCAGCGATTACCGGTTTCGGGAAGCGCTCGATGGCGAAGAATACCTCGTGTCCCCTGGCGGCCATTTCCCGGCCCTTTTCGGCGTCCAGTTGCAGAAATTCCTTGATGTCCGCTCCGGCCACGAATGCCTTTTCACCGGCACCGGTGACGATGATCCCTTTGAGACCTTCGATGTTGGGAGCATCTTCGGCAAAGAAGCGCTTCAGTTCCAGCATCGTTTGGGTGTTCAGCGCATTGAGTGCTTTCTCCCGGTCAATGGTCAGGATGACGATGCCGTCTTCGTTTTGAACGAGCAGGTTTTCGTAGTTCATGATGGTTGGTTTATTAATTCGATCAGGTGGTAGCCCCACAGCCCTTTTTTCCAGGCTTTGTACTGGGCCAGTCCGGTTTTGTAGTGAATTTTGGAAAAGTAGGTGGCATTGTGGAACAGGTTGTACCATTTGGTGCCCAGCATGCCGGCCAGGGCAGCCCGGTAAATCCGTTTGATGGAGGGGACGATTTGCCGGCTCACGTTTTCATGCCCGTTGACTTGCATTCCAAACTTCCGGGCTTCCTGGTCAAACTCGTCAACGCTGAGTATATCGCTCATGGCCCAGCCGCCCAGCATGGTTTGCATCAGGGGCTGCTGTTCGATTCTCCAGTCGCCGTGTTTGAAAACGTCTGCGATGAGGATGCTGCCGGAGCGTTTGAGCAGCCGCTTCATTTCCCGAAGGAAAGCGGCTTTGTCAGTGGCGGTTTGCATGCTTTCGATGGCCCAGACCCGGTCAAAAGTGTTGTCGTCAAAATTTGTGTGGGTGTAATCCTGGCAACTGAAGTCCAGCAGCTTCGACAAGCCTGATTTTTGGGCGAATCCGCTTGCCCTGTCCACCTGCCGCCGGCTGAGGGTGATGCCGCTTACCCGGCAACCGAATTCCGAAGCGAGATAGATCGCAGAGCCACCAACGCCGCAGCCGGCATCCAGCACCCGTTCGCCCTTTTGCACCTTGCCGAGTCGGGCCAGCCGCTCGTTGGTGTTTTTGATGGCCTGGGCAAGGGTGGAGATGCCGGGTTCCCAAATGCCGTAGTGCAGGCCCATGCTTTCCTCCAGCTTCCAAAAGCGGCGGTAGTGGACCTCGGTGTGGTCGTAGTAATTGGCTATCTCTTCTTTGGTAAATGTTCGCTTCACAGGGCAGCAGTTTGGAAGGAGCAAAGATTGGGGATTTTTGGGAAAGGGAGGAACTGATTAATGTTGAAATGTCCCATCCCAGGTGCGGTTGTATACCCGTGTTTCGGTGGCTTGTAATAGTTGCTTGCATTTTTCAACAAAATATTGAGCTATCATTCCGCCCCCTTGCACAAATAAAAATTCTCCCTTATCTTGCACACCGAACGTTCCGCACTACCGAAACACCAATATTACCGGACATCTGAACCCGTTGGAAATACAGCACTGCATGCAGAAAAAATCCTGTGTAAAATATGGAAACCTCCACCTGTTCAGCAAGAATTTTCAGCTTCACAAGACTTGACCTTCAACCCGTAAAGCAGTTTGGTTATTCAACCCTG
>JALWSS010000227.1 GCA_026993525.1 Saprospiraceae bacterium
GTATTGCATTGATGAGTCTTGTACTCATTGGGTGATTGTTTTTTGTTTGGTTGCTAACCTCAAACTTAAAACTTTCACCCTTTTATGCATTAAAAACTTTCACGGACTATTGTTTTAAGAGAATCAACAAAATAAATTAAGGAATGCGTGGCATATCTGTCTGGGTCCTTAGAAATCCTCAGTCTCCCACTAGTTAAAGTTATTCCATATACACAAACCAAATCCGGATACATTTTAATCGATTTTTCTATATCCCTGTATCTTGGGTCTATGCCGGTAAACCAATCTATTTTGGTCTTCTTTTGGTTGTCAACATAAAAAAACTCCCGATCGTCTAGTCTAAACCCTCCAGGATTGGGAGAGAATTGGGAGAGTAAAACACCATTTTCAGGAATTCGATAAACCCTCCATCCTCTGTCATCGTACTCAATTGGCATCCCTTCCGGAATGTCGTAAATGATTTGAACTTTTCCAATGTAGCCATTGGGGATTAAGTGTACCTCCCTGTCATGGTTCTGACAACCAAACAGTACCGCAAAAAATAGAATCGGAATTGATCTGAGTAATGACATGACAAATGCGTTGTGAATGAAAAGAGCTAGTTGAGTGACGGTGTTATTCATCGCAACAACCTAAGTCACCACAGCAAGGAAGTTGCAAACAATCTCCGTTCCGGCAAGTGTTAAGTCGAGCCTGGTGAGACGTCACTTGCCACACAAAGGAGAGTTTGCAAGTGCCGCTGCGCTCAACACTTGTGTGAACTGGGCGCTTATCGGCCAGTGGGTAAAAGCAAACGTCGGCGAGGTTCATAACCATCGCCGACGTATCCTCAGTTCCTCAGTTCCTCAGTTCCTCAAAAAAAGCAAATGTATGCAGTGCGGCGAGAAGTTCAGGTGCAAGTCAGATTGATCGGGCCGGGCTACCTTTGCGGGCATGAAAAGCTACCCTGCCAAAATCTTACTTTTTGGGGAACACACCGTGAATTTGGGCACCAGTGCCCTGGCCATGCCACTGCAGGCCTACAGCAGCAGGTGGGTGCAGGCGGATTTACCGAAGGAAGAAATACTGAAAAAACAACAGCAACTGCCCAGGCTGGCCGGATGGCTGGAAGAACAGCGCGGGAACTTGCCATTTGAAATTGATACAGCAGGATTTCGGAAAGCCCTTGCTGAAGGCTGGGTGCTGGAATCCAACATCCCGGAAGGGTACGGACTGGGCAGTTCGGGTTCGGTGGTAGCGGCCATAGTGGATCGCTGGGGCTCCCATTTACCGAAGGACCTCCCAATCCTGCGGCAAGGGCTGGCAGCCATCGAGGCCTTTTTTCACGGCAAGAGCAGTGGCACTGACCCGCTCGTATCGTTGCTGCAAGAACCGGTGCGCATATATGCTGAGGGGGTTGAAACCACCGGGCTGCCCCCCTTGCACGGCAGCGGGCTGTTCATCCTGAACACAGGTGTCCGCCGCTCGGCTACGCCGCTCATCCGGAAATTTCTGGATGCCTGGCAGGAACCCGGGTTTGAACAGCGATGCAGATCGGAATTGCTTCCTTCGGTAAATGCTGCCATCGAACAAATGCTTTCCGGCGACTGGCCCGGCCTTTTCGATTCATTCAGAAACATCAGCCGCTTTCAATTGGAAAACACGCCCTGGCTCATTCCCGGAGCGTTTCATCCGGTTTGGAAACAACTGCTGGATTCGGATGCCGGAGCATTGAAAGTGTGCGGCGCCGGTGGCGGCGGTTTCATGCTGGGCATGCTGAAACCCGGCGCGTCATTGCCGCAACCTGTCCCGATACCCCGGGAGGTGACGGAAAAATGGCAGGTGAAATTTCTGGAAAACCTGGATTGAAAAAACCTCCCAACCCAAATCCTTTTACCAAACCGGTTGTTGCACCGTTGACTACTTTTCCAACCCCGGCATACCCGTCAAAAAAACTACTTTTGCCGGCAAGCCGGAATCAGCCTTACATGAGCCATCCGTTAAAAGCCATAAAAGCACCCATCGTTGAAGAGCTTTCAGAATTTGAAAGCCACTTCCGTGATTCCATGCGCAGCAAGGTGCCCCTGCTGGATCGCATCATGTATTACATCGTGCGCCGCAAGGGCAAACAGGTGAGGCCCATGTTCGTGTTTCTCAGTGCCAAAACCTGTGGTGATACCACCGGGGCCACCTATGTGGCTGCCTCGCTGGTGGAACTGCTCCACACCGCCACCCTCGTTCACGATGATGTGGTGGACGATGCCTACGAGCGCCGGGGCTTCTTCTCCATCAATGCGTTGTGGAAAAACAAAATTGCCGTGCTGGTCGGCGACTATTTGCTGGCGCAGGGCCTGCTGGTGGCGTTGAAAAACAAAGAATTCCGCCTGCTGGAAATCCTTTCCGAAGCGGTTAAGGCCATGAGCGAAGGTGAACTGCTGCAACTGGAAAAAGCCCGCCGGCTTGACATCGGGGAGGAGGTCTATTACGATGTGATCCGCCAGAAAACGGCCTCGCTGATAGCCGCTGCGTGCAGCGCCGGCGCGGCCTCCACCACCGACGATGAAGAGGTGATAGAGCAAATGCGACAGTTCGGTGAAGCCATCGGAATATCTTTTCAGATAAAAGACGACCTGTTCGATTTTGGCAACGCCGACGTGGGCAAACCCCTCGGCATTGACATCCAGGAAAAAAAGCTCACCCTGCCGCTGATCTACGCCCTGAAGGAGGCCCCGGCTGACCAGCGCCGCCACATCATCAACCTGGTGAAACGGCACAGCAACAAACCCGAAAAAGTGGCAGAAGTGATTGAATTTGTCAGAAATTCCGGTGGTCTGGAATACGCCAGAGCGGCCATGAATGAATACAGCCAAAAGGCATTCGACATCCTGAATGACCTGCCGGATTCAGCGGCAAAAACTTCTCTTAAAGCACTGGTGAAATACGTTACGGAACGGGAGAAATAGGGTAAGTATACTCAAAACGAAGTGGTTTGGGCGGCGATCCCGATCCCGAAGGCTTTCGGGATTCGGGACCCAAACTCCCAACCCCAACTGAAGTTCAAAGCTGAAATTTTCCCAAACTACTTCGACTTGGGTAAAAATCTTTATTGGTTCTTTTCTTTCTCTTTTTCGATTCTCTCAAGCTGTTCAGCATCTGCCAAATCCTGGAGCCTCCCGGTCATTTTTTTGGCCTTTATCAAATCCTGGAGCGATAAGAAATTGACATTGATTCTATCAAGTTCAGCCTCTATCCTTCTCTCAAAACACTCTTCAAAGTCAACACCTTAACATCTACCAGCAAATCAATTCTGTAAGGCTCATACCCGAGCTGCACTATGTTTTCAGGTGTCAGAAAGTCTTCAATTCTTAAATCCAAATCGCCGAAACCAAATTGCTTAAGGGCTTCGATTAATTTTTCGATATTCTGCCTGGTCATCCAGAGCCAAAAATCAATGTCCCTGGTGTACCTTGGATATCCATGAAAATTCACTGCGTATCCGCCAATGACGAGGATTTGACACTATGCTCGTTTAGTAATTCTATAAACTCTTTGAAATCCTTGTCGAGTTCCATACTTCCTGATGATGTGGGCTTTTCTGAGCTTTTCCAACCCGATCATTCTGTCCTTGTAAGACATTGAGAGCCAATATAACAGATTTCCTTTATCCTCGCCTTTAGTAATGATTTTTAACTTTTTTTCCATAGAGAGCATATTGTACCAATACTAACATTTCAGGCCTTATGAGGTTTCGGAAACCCCATAAGGTCTTCACCGGAATCATTCTTCTTCAGTAGCATCCGCTTTGGTTTGCGGTTCATCCTTTTCCGAAGTTTCGGCCTTTCGTTCGGCTTCTTTTTGGGCCACTTTTTCCTCCACCTCGTCTTTGATTTCTCCGAGCTCTTCTTTGAGGTCTTCAATGGCCTCGCCGATTTTACCACCGATTACGGAGGCCACGGCGCTGGCCGTGTCCACCAGGTCGTTGAGGCTGTCGCCAAGTGTGGAGCCTACTGCTTCCAGAATGGAGTCTTTGTCTTCCGGCCTGGCTTCTTCCTTTGCATCGGAAATTTCTTTGGCAGCTTCTTTGAGTTTTTCGATTTCTTCGGGTGTCAGTGTTTTTGCGGCTTCAGCTTCCTGCTTAATTTTTTCTTTGGCCGCCTCTTTTGCAGCCTCCCGGGCCTTGCGTTTTTCTTCCCGTTCTTTCATTTTTTCCAGGCGGGTTTGCAAGGTTTCGAGGGTAGCGTTCATGTCTTTGAGTTTTTCCTCTTTGGAGCGCACCCTCTCCTCTATCATCAGGATTTTTGCCTGGCGTATCTGGGCTTCCAACTGGCCGTCGGTGGTCTCTATTTTTCTGCGCTCGTATTCCAGGTCGCTGTGGTCTCTTTTAATGGATCGCTCCATTTTTCCGATGGCGCCCACCAGGCCATTGATGCGGCGTTCCAGGCGTTGGATTTGGGTGGAGGAATCTTCAGAAGCGCCACCAAAGCGTTTGGCTTTCACATCTTTGAAAGCCTGGTTGAGTTTTTCCCAGACCGTACTTCTGTCGTTGCGGGTAAAGGTGCTCTGGTGGAACTGGCTCTGGAGTTTTTTCAGTTCCTCAAACAAGGTCTGGAATTTTTCTCCTTTGTTGAGCCTTTCATAGATGGTTTCGAGGGTGGCCATAAAAGTATCACGCACCCTGGCCGAGCTTTCCTCGAACTCTTTGTCCAGTTTGGCCCTCATCTCCTTCATTTTGCCAAAGAGCTCATTGGTGGCATCTCTGAGGGCATCGGCATGTTCGTGTACCAGGTTGCGGTCTTTTATTTGCTGTTGAAGTTTTGACCAGAACTCTTTCAGGTTTTCCCAAACCTCTTTGTCGTATTCCTTTAGCCCTTCAACCTTTTCCCTGAGCTCTTCCAACTCACTTTCAAACATCTGGCGAAGCTTGGTAGAAAGCACCACGAAATGCCATTCGGTTTGGGCCCGCTGGATCAGGTCCGTTCGTTCAACTTTCAAGTCTTCGGGCAAAAGGCTTTCCGTAACGGAGAGTTCCCTTTCGAGGTGGGTGTGGTTTTCCGGCAATTCAAATCCTTCGCCGTCGCGCCATTCTTTCATCATCTGCTGGTAGAAATCCTCCGTAGCTACTTCTTCGGGGAAAGTATAAATGTCAACCTTGTTGTCGTCTGGGCGGAGTGCGATGGCGATCAAGATCTTTTCATCCTGGGCATTGGAGCCCCACAGTACGATTTTCGACTTCATGATTCTTCGTTGTAGTGGTTCTTGTCAATGATTTTGTCAAGGTGCGTTGCAAGCATTTTGTGCTTTGTCGAGCGTGACTACCTATACGGTGCATGCTTCCGTTCGGGTTGCAATCAACAGGGTCAAAGTTTGAAAAATCTTTTCAACGGTCAGGTCGGTTCAATTCCGACGAACGGCCAACACAACTTCTTTCTGAAGAAAAAAAAGAATGAAGCCGTGCAACGAATGGCCATCGGGGGCCCAAAGTTAGCAAATAAAGCTGTTCCCAAATCCCGGATCAGCAATGATATACTCCCGGACTATGTACTTTTGAAACTCAAACAAATTCAACCAACAACCCGACACTTGTGAAGAAAGAATTTTCCCATTTGGATGCCCGGGGCAACCCAGCCATGGTGGATGTGGGCGCAAAGAACACAACCCGCAGAACTGCCACTGCTCGGAGCATCGTCGTACTGAACGATGAAATACTTTCCCACTTGGAAGGTGAGGACATCAAAACCAAAAAAGGCCCTGTTTTCCAAACGGCAATCATTGCGGGAGTGATGGCAGCCAAACAAACCGGCAACCTGATCCCGCTGTGCCACCCCCTGCCGCTTGACCACTGCAAGATCAGCATCGAACTCAATGAAAAACGGGAAGTGGTGGTGAACTGTACCGCCAGTGTGTCGGCCAAAACCGGGGTGGAAATGGAAGCTCTGACCGGAGCCTCCGTGGCTGCACTTACGATTTACGATATGTGCAAAGCCTTCTCCCATCACATTGTGATCAAAGAAACCCGCCTGCTGGAAAAGACCGGCGGCAAACAGGATTTTAAACTGGAGGAATGACGGGAGCGGGTCTGAACCGACAATTGCTTACTGCTGAATGTAAATCAACAGCCCCATCAGGTCTGCTTCGTTTTTTACGTTGAGCTTGTTTTCCTTCATGTAGCGCTTTAGTTTACCCTGGTGGCGACTCAACGCTTTTTCAAGGTCTTTCTTTTTCCGGACGGGGTACACCACCCCCTCGTGTTCCAGGTATATAAAGTTTTCCTTCACAACTTTTGGTCTCGGATCAACGCCGTTGATAAGCTGAGCCTGGCTCGGATGCACCAGCCGGGCTTTCATGTAGGTGAGGATGTTGTATTCACCAACCTGGGTCACTTTCATGATGCCCGAATCCAGCCGTTTTCCCCCAACTTTGTAAAGGTTGGCATTGGTGAAGTACACCGGCTTGTTGTTCACCTGGTCGTATAGTGTGAAGCGGGTAAAACGGTAGGCATCGATGTACTTCTGTTCGCCATCATAAATGACTTCCAGGGCTTTTTCTACCAGGTCGAGTTTTACCTGTTCCAGAACGTAGGTTTGGCCGTCAATGTCAACGGTGCCGGTGGTCCAGTAATCAAAAAGGTAGGGTGTGCCCAAAATGGCATACCTGGCTTTTGTCCTTTTGTTCATCAAATTGGCGAACATGGAACCATACTGGCCGCCACCGGATGAAACGGATATCGGAACGTTACCGTTGGCCGGAGCCTGCTGGGCATGGATAACAGCGGCAGAAAAAAACATTGCGCAAGCGAAGAACAAGTGTGATTTCATGGTAAACTGTGTTTGATTCATGAGCTGAACGCCTCACCTGTACGGAAGGCTGCCAACCCCAAAAAAACCTGTTTCCTAAAGGGTTGTAAGTTCGGCAATTTCCATGAGGAAAGAATCTGACAGGACGGGGATCAGCGGTTCCGTCTGATGAATTGCCAAATTTCTTTTGACTCAAAGCCGTTGAGCGGAATAACCGGCCAGGCCGCTGTACCGTTTCACATCCCCAAAGTCATTTGTTAGTTTTGCCGGTTCTGCAACGTCCGTTCTCATTGGGCTCGGCTTCAACTTTCCACCCGACAAAAAAGTGCAGCCCACAACCAGAATTAGCATGCTGAACACTTCTTCTCCTTCCGGAAAAAGCCCCATCAAATTCCAATTCAAGACCTTTGAAAAACTTCCCGTCAAAATCTGGGACGACAGCCGGGCAGCCAGCCTGCATGTGGCAAAGAGCATTGCCCTGGCCATCCGCCAGAAACAACAGGACGGAGAACAAATCGTATTGGGGCTGGCCACCGGCTCATCGCCCATCAAACTCTACCAGGAACTGGTCAACATGCACCGCAACGAAGGCCTCAGTTTTCAGAATGTCATCACCTTCAACCTGGACGAGTACTACCCCATGCCCAAAGAGGCACCCCAGAGCTACTGGCACTTCATGCACGAGCACCTCTTTGACCATGTGGACATCCCTTCGGAAAACATTCACATCCCGGACGGCACCATTCCAATGGAAAAAGTGGCGGAGTACTGCCAGTGGTATGAAAAACAGATTGACCTGGCCGGAGGCATTGACATTCAGGTGCTCGGCATTGGCAGAACCGGCCACATTGGCTTCAACGAACCGGGCTCCTGGGAAACTTCACTGACCCGGATGGTCAGGCTGGACGGCCTGACCCGGCGCGATGCCATCAAAGACTTCATTGCAGAAGAAGACGTACCGACCAGGGCCATCACCATGGGCATTGGCAGCATCATGAAAGCCCGCACCATCTACCTGCTGGCCTGGGGACAGCACAAAGCCGACATCGTTAAAGAAGCGGTGGAAGGGCCGGTCAGCTCTCAGGTGCCTGCTTCTTTTCTTCAGAAGCACCCCAACGTCAGGGTCATTCTGGACTGGCCCGCAGCCGAGCGCCTCACCCGCACCACGGCACCCTGGCTTTGCGGAATGGTAAACTGGACAGAAGACCTGGCCTGCCAGGCAGTGGTCTGGACTGCTCAAAAAACCGGCAAGCCCATCCTCAAACTCACCAACGAAGATTACAACGAACATGGCCTCAGCGAGTTGATGCTGAAAGAAAACGGCGCCTACGAACTCAATATCAAAATTTTCAACCGGCTGCAACACACCATTACCGGATGGCCGGGAGGCAAAGCCGGCGCTGACGACAGCACCCGCCCCGAACGCGCCAATCCCGCCCGCAAACGCAGCATCATCTTCTCACCCCACCCCGACGACGACGTGATCTCGATGGGGGGTACCTTCATGCGGCTGGTGGACCAGGAACACGATGTGCACGTTGCCTACCAAACCAGTGGCAACATCGCCGTACACGATCACGACGCCCGCCGGTATGTGGAATTTCAGCGGGAGTACATGGCCTCCCAGGGCATGCTCAGTGAAAACCTGAACAAGCACTACCAGAAAATCCTCGACTTCCTCCACAACAAAGCAAAAGGACAGGCCGACATACCCGAAGTCAGGGCCATCAAAGGCCTCATCAGAAGAGGGGAAGCCCGCGCTGCTGCCCGATATTCAGGAATTAAAGACGACGACAACATCCACTTTCTGGACATGCCTTTTTACGAAACCGGCCACGTTCACAAAGGCGACCTCACCGATGCCGACATTGACCTGGTGGCCAACCTGCTGAAGGCTGTGAAGCCCCACCAGGTTTACGCCGCCGGCGACCTCGCCGACCCCCATGGCACCCACCGGGTCTGCCTCGAAGCCATCCTGGCTGCCTTCGAAAAACTGAAAGGCGAAACCTGGATGCAAGACTGCTGGCTGTGGCTGTACCGAGGCGCCTGGCATGAATTCCCCATCCATGAAATTGACATGGCAGTGCCCATGAGCCCCGATCAGGTGGCCCGTAAACAAAAGGCCATCTTCATGCACCAGTCGCAAAAAGACCGGCCACCTTTCCCCGGCGAAGACGACAGGGAGTTCTGGCAAAGGGCCAAAGACCGCAACAAGGCCACCGCAGAACTCTACCGCCAACTCGGCTTTGCCGAATACGAGGCCATGGAGGCCTTCGCAAGATGGAAGTTTGACTGGCAAAAGCCCCGATAGCCATCGGGGGAGGAAGTGAGTCCCGACATTCGTCGGGAGAGGAATTGAGGAACTGAGGAACTGAGGAACTGAGCCTGTCCGGCCGGCGCCAGGGGCATAATCCTTTGTGCGGCAAGTGACGTCTCGCCAGGCTCGACTTAACACTTGCCGGAACTGGGTGCACTCAGGATTGGACGTTTACTAAACCTTTGGAGGTTTAGTAAACGTGGTTAACTGCAAACCACCAAAAACCTCCCGCTAAAACATGGTTTCCTTCGGAAAAACGACTTTTTGCAGAAGACGGAGATGCTGTGCCAATGGCACTGTTTCAAAAAATTTTACCTTGTTCGCAAATCTTTAAACCATGAGAGTTACCCTCCTGCCGGTGCTGTTGATTGTCGCCGGCTTTATCGCTTGCCAGCAAATCAATCCTTCTGAAACCGGCAATGCCTATCCGGTCATTCCCAAACCTCAACAATTGTCGGAACGCCAGGGCCGGTTTACGGTGCCGGCGGAGGTCAGCATTGTTTTTTCCGAAGAAAATGAAGACCTGCAAAAGGCAGGTACCCACCTCAAAAACCTGCTGGAACGGGCGGGTGTGAACAAGGTCGGGATGGCCTTCGGAAAACCCAAAGACGGGGCTTTCAATTTCATCCTCGACAACAGCATTGCCGGAGGCGAAGCATACCAACTCGAAATTGCCAAAGATGGAGTTGCGGTACGTGCCCGGGGCGGGGCCGGGGCTTTTTATGCGGTGCAGACCCTCCGGCAACTGATGCCCCTGGAAGTGGAACGAGGCCCGGTGGCACAACTCTCCCTGCCCTGTGTGGAAATTGAAGATGCACCCCGGTTCAGCTACCGGGGCATGCACCTCGATGTGGGGCGGCATTTTTTTCCCGTGGAGTTTGTGAAGAAATACATTGACCTGTTGGCCTTTCACAAATTCAACCGCTTCCACTGGCACCTGACGGAAGACCAGGGCTGGCGGATCGAGATCAAGAGATACCCCCGCCTGCAGGAGGTGGCTGCCTGCCGCGATGAAACCCTCGTAGGGCATTACAACGACCAGCCCCACCAGTACGATGGCAAACGCTACTGCGGCTATTACACCCGGGAAGAAGCCCGTGAGATCGTCCGCTACGCAAACGAGCGATTCATCACTGTGATTCCGGAAATTGAAATGCCGGGCCATGCCCAGGCGGCCGTGGCTGCCTATCCGGAACTGGGCTGCACCGGCCAACCCGTGGAGGTAGCCAAACGCTGGGGCATATTTGAAGACGTTTATTGCCCGAACGAGGAAACCTTCGAATTTCTGGAAAATGTGCTGACAGAGGTGATGGACATTTTCCCGTCGGAATACATCCACATCGGTGGCGACGAATGCCCCAAAACGCAATGGAAAACCAACCCCACGGCACAGGCCATTATCCAACGGGAAGGACTGAAAGACGAACACGAACTGCAAAGCTGGTTCATACAACGCATGGAGCGCTTCCTCAACACACACGGGCGAAACATCATCGGTTGGGATGAAATTCTGGAGGGAGGATTGGCACCCAACGCCACGGTGATGAGCTGGCGGGGCACCGAAGGCGGCATTGCGGCAGCGAAGCAACACCACAACGTGATCATGACCCCGACCGATTACTGCTATTTCGACTACTACCAGTCGCAAGACCCCGGTGAGCCCCTGGCCATTGGCGGTTATCTGCCCCTGGAGAAGGTGTACAGTTACGAGCCCATTCCGGAGGCGCTCACCAAAGAAGAAGCCAGATACATTATGGGCGCCCAGGGCAACGTCTGGACGGAGTACATGCTGACCCCGGAACACGTGGAGTACATGGTGTTCCCCAGGGCCTGCGCCATGGCAGAGGTGACCTGGACTGCACCTGAACGGAAAGATTACAACGACTTTCTTCAGCGGCTCAGTATCCACCTGGAGCGGCTCAAAGCAATGGGCGTGAACGCCGCCGAAAAGATTTACGATACCCGCATCGAGGCCCTCACCGGCGACGGCACCGGCATCCGCATTGAAATGGCGCCAACTATTGCCGGCCTGGAAATCCACTACACCACCGATGGATCGGCACCCACGGCGGAAAGTCCGGTTTACAAAGGGGCATTCCCGTTGGCAGAGGTGGTGAAGGGCGTCGCTTCCGTAAACATCAGGGCGCAGGCTTTCATGAATGTCGAGGCCAAAGGCAAAGGCAAGTCCCTCGGCATCCGGCTTCACAAGGCTGCCGGCAAAAAGATCAGCCTGACGGAAGCACCTGCCGCAAAATACAGCGGCAACGGCCCCGGCAGCATCGTCAATGGGGTGTTGGGGCCGGTGGAACGCTACGGCGGCAGCGAGTGGCTGGGCTTCGATGGCAAAGACCTTGAAGCGGTGATAGACCTGGGCGAAGGCACTGCTGTCAGCAAGGTTTCAACCCGTTTTTACCACGCCCCGGGGCAGTGGATCTATGCGCCTGTGGAACTGACGGTTGCGGTTTCAGATGACGGCAAAGACTTCCGGCAGGTGGCCGTTTTGCCGGTTGCCGCAGGCGAAGAAAAATTGATTGCCGTTGAAGTGCCATTTGACACCGTGAAGACCCGCTTTTTAAAAATCACCGCGAAAGGCTTCGGCACAATACCGGACGGGGCAGCAGGAGCCGGCCACGAGGCCTGGCTCTTCGCGGATGAGTTGGTGGTGGAGTAAAATTTCGTTTGGCAATTGGTTTTTTGGATGCACTGCGAGAGGTAGTCTTGGATGAGAGGGGTTGAGAGAAGTTGAGAGGGGTTGAGAGGGGAGTTCCAATGTCACCCAATAACTGCATTTTCATAAGAGGTTTCAGAGGCAGGACGCTTTGCACTGACCTTATTTTCTTCGAAAAACAACTTTAAACACGGACTATGCACTTAACTGGATTAGACTGGTCATTCGTAATTGGATTTTTCGTTTTATCCATTTTCATTGGCGTATTGGCAGCCCGGAAGGCGGGCAAAGGCTATTCGGAATTCTTCCTTTCCGGCCGTACCATGCCCTGGTGGTTGCTGGGCTTTTCGATGGTGGCCACCACCTTCAGTGCCGACACTCCCAACCTGGTAACCGACATGGTCAGAAAAAACGGTGTGTCCGGCAACTGGCAGTGGTGGGCCTTCCTGCTCACCGGCATGCTCACCGTTTTTGTCTATGCCAAGTTGTGGCGCAGAAGCGGTGTGGGCACCGACCTGGAATTCTACGAACTCCGGTACAGCGGCAAGCCGGCCGCTTTTCTCCGGGGTTTCAGGGCGCTGTACCTTGGCGTGCTGTTCAACGTGGTCATCATGGCCACGGTGTCGTTGGCAGCCATCAAGATCGGGGGGGTGTTGCTGAATCTTTCACCGGTACAGACCGTCCTCATTGCTTCCGGTGTCACAGTCATATATTCGGCGTTGGGCGGACTGACCGGCGTCATCTGGACGGACTTTTTCCAGTTTATCATCGCAATGATCGGAGTGGTGGGTGCTGCCTATGTGGTGGTCAACCTGCCGGAAGTCGGCGGCATGGAAGCCCTGCTCACCCACCCCAATGTTTCCGGCAAACTCAATTTCCTGCCCGATTTCAACGACATGAATGCCTTGCTGCCCTTCCTCATTCTCCCCCTTGCTGTGCAATGGTGGAGTGTGTGGTATCCGGGTGCTGAACCGGGTGGTGGCGGCTACATTGCGCAGCGAATGCTCTCGGCAAAAAACGAAACCCACGCCATCGGTGCCACCCTGTTTTTCAATTTTACGCACTATGCACTGCGCCCCTGGCCCTGGATCATCGTGGCGCTGGCCTCACTCGTCGTCTTCCCCGATCTCGACAGCCTGAAAACGGCTTTTCCGCACATCAGCGAGAATTTCCTGAAAGACGACCTCGCCTACCCGGCCATGCTGACCTACCTGCCTCCCGGCTTGCTGGGGCTGGTGGTTGCGTCGTTGATAGCCGCGTACATGTCCACCATCTCCACCCACCTGAACTGGGGCTCCAGCTACGTGGTCAACGATTTTTACAAGCGCTTCCTCAAACCCGAAGCCAGCGACCGGGAACTGGTTTTGGCCGGTCGCATCTCCACCGTTTTGCTGATGGCACTTTCAGCCTATGTTGCCCTGAAAATGGAAAGTGCCCTGGAATCTTTCGAGATCATTCTCCAGATCGGTGCCGGCACGGGGCTGATCTTCATCCTGCGCTGGTTCTGGTGGCGCATCAACGCCTGGAGCGAAATTGCCGCCATGGTGATCAGCTTCGCCGTGGCGCTGGTATTCAAAAAATGGGGTGATGAGATTCCTTCGCACATCCAACTCATCTCTGGCGTGGCCATCACCACAGTAGGTTGGATAGCCGTGACCTACCTGACCACGCCTACCGACAAAGGCACCCTGCTCAGCTTTTACAAGTTGATCAAACCACACCCGGCTGGCTGGCGCCCGGTGCTGAACCCGGCCATTGCCGAAGGAAAAATTGATGAAAAAGAAATTGAACCCGGCAAGTTGCCCCTCGAGATTCTTTGCATGGTAGCCGGCTGTTTCCTCGTCTATGGCTCCCTTTTCGGAATAGGGTTCCTCGTGTACGGCATGGCCGGCAAAGCCATGATCGGTTTTGCCGTAGCGGCTGTCGCCGCAATGGTGTTGTGGCGTTCCTGGAGCCAGGTGAAGGGCAGAGAAGGAATTACAGCCTGACGGGCTCATGCAAAGTGCATGGCCAGCTTGAGCAGTTCCACGGTGTTTGACACTTCCAGCTTGCGCTGAATGTTTTTGCGGTGGGTATCAATGGTGAGTTTGCTGATGCCCAGCTTTTCAGCAATCTGACGGGAGGTCAGGCCTTTGCTGATGAGTTTCAGCACCTGCCGCTCCCGGCGGGTCAGGCGTTCAAACCTTTCCCTTCTGGCGTTTTGCTGATCCAGGGCCTTGCCGGCCAGTTGGCGGGAGTGGTTGGCAGCATCCAAAAGCTGGGCGGCATCCAATGCCCTGCGCATTTCCTGAATGATGCGTTGGTGAAGTGTGAGCTGCTCCTGGAGGTTTTGATTTTGGCGACGCAAATGCAAAATCTCGCTCCTCAATTTTTCAGCGTTGTTGGGCAAATTTGCCATTGTAAAGGGTTTTGTTCAATAGTGATTGTTGTAGTGAACTATAGTGCATCGCTAGTGTAAAAGCCCCCTGTTCAGGAGCCCGTAAATTCACACACTTTTAAAAAATGTGGTTTTTTTCCCATTCGTTGAAACAAAAGTCATCCAGCGCCGTATTTGCGAAGTTGTAGTTAAAACCTTAACTTGCGGCACCTTGCCTGAAAACCGGTTTCCGTCCCAACCCTTCCAACGCCTATTACCGGGACGCACCTAATACCCTCCAACATCACGAAGGCATTCTCCTTTGTGGGAACATATCCACACCACACACATTAAACTCAAAATCGGTTTAACCGGCATTGGTAAAATGCGGAATACCCAGGCCTTATGGAAATTCGGAAACACGACAAATACACTCATCCCATGAACAACACTTTACACCTCAAGGTATTCATTACCGATGACCACCCCGTTGTGGTTGAAGGATTGAAGACCTTTCTCACCAAAACAGATGGCTTCACGGTGGTAGGAACTGCCACATCTGCCCGGCAGATGCTTGAGTTTCTTCCCGTTGCAAAGCCGCATCTCCTGCTGTTGGATCTGAACCTTCCCGGCACTGACTTTTACGCCAACATCAAACGGGTAAAAGACCAGGCCCCCTGGGTGAAGATTGTGGTGTTTTCTGAATACCACAGCAAAGAGCTGGTACGATCGCTGTTTCACGAAGGCATCGCCGGCTTTGTTTCCAAAACAGCCCAACCCTCTGAAATCACCGAAGCCCTGAAGCAGGTTCATGGCGGTGAAGCAGTTGTTGTAGAACCCGTTCAGCAAAAGCCCGCCAAAGCGGCCAATGAAGAACTGTTCTGCGACGGCTTCAAAAAACGCCTGACACTGTCTCGCCGTGAACAGGAGATCCTGGCATTGATCAGCCGGGGCCTCAGCAGCCAACGCATTGGCAAAACGCTGTTCATCAGCAAGCACACCGTGGAGACGCACCGCAAAAACATCCTGCGAAAACTGGATTTCAACACAAGCACCGAACTCGTCAAGTTCGCTGTCCAGCATGGTTTGGTTTAAGAGCCTCCATGCTGGTCAGAGGCTTGAAAACGCTCGTTATCGTTTCCGCACATAGGCATTGATCTGCTGTGCGGAGAGTTTTCTTACGGTATCGAAGGCGGTTGATTTGTCATCCACCCTGCTGGCCCACACTGCGAACAGGCCATTGCGGGCCTGCTTTACGATCATGGCATCGCTGTAACCCAGGGTGATCAGCGCCTGCAAACGACGGGTGGCGTTTTCATAGTTGGCAAAAGTGCCGGCTATGACGATGAATGTTCCATCAGCAGGTGCGTTTGCCTCATCAATCACTTCAGGCAACGCTTCGGAAGCCTTTACCGGAACCCCCTCTTCCTGGCCGCCTTTTTCAAAGTTGGGGTCTTTTTCTTCCTCCTGCCCGGCATAGAGCAGGTCCGGGGCTTGGGGCCCCATCATGTCTTCGCCCATTTCGATGATCTTGATCTCCGTGCGGCGGTTCAACTGATGCTCTTCTTCAGAACAAGCCACTCCGTCGGAACAATGGTTGCGCAGTTGGCTCTCTCCATAACCCCTTGCTACCAACCGGTCTTCATCAATGCCATGCTCAACGAGGTATTTCATCACGCTCAGTGAACGGCGACGTGAAAGGTCGAGGTTGTAGGCTTTGTCGCCCCGGGAGTCAGTATGTGAGGCCAGCTCCAGGCGCATGCCCGGGAAGCCCTCCATCATGGCCAGCACCTCGTCAAGGTCTTTGTAGGCATCGGGGCGCAGTTTGTCGTCGTCAAAATTGAAATAGATATTCGGCAACACGATGGTCATACCGGCATACAGCGGCGCACCTTTGAAATGCAAAGGCATGTCAATGATCGTATGTTGCACACAGGGTATTTCAGAAGTAGAAATGGTGCCGGGCTCAGTCGAGGCATTGTTGCGGGTAGCATATACGGTGTAGCTCCGGTTGCAGGGCACACAGTATTCGTAATAGCCCCGCTCATCGCTGAACACGGTGATGCGCTCCTTGGTCTTGATGTCAACAATGTTCACCGTAGCACCTGAAACCGGCGTGCGACCATTGTTGATGGACACCACACCTGATACTGTCACACATTGCGCCGCAGGCGTGAGCCTGATCTCTTTCTTGCTCAAATCCGTTTCAGGCCCTACCACAATGTACTCCGGAAGGTAACCTTCTTTGGACACCTTCACCACATAATTGCCCTGGCGCAAGGCGATGTTCGTTTTGCCGGAATCATCGGTAAGGCCCTCATTTCCGAGGTTATCGGGCGAGACATCCAGGACGAAACGCTGGGGATCGTCCTCGGCGGGCAGCAACCGAACAATGCCGGAGCTGTCGGTGGCGATGGCTACTTCATCCATGTGGATGGCCTTGATCCGGACACCCGACATGGGATTGCCCACGGCGTCTTTTACGACGAGGTCTTCAAGCCCGCGCCCTGCCCCTGCGATGGGCCGGCTATCGCCTTCAATGTAGAAACTGTATATGTCATCTTCGCCAAAGCCGCCTTTGCGGTCGGAAGAGAAATATCCGTTTTTGTTGTCCCGGTCAACGATAAAACCGAAATCGTCGGCGGGAGAGTTGAACGGCACGCCGAGGTTGACCGGAGCGGTCCATTCCCCGAGCTGACGACGGGTGTAAAACAAGTCGAGGTTGCCAAAGCCTCCGTGTCCATCAGACGAGAAATAGAGGGTCCCGTCAGCGGCCAGGTAGGGGAAAACTTCATTGCCGATGGTATTCACCGTTCCGCCGAGGTTCACCAGTTTTGACCACTTGCCGTCTTCTTTTATCACGGCATAAAGGTCCATGCCTCCATACCCGCCCGGCAGGTCGGAAGCGATGATCATCAAATCATCATCGGGCGACACCGTCGGGTGCAGGTAGTTGAAGTCGGGGTTGTTGAAGGGCAGTTTTTCAAGACTATCCCAGCGGATGCTATCGTACTTCGCCGTGTAAATCTGCAATTTTTTGAAGCCGTCAGCAGCCACTTTGCTGGGTTCATTCCGGGTGAAATAGATGCGCCGCCCGGTGCGGTCAAATGCCAATGGCCCTTCGTGCAAACGAAACATGAGTTCGTTGGCAAAAGGAGTTGGCTCCTGTAAAAAGCCTTCACCATCGCGGCGTGAACGGTAGATGGAAAAAATGTTCTTGCTGCCGATGTTTTTGTCTTTGACGTTCATCTGAACACTCTCAAACCTGGAGGTGATGAAAACGATTCCGTCTTTGTAAAAGACCGGGCTGAATTCCAGCTCATCGGAATTGACCCTTCTTTCATTGGTCACCACGACCTTTTCCTCTGCCAGTGGGATCTGTGCCAGAACCCAGCCGGGCAGGGCAACGAACAACAGGGCTGCGAAAATGACTTTTCTGTGTATCATATTGCGTCGGTGTAAGGTTGCGAAGCGAGACGCTTCAACAAACGGTTAATCCGGGGGCAATGCTTAAATTTTCAATGTGTTTCACATTCGGAATATCAAAAACCCGAATTGTGCCAAACAGTGTTTTTACGGGTGTTTCCGAAGAAAAAGCACCACAGATCACTGCTTTTTAAAGAACCTTGGGTTTTCAAGATTGGTTTTTTCGTCTCGCAAATCGTACCTGATGACCAGTTCCACGGTGCCGGATTCGTATTTCTTGATGTCAGAAATGGTGAATTCATACGCCAGTCCGGCGCCGATTTTCTGGTTGGCCTGAAAGTATAAAAGCAGGCCGAGGCTATCGCCATTCTTGTTGCCACCGATCCGGTAATTCAGCCCCCCCATGATCCGGTCGAGGTAGCGCACACTGAAATTGATATCGGCATCCAGTGGCGCCTGGTCAACCCATTTAATCATGATGTTCGGCATCAGCTCGAGCTGGTCGTTGAGGGGCAGTACGGCACCTGCATTCAGATAGCGGTGAGGGAAGGCCTCAGCAGTTTTCTGTGTAAATTCGTCAAAACCGATTTGATTGGGATAGATCTGCGGGGATGAGCCACCAAAATAAAACAAATCTTTGTAGGTCAGGTACATTCCGGCACCTACGTTGCCGACATATTTGCTGGTGAACTCCCCTTCGGACAATGCCGGGTCGTTTTTGGTAACGGTGACCACATCCCGCCTTCCGAATTCAAAAGCCATGTATTCCAAAGTGGCCTGCAAACCAATCCTCAAATTGAGCTCCTGGGTCAACTTGATGTTGTAAGAATAGGCAGCAGAGGCAAACCATTCGTAGGAAAACCCGATTTGGTAGCGGGACACGGATGCCCCGACGCCGGCCCGGCTTTTCATGATGGGTGTCTGAAAGCTCAGTATCTGGGTAGTGGGCGCTCCGTCAAAACCAAGCCACTGGCTGCGGTGCAGCGCGGTAAACGACCCTGTGTTGCGGCTTCCCACAAAGGCAGGATTGTAAAACTGCTGGTTGAAGGTGTAAAAAGCAAAATGCGGTTCCTGCTGTGCGTAAACAGTCAGCACGGTCAGCAACACTATCACACTTGTAAATAACTTCTTCATTGTTGGTGGTTTTTATTCGCTGCCGCAATGGGCAAACCGGTTGTCAGGTGTTTTTCTTCGCAAAAACAGCATTTGCCGGCCGGCACAAATCTCCCGGCCGGCAAAAGTGTCAGGCCTCATCGGTGAACCATGATGAATCCTTTTTGAACCTCTGATTTGGCATCCAGGCGGAAGATGTAGAAATAAGTTCCGTCGGGCAAATCCTGGCCGTTGTAGGTTCCCTTCCAATCGTTCTCATAAGGCTGGGCCTCAAAGACCTTGTCTCCCCATTGGTTGAAGATGATCAGGTGGTTGTCCGGATGATCGCCCAACTCGAGGCAGGAGATCACAAACTTGTCGTTGATGCCATCGTCGTTGGGGGTCATCAAGTTGACCACCACGCAGGTATCAGCCGGATGACGCACTTCCAGGGTCACCAGGGCAAAATCGCACAGGTCCGGGCAATCGGTGTAGCAGACCTCGTAAATGAACTGATCGTTCTCACGGAATTTGGCTGCCGGGTTGTAGTAAAACTGTCCGTTGCCCTGATAGCTCAGGCCGCCGTGCATGGGCGGTTGCAGCACGTTGATGCTGTAATCGCCAACGAGGCCGTCGTTGTCAACGACACTGAAAGTTTGCGGTGTTTCGTATTCCACCATTACCAGGTCGTTGTTGGCATTGGGTGCTGACACCACAGTCACCGACAGGGGCTGCGAGGTACTGGTACAGCCGTCTTTGGTAGCCGTAACGGTGTAATTGCCGTTCATGGCCGGGCTGGCGTTGGGTATCACCGGATCGGGTGTCAGTGCGATGGTTCCGCCCGGCCCCTTCCACTCATAGGTGGCACCGGTGATCAGGGTGGTGCTGAGGCTGAGCACTCCACCTTCGCAGGCCGGCTGCGTCAGAATGGCCTCGATGGCGGGCAGGGCATCGGTAATGGTCAGGTTGATGCTGCCCGAGGCCATACATCCCAGCGCATTGCTGACCACAACGTTGTAGGTTCCGGAATGGGCCGAGGTGGCGTTGTTGAACACGAGGTTCTCACTGGTGCCGACCACAGTGCCTGCCTGATTGGTCCAGGTCCAGTTGGTGGCACCGGTGGAGTTCGGTATCAGGGTCACGGTGGTGGTTCCGTCCACGCATTCCGTGTTGCCGTCTATGGTGATGTCAACCGGCGGTATGGCTTCCACCAGTACGTTCACTGTGGCAACACTGGTGGTGCAGCCATTTACCACGGCGGCAAAGGTGTATTCCAGGTCGCCGGTGGTGTTGGGCACCAGGGTAAGCGTTTGCACGGTGGGAGCAAAAGGCGGCAGGTTGTTGCCCGTCCAGAGGTACTGGGCCCCGTTGCTGTATTGCGGCGAAGCCGCCAAGGTCAGTTCTGCGCCGGCACAAAGCTCAGTGGCCGAGGCCGAGAGCGTTGGCGCAGGTGGCTGATCCGTGATGTCAACAGTGATGCTGGCGGTGCTCACACAGCCGTTGGAGGTGGTGGCGGTCAGTTTGTAAGTGTCGCTGTTGGCGGAGGTGGCGTTCAGGATCACCGGATTCTGCTCGTTGGAGATGAATCCGGTATTGAGGCCTTCCCACAGCCAGGTGCCGGCCTGACCGCTGGCCATCAGTTGAATGGAATCCGCTCCGGTAACACATTCCAGGTTGCCATTTACGCTGAGCGACAAGGCCGGCGGCGCCTGTACATTGACGGACCACACGGCAGTATCAGAAGTACAACCATCCACAATTGCGAAGAAGAAATACTGGTAGTCACCGGCTTCGGTCGGGTTCACCTGCACGATCGGGTTGTTGATGGGGGTCAATCCGCTGCCGGCATCCGGCACGGCGTACCAGTTGTAGGTTACCGTACCTCCCACATAGCTCTGGCCCGTCAGGGTAATGGGCTCACCCACACAGGTGGCTGATTCCGTTCCGAAAAGGGTCGGCATGGGCGGGTGGTCGCTGATCTCCACATTTATTGTTGCCGTCGCTGCGCAACCGGCGTCCGTGATTCCCGTCACCGTGTAGGTGCCTGAATCATCGGAGGTGGCCAGCGGCACGGTTGGGTTCTGCTCAAACACCAGCGAGCCGTTGGGGAATTCCCAGACCCAGTCCACCACGCCGGCAAAAGCCGTGTCGTTGGCTGTCAGCATCAGATCGGCCGTGCCTCCCTGGCAGAACATGTCATTTGCGCCAGCGACGATAGAAGGATTGGGAGCCACAGTCAGCAGGGTGCTGCCACTGATGGTGCATCCCCACGGGAAAGTCGCCTCCAGGGTGTAGGTGCCGCCCTGGCTGAGGTTTACCGAAGGAAGTGTGAGTTCACTGCCGGTGCCCACCACAAAGCCGAGGGCATCCCGCCAGGTGTAGGTGGCGGTATCGTAAACGTTTGAGAAGAAAGTAACTTCTTCGCCTTCGCAGGCAACGGCCGGGAATACGTCGGCGGCCACTGCCGCCAATGGCTCAACCGTAATGGTGAAGCTGCACGTGTTGGCGTTGCCGTTGTTGTCAATGGCGAGGAAGGTCATCACCTCGGTTCCGGGGCCAAAACTGCTGCCGGTCGGAAGGCCTGAAGTCTGCATCAGCGTTGCAACGCCACAGGCATCGGTGGCGGTGATGGCTCCAAAATCAACGGAAACGGTATCGCAGGCCACCGGCGTCACTCCCAACAACAATCCGTCGGGGTCACTCAATATGTTGCCCTCTGCATCCACTACTACACTGGCGGGGCAGCTGAAGGCCGGAGGGGTGTTGTCTTCCACCGTCACGTTGAAAGTTTCGATGGTCACGTTGCCGTGAATGTCGGCGGCAACGAATTTCACCTCCGTCGTTCCGATGTCAAAGAAAGAACCGCTGTTGACGGACACCATGAAGGTGTCTATGCCGCAGTTGTCGAAAGCCTGTGCCGGCGCCCAGGACACGGCTGCTCCACATTCGTCAGGTGCCGCTTCCAATGTAACATCGGCAGGAACCGGTGAGATGGTGGGAGTCTCGTTGTCAACCACGATGATGTCGAAAGAGCAGGAGTCTGCATTGCCGGCCGGGTCGGTGGCGATGTAAGATGCAGTGTGAAGCCCAACGGCCAGTTGGGTTAACGGTGTGAGGGTTCCGTTGAGGCTGACCACTCCGCAGTTGTCGGTAGCCGTTGGTTCGGTCCACGTTGCTGTGGCAAAGCACTCACCCGCATCGGTGTTGACGGTGGTGGTTCCCAAACATCCGGTCAGCACGGGGGCCTGGGTATCGTTCACAGTGACGTTGAACACGCACTTCGAAACATTGCCGGAGGCATCAACGGCCACATATTCCACCGGGGTAACACCCACGGCGAAGCTGGTGCTCGGTCCCTGGCTGGGGGTGAAAGCGATCAGGTCGCAGTTGTCGGTGACGGTGGGTTCTATCCAGGAAACCACCGCACTGCAGGAATCGAGGTCATTGTCCTGAACGATGTCGGCCGGGCAGCCTGAAATGGCGGGGGGCTCGTTGTCAATCACTTCCACGTTGTAGGTACACATGGCCGTATTGCCTGCGTCGTCTTCAATCTGCACACTGACCGGGGTAATGCCCACCGGCAGGATGGTGCCCTGTGAGGGGATGGAAGTGATGGTATAGTTGCAATTCTCGAAGAAATCGGGAACAGCCGTTGGATCGAACTTCAGTCCGCACATCAGCGGGGAGTTGCCCACCGTGAGGCTGGGCGGACAATCGAGGAAATACGGCATCTGGGTATCCTGCACCACCACGGTGAACTGGCAGGTAAAAAACTCGTTGCCGGTACTCACGGCGGTGTAGGTCACGGTGGTGGTATCCACATTGAAGAAATTGCCGGAGGCCGAGCCGGAACCGCTTCCCGCAGTGGCACCGATCATGGTGTAGAACACTTCCTGCAGGCTGTCGAGTGGCGTTATGATCGGATCAATGTTGAGCACTACGGCTCCGCAGGAATCCGGATCGTTGGCAACCACCACGTTGGCCGGGCAGGTAAGGCTCAAACCCACCTGCACCACAATCACCTGGAAGGAACAGCTGTCAAGATTTCCGTTCACGTCTCTGACGTAATAAGTCACGGTGGTGGTGTCCAGGGCGAAAGAAGTTCCGCTGGCATCGCCGGTTCCATTGCCGGTGGTGGCACCGGTGAGGGCGTACCAGGTTGAATCCACGCCGCAGTTGTCAGCCACATTGCTGAGGCCGATGTTGTTGACCACGGTGTCTGTTACGGAATTGGGAACTTCTACCAATACATCTGCCGGGCAGGTGAATGTGGGCACCATGTTGTCAACGACCGTAATCACCGCACCGCAAGAGGCGGAGTTGTTGCTCTGGTCGTACACCATGAGGGTTACGTTGTTGTCGCCAACGTCGGCACAGGTGAAGCCGTTGGGGGTCAGTGCCAGTGAATCAACCGTACAGTTGTCGGTGGAGCCGTTGTCAACCTGTTGCGGACTGACGACCGCCGAACCGGTAGCGTCCAGTGCCACCGTAATGTTCTGGCAGGTTGCATTCGGAGAAGTTTTGTCTTCCACTTCGATGGTGGCGGTACAGGTGCCTGCATTGCCGCTGGCATCGAAGACTGTAAGCGTTGCTGCGTTGTTTCCCAGGTCATTGCAGGTAAAGGTAGTTGGGCTCAAAGCGATGGAGTCAACCGCACAGTTGTCGGTGGAGCCATTGTCAATGTCCGAGGCAGAGACGGTAGCTTCTCCGTTGGCATCGAGTGCAACCGCAAAATCCTGACATAAGGCATTGGGAGCAATGGTGTCAGCTACGGTAACCACTGCCATACAGGTGGCGGAGTTGCCCGAGGTATCAAAAATCGTCAGGGTAACGTTGCGGGCTCCCAGGCTGTCGCAACCGAAGGCATCGGGGGCAACGTGGAGGCTGTCCACCCCGCAATTGTCGGTGGAACCCCCGTCTACGTCTTGCGCAGCGAACGAAACATTGCCGGAGGCATCCAGATAGACTGTAATATCCTGACAGACCGCATTGGGTGATTCATTGTCTTCAACTGTCACGTTGAACGAACAGGTGGAAGTATTGCCAGCAAGATCGGTGGCGGTATAAGTTACCATCGTCATTCCGACGGAAAAGAAATCGCCTGGCTGTGCCGTAGCTGTAAGGGTGTCAATGGCGCAGTTGTCCGACGGGGTTGGCACGGTCCAACTCACTGTGGCACCGCACTGGCCGGCGTCGTTGCCCGTGGTGATATCGGCCGGGCAGGTCACTGTGGGGTCTTCCGTATCGGAAATGACCACATCGAAAGAGCAGGTGGAGGTGTTTCCGGCAGCGTCGGTAGCGGTATAGGTCACCGTTGTAGTGCCCACCGGAAAGAAGTCATCGGAATTGTGCGAGCTGGAAATGGTCGCTCCAGGGCAGTTGTCAGTAACCGTTGGCGCTGCCCACGTTATGATCGCTCCGCAATCGCCGGGGTCGTTGTTTTGGGCGATGTTGGACGGGCAATTGTTGATTACCGGGTCCTCGGTGTCATTTACGATCACCAGGAATGTACAGGTATCGGCATTGCCGGCAAAGTCGGTGGCGATGTAGGTGACCTGGGTGGTGCCCACGGGGAAAGTGTCTCCCGGATTGTGAGACCTTGTGATGGTCACCGTGGAGCAGTTGTCGGTGGCCGTTGGTTCGGTCCACGAGACCACTGCACTGCACATGCCGGCATCGTTGCTAACGGTGATGGTGTCAGGGCAGTTGGAAATTACCGGAGGTATGGTATCGTTGTTGGTGATGGTGCCTTCCTCGAAAATGATCAGGTTGTTGGGGATGACACCACCCGGAGCCGGATTGGCTACTTCTATCGGAAAGCCCGGCAGGGCAGCAAACTGGATGGTAGTGGAGGTCCAGTCGTTTTGAAGAATGTCAAATCGCAACGTGAAGATCACGGTATCAGGAGGAGTCAGGGTAAGACCGGGTGTTGCTGAGAGGTCAAACCAGGATACTTTCAGTTCCCCACTTGAAGAGTTGGCTCCATTGTACAGTGCTGCCGGTGGCAGGTTGTCAACTACACCTGTGTAATTCAAAATGGTTGAATCCCAGATGATGCCAAACTGGAAGCTGCCAATGTTCATGAAGTCCTGCACGCTTACCGGCACGGAAATGCTGGTGGTGGGGCACTCCACTTCCTGGTCATTGATGATGAAGGCAAAGGTGCCGGGAGGTGGCGGGTCTTCCACCACGGTGATCACAAAACTGCATGTGGTAGTGTTGCCTGCCCCATCGGTGGCGGTATAAGTCACAGTTGTCATTCCGACGGGAAAGGCATCGCCTGGATTGTGGGTACTGGTCAGGGCCACACCCGGGCAGTTGTCGGTTGCCGTTGGCGGCACCCAGCTGACCGTAGCCGTGGCCACGCCGTTCGGAACATTGACAGTGGTATCTGAGGGGCAATTGGTCAGGGTTGGGTTTGTATTGTCCTCAACGGTGACAGAACCCTGGTTGATGACAATGCTCCCGACGGGGATAATCCCTCCAATATCGGCAATCTCCAGCATGAAGCCCGGAACATCACCGATGGTCACCGGACTGACGTCGCCGTAATTGCCCACCACATTGAAGGTGATGGTGAACAGCACCGTGCCGTTGGGAAAAGTCTCGCCAATGGGAGGTGTGAAATCAAACCAGGAAAAGCGAAAATGACCAACCGCTGTGCTGTCGGTGTTGTAAAGCGCCGTTGGTGGCATGTTGTCAAAAACGCTCACAAAAGTCACGATGGAAGTGTCCCAGCTTACGCCGAATTGAGCGCTGACGATGTCCACCCAGTTGTCGGCAGTGACATCAACGGTTACCGTGGTTCCTGAACAACTGGTTGCCTGCTCTGCGGAAACCGTCACCTGCGACAGCAGGGAGGTCAGACTCAGACTGATAAAAGCCAGGAGAATGGGTAGAATCTTTTTCATGTCGTAGGGTTGTATGGCTTGGAAAATGAACGATCGGTTTTGGGCAGCGCAACCCATACAAGCCGGGCCATGGGATTGAGGTCTGCCAATCTTTTGTTCACGTAATTCTTCAAAATCCGACTGGAGAGTTCAGGTGTTTATTTGTGGTCCTTTCTCCATCCGGTTTAACTCGAGTACCTTTTTTCCGGTGCGTTCCTGCGTTGGCCATACGGCCATAAAAGGTACGTGATGCTCTGTCTCAAAAAGAAACTTGTTCTCCCCTTCCCGCTTTCATGGTTACACAAAGGGGAAGGGGATCACAAGTCAAAATGCGGATACGCTGCACGGGCCTTATGGTTACCGTGCAATCACTCCAAGCCAAATTCTACTGTGGTTGGCTGGGCGCTTGCCCGCTTGCCACAGCAAACCGGCCGGGTGTGTGCAGCTCAAACTTTTATCTTTAGCATGGAGCTTTCTCCATGAAGGAGTATGTGTATGCCCGGCATCCGCCGGGCATACTTCCATTGCTTTTAATCCATCAGTATCATCTTCCGTACTGCGGAGTGGGTCGAGGTTTCGAGGCGGTAGAATACCACGCCCTGAGCGGGCAGGTCGTCGCGATCGACGATGACCTGGTGGTATCCGGCGCCGTAGTATCCGCGAACCACTTTCAGTGTTTTTCCGGAAGCATCGGTCAAGGTCAGGGTTGCGTCATCGCCCGTTGGCAGATGGAATCCTATTACGGTTTTGTGGGCAAAAGGATTCGGACGGTTCTGGTACAGGGCGAAGCGATCGGCCAGGTTTTCACCGGTAGCGGTCGGATTTTCAAAAGTAACTCCGACGCCCAGCAATTGCCCGTCACCTTTCACGGCTTCGATAACGATGTAGTCTTCCGAAACGCTGATCAGGTCTGACAGGGTGGCTGCATCCTGCATGGCGGTAAAGTGCAGGGTGAACATTTCGTAGCCGTCAGGCAAATCAACCGGGGTGAGGTTGTACCAGTTGGTGGCCAGCAGGCCTTCGCTGCTGCGCAACGGGTTGAAGTTGGCTCCTCCCATGTTCACCAGGTTACCCGGAATAGCCTCAACGAACTGCAACACTTCCGTGTCGAAGTTGACGGTCATCTGGTAGCCGTTGATGTTGGTGAAGTTTTGCGAAGCGAAGGTCACAAACAGATCCTGGCCGGCGGTGATCTGCTGATCCGCGATGCTGAAGCGCAGTTTTTCGGCGCGGTCGTCAACGCCACCGGCAAATCCGGTTACCGGATCGGCGCTGCAGTTTACGTCGCCCACCTTGATGCCAATAAAATCGGCATCGGGGATATCGGCGGTTACGTTGGCATAGCTGAGGAACTCATTCGGTACCGGGAACGGTGCAGCCAGTGGCGGATTGGCCGGCACGAAACGCCAGGAAGTATTGCCCGGCAATTCCGGAATGAAACCAATACTCAACTGGTGGATCAGTGAAGCATCAAATACCGTGATCAGGTTATCCTTGTTGGCATCGGCCGCAATGATCTTGTAAGGTGAGTTCAACAGTGCAAAACCACCTGCATGCTGGTGTACCAGCAAGGCGTCGTTCACGGTCACTCCGTTGGTCCAGTTGATGTTCTTGTTTGGCGTGATGGTAACGCTGGCATTTTCCGGAACGGTGAAACTGAATGATCCGTTGGCCGGATTCACATTGCCCACCGCACTGCCGGTCATGGCCACATCCACCAGGTGGATGGGATCACTGCCACAGGCAGGTTCACGCATCAGCAAGCCGTTGATGTCGTGGGTGATGCCGGCATTGAGGATGGAAATGGTGCCCGCCAGGCCAAGTGTAGGAACGATGGCTGAGGCAGGACCTCCGTTGACCAGTTGGCTGGACGATTCGTTGGTCAGCACAACCGGTGTGGAAGCACCCACAACGCCAACCAGCATTACTTTCAGGTTGAAGATCACCGTTCCATCGGCAAAGGTTTGACCGAAGGGAACAATGGCATCAAACCAGGAAACAGTCACACTCGTGGCGGAATTCACCGTGGTCAGGAAGCCTGTGAGGTCAGGGTGAACGTCCTGGACGCCTACAATGGTAGCTACGGTGCCATCGGTAATTTCCATGTCGAACTGGAAAGAAGTGATGTCGGTAAAATTCTCAACGGTAACCGGTACCATGACCATGTCACCTGGTGTTCCACCGGCATCTCCGGCATCGAAGATCACCCCACCGAGTACGGTTACAATAGAAGTGCAGGAGTTGTTGTTGCCGGCGGCATCTTCCACGGTAAGGGTTACCGGAACCTGTCCGATGTCATCCACCGTGAACATGCTCTGGGAGAGCATCATGCTGGTGATGCCGCAGTTGTCGCTGCTGCCGTTGTCAAGGTTGGCAGGGGTGAGGGAAGCCTCGCCGTTGTTGTCCAACTGAACCGTAATGGTCGGATGGCAAACGGCAAATGGCGCCTGGGCATCAATAATCTCGAGGGTGAGATCAAGGGTTGCCAGATTGCCACACTCGTCTGTAACCTCGAAGAGGATGTCGTAAGTGCCCGGAGAGTAAAAACCCGAGGCATCAAAGGTGCCGTTGCCATTGCCGTAATTCATCAGTGCATCGTTGGTGATCACAAGGTCACCAAATGCCGAGCAGGCATCGCTGATCTCCTGCGAAAGGTCGAGGTCAATGAACGGCGCACAGATGCCGTTGTCGGCCAGTACGGTCATGGTGGACGGGAAGTCAATGACCGGAGCTGTTTCATCCTGTGTACGGATGATCTGCAACTGGTCTGCGGCGGCGTTGCCGCAATTATCGGACAGGCTCCAGACACGGGCTACACAGTATTTGCGCGGGCAGTCGTCAATGGGCAGCGGGCAGCCACCGTCAATGAAGACCAAGTTACTAATGGTGGTTTGTGCACCTCCACAGGTTTGGTCAACTGAGGCCTGGACGAATCCAAATACATCCCCAGGAGAAACATAGATCAGGGCTCGACCGCTTTGCACTGGCCCTCCCCCATCATCGGTCAACTTGAAGGAGGTTACTCCTCCGTCTAATGTGTATCCGAAAGGATCATACATAGGGCCAGCTACATCTTCGGTAACGTAGTACCAATCAAATGCTACGGCGTAAATGGGACCGGTACCTGCCGGAATTACATGGCTATAAATGTTAAAAGTAAAACTTGACCCTATACCGCAAGTACCGTCATCCGGACCTACGAGAAGGATACTATTGGGTGCGCTGGTAACATCGAGAAATCCATTGTTCGCAGGAATTTCGGTGTAGGACCAGGTACCCGTACTGAAATCATACATCCCGCCTTCCGCATGAGAAGTAAAATCCTTGTACGCATGGTAGTCGAAGAACGTAGCCTGCGGATCGGGATCACAATTGTCCAACTCATCGGTTACATCACCGGTCAGGGCTGCAACCAATGTGTCTGCAGAAGGATTATCCGCCGGTGTCACATAGCAGATTTCCAGGCCCCAGGAGATGAGGTTTCCTCCATCGTCGACTGCGTTGTCTACAACAGTCAGGGTCCAGGTTCCAAAAATCTGCTCCTGATAAAAGCTTGAAAGAGGGACTTTGGGCACATAAGACATTTGATCGTTCGGAGGACACGGGAAGGCCGGGTATGCTCCGTTGCCCGCTTCGTCATCAAAGTTGATCTCAACATTGTTGCTGCTTCCACAAGCATCGCTAAAATCAACCAATTCAATGGTTGTACCATTCGGGGAAGTAAGGAACACCGAAAGGTCTTCGACCCAGGTATGTTCAATTCCCAAATCCACCACATTGATGTCCAGTATCTTACCGGCATCCGAAATAGAGATTTCAGAGAGAATAGTTGGAGTCCCCACTGGTGAAATGGCCACCGGCACATCTGAACTCACATAGGTGGTACATACCTGATTGGCTACCACATAGGAGTCCGGGCAATCCAGTGTTGCATCACCGGGAGCCGTGAAGGTGGGAGCGGTGGTGTCCTCAATGTAAATGACCTGCGTACAGGTAGAAGTGTTTCCATTTACATCCGTGGCCGTCCAGGTTCTCCAGATGGTATCCACGCCAACACAGTGCGGATAAATGGATGGACTGTCACTCCAGGTGATGGTATCCACTCCGCAGTTGTCAGTGGCTGTAGCATAGCCGGTGAAATCCGGATGACTGCTTTGATCACATTCTATGGTGACATCACCCGGGCAGGTGATGACCGGGTTCTCGGTGTCAATGATGGTCACGGTACTCTGACAGGTAGCCACATTGCCGTGGCAGTCTGTTACCGTAACTTCGACAAATACCCCTCCGGGATCGTCCACATCGTTGCAATCGAAGGTGTGCGGGTCTCCGGCAGGCAGGTTGAGGTCCACAATGTTGTCCCTGTTGGTATCAACCGCCAGGGCATAGGTCAAGGTACAGGTTGGTGACATGAAACAATTGTCGGTACTGAGCGCCCCAATGGTGCCCGGCCCTACATCTACCTGGCCGTTGGAGCCAACCGCAACAATGACATTGGTACAAATGGCTACGGGGGCGATGTTGTCTTCGACTGTCACGGTAGTTGAACAGGTGTCGGCATTTCCGGATTGATCGGTAACTATCAATGAAACTGTTCGCATCCCGATAGAGTCACAATTGAAAGTATTGGGAGTTACCACACGGCTGACTATTGAACAATTATCACTGCTTCCTCCATCAATATCATCAGGGGTTACCGTGACACTACCTGTGGCGTCGAGTTGGGCAGTAAACGGTTGACAAACGGCGGTAGGATCCAATGTATCCACTACCGTTACGGTGGTCATTACCACGTCAGAATTTCCGGTTGTACCGTCTCCTTCATCCATAACACGAAGCCATACATTGTGAGTTGAAGGTGAAAGATCGGCACAAGTAAACTGAACACTATCCTGACTAAAACCAGATGAAGAGGAGGTTCTGGAAATCTCATATTTGACGATGCCACAATCGTCGGTGCTTCCATTGTCTATATGTGCAGGTGTTACCCCAAATTGTCCGTTGGCATCTAAATAGGCTGTATAGGGTGCAGCTGCTGCCGTTGGCGGTGTCACATCTCTGACAGTAACGATGGCCTGACAATCATTTACATTGCCTTCATCATCGGTGATCTGTATCTCAACAATGTTGGCACCTACTTCAGGACAATCGAAAACCAAAGGACCGGGGCCAAACGGATCTGAAGTTCCTTTGCGGATGCCGAAGGCTGTCAGTGGTGAAGTACAGTTATCGTAACTGCCATCATTGATATCCGAGGTGTCCACACTTACTGACGGGCCTGCCAATGGGTCCAAATCCACAGTGATGTCCTTGCACAGAGCCACCGGTGGCTCGATGTCCTGGACGGTGATTTGAGAAGCACAAGTATCCCTGTTGCCGTTGGCATCTACGACCTCCAGCAACACACCATGAGGACCAGGGATGTCGGTACAATCGAATTTTATGGAATCCTGGAAAAAGTCAGGAGCATCGGGCAGGCTATCGTTGGGGTTGGTATCGTAGGCAATGTTCCATTGGGTAATGCCGCAGTTGTCGGAACTGGCACTGTCTATTTCCATGCCTTTTACCCAGTACATGCCCATGCCATCGAGGCTGACTGTCACATTGTAAAAGCACCTGGCCATCGGGTTCTGTTGGTCTTCCACCACCAGGTTGATGGTATAGCTGGAGGTGTTGCCGTGAATATCATGGGCCGTGAAAGTGATGTCGTAATCTCCCACCGGATAGGTTCCGCTCGGGTCTCCGTTATTGGCAGCAGTGACAGGAGGCGGCCCTCCTGAGTTGGTGGTGATTGAATAGGACAATCCTCCTGTATAGGTGCCTGTATTCAGTCCGCAATTATCAGCAGCAGCCGTACCACTCAGGTCCACAAACTGTTCGCAATTGGGTGAAGGGGATACGATCAGGGAAGTGATCTGATTGGTGAAAGTGGGGGCTTCTGTATCGTTGACGGTTACAGTGAATGAGCAGGTTGAAACATTTCCATTTACGTCAACTGCTGTATAAGTCACTGTATAGGGACCTCCGACCATAAAGGTATTTGGGGGAACGATATTGGTAGTGAATGTGTTTATACCACAATTGTCGGAGACCGTTGGCTCAGTCCAATCTACAATTGCGTTGCAATTGCCCGGATCATTGCTTTGAACAATGTCTCCGGGACAACCCGCGATCACCGGGTCCTGGGTGTCATTGATGGTAACCGTTGTGGTCCCGGTAATGGTGCCCATACCTGCACCGGTACTGTAAGTGACAGTCCAGTTAATAGTGGTTGTTCCCACGTCGTATATGCCGTTGGCAGAACCAGTGCCAGAACCAGTCATAGCACCTGAGCGTGTCCATGAAATGGTATAAGACCCCGGGCAGTTGTCAGAAACTAATGGGGTAAGTGTATTGACGAATTTTGAACAGGCATTTGGATCAGCATCCATGTTCACATTTCCAGGGAAAGTAGCCACAGGTGGTACAAAGTCCACAATGTTGACCACAAATGGCGCCACCGGTGGGGTCGGGCAGGTATTCCCTGGTACCTGCAGGGTCACGTACACATTAACCGACGTACCAACATGGGCACAATTGTAGGGGGTGTTCGGGAAAGGGATTGTTGCAGAAATATCCTGCCATAGGAAAATCTGGCCGCCATTGGCGGGCAGACAGGAAGCATTTGAACTTCCCACATACGGGATGAACAACGTTGTGTTGATCTCTGCCGTTCCTGTGTTGTCGAGGGAAAGGTCAATTATTGCGCCCTGGGGTTGGGAAATGGGGCAGCAAATCTGAGCGTTCAGGGTCGTACTGGAAAGAAGCAGCGCAAGGACAAAAGAAACCAACCATATAAAATGGGAACCGGCTTTTGTATTTGTATTGCTTCCTGCCGACCTCATGGGAGTGTTGAATTGTACCATAGTAGTAGGCTTGGTTAGTGATAAGTTCAGTTTAGTTTAATGGTTACATACCCAAGTGCGGCAAGGCCAAAGGGAACTTGCAGCAATGAATTTTCGCTTTGTGGGCTTCAGAGACACATAGCGCTGAGTGTCAACTGTTGGCAAAACAGCGACAGGCAGGGCAGATCAGTCAACGGCAGTCAGTACCGTGTGAGTGAGACGTCCTGAAATCCTTGGTCTTGAAAACGATTGATGTTTGACTGGTAAACTCGCTCGGGACAAAGTAGCGGGAAAATCGAAGGGTCTAAAGTGCGCGTGGACTAATCGGTTCCGGGTAACATGCGGTTTCATGTTCAACGGGATTGGGATCTTTGGAAGGTGTTGGGAGCACCTTTCCGCAATCGGTTTTTGTCTGTACGCATCCCTATACGGAGATACGTGTAAAATGTTCAATCGGCGCAAAAGTAATGCAGAGCCCCCCATACTTCATCCCTACATTTAGGTATTTTTTTAAGTTGAATGAATGATCATATCCTTTTCAGGGTTTGAATTTCTATTGTTGGCAACTTAGATTTGGCCCTGATTCTACCATTCTTTCTCCGTTCAATCAGAAACCACATGAATTTCGGAAGCGCAGAGGAAAACAAAAACTGGAAACGATACATCATCTCATTGCTGGTAAAACAGGCCGGAGCTGAGGGCAGCATTTCCGCTGTTGAAGAGCAATTTCTAAACGATGCAGCAAAGTCGTTGGGACTCGGACCTGATGAGATACAGGCCATCAAAGCCGATCCCGGGGCTTTTGAAATCGCCCCCCCTCCCGATGAGCGCACCCGCATGACCATCCTCTACTACCTGCTTTTCATGATGCGCGCCGACGGCGAGATCAAACCGGAAGAGGAAAAACTGTGCTTCGAAGTCGGCTTCCGCCTGGGGTTCCGTATGGAAATGGTCACCAACCTCATCGGCGTCATGCGCCAATACCTGCGCGAACAACTCCCCCCCGACGCCATGCTGGAGCGGATCAAACCTTATTTGTCGTGATGGGCGTGATGGGCGTGACACGTGACTCGTGACTCGTGACACGTGGGGTGCTAGCTCCACAGTTGTCAGTTTGCCTGCTTTTATCAATAAAATCCCCCCGGCTTGGCACGAGCTCCGCTCGTTGACGCATGTAAGTGGCGGCTTGTCCGACTTTGGCGGGCCTCCCGGCCGCCGGAAACAACCTCGAGGTATCACAGCCTTCCCGTCTGGCCAGCCGGGCAGGCAGGCTGTGAATGTAAAACGTCCTTTAGGTCGTCCTGAATTACGACGTCGATCTGGAGATCGACGGTACCCGGCTCGGCACGAGCTCCGCTTGTTGACGCTCTTAAGTGGCGGCTTGTCCGACTTTGGCGGGCCTCTGGCCGCCGGAAACAACCTCGAGGTATCACAGCCTTCC
>JALWSS010000228.1 GCA_026993525.1 Saprospiraceae bacterium
GGCCCGGATAATCTGTCAGGCACCCACAATTCATCGAAATTTTTGAAAAAGCGGGAAAGGGCAAAGTGAACCCCCGGCCGCAGCAGCATGGGCACGATGGGTTGAAGCTGATGGGTGATCAGGATGTTTTTTACCCCTTCGGCAAAACAGCCGTAGCGGTTGTCGGAGATCACCTGTTCGTAATCGTGTTGCCGGACCAGGCGCTGCACTTCCCGGCGCTCCTGCCGCATGGTTTTCAGCATGGCGGGCAATTGCAAGGCCATGTTCCAGACCATGTTTTCCGAAGGGTAACGGATCTTGTATGCCGGCAACGGATGGTAGGTACAGTCAGGAAATTCATTGCGAAGAAAAACCCCGGCCCCGCCGGCAGCGGCCAACGACACCCGGTGCCCCGTTTTCCGAAGGGAATGGATAAGCGGCACACAGCGGCTGGCATGACCCAGCCCCCAATCCAAAACCGTGAAAAGTATCTTCGTGGGCAAAATGGTGGGGTTGTGTGGTGATTGTTGATGAAACCTGAATGTGTTGTGTTGGTTGAGAGGGGTTAGAGGGGTTTAGAGGGCTATCGATTACCCACAAATCCCCATCACATCGGGAAATGCCTTTGCAACCCGACTTCATTGATTGTAAAAAAAAACATTTTGTACCCTGTTGCCTAAGCTGTGGCAAAAAGCTGTGGTGACATCAGCCATCTTGTAACCCGCTGTTTTAACGGCGGGAATCTTGCCTGTACCCCTACACACATCTAACTTCTATTCAAAACATAACATCAGGAATGGCTTTAGCACCAAATTCGGGATGTGAATAGAAATTGATGCTGATGCTCTGTAAAGATGTTTGATGTGATTGGGGGTTAATCCGATAACCCCTCGTTGAAACAAGGGGTTTCAAGATGTTTGATGGGGTAGAGAATGCTTTTTCAAGCCCCGGTAGCTTCATGAGTGTACTACGCTTGCAGAACTCTCAGAACCGGAATGGTGGATTTGTGGGTAATGGGTAGGGTTTAGAGGGGTTAGAGGGGGTTGAGAGGGGTTGAGGCCTGAATTTACTCAACTGGATGCCCACCGTCTTTTTATGAAGCGCTACTTATTTTTACTTTGCTGCTCAATGGCCGGCAAACTGAATTCAATACCATGAAAAAAGCCAACAACTTTCTGCTGCTCATCAGCCTTTTGCTCATCCTCTTTGCAGCGGCCTGCCGGGCCACGGACTGCGGCTGTCCTTAGTTCAGTGTCTCCAAAAAGCGCATCACGTCCACCCCGTCGGGATAATCGGCGAGGCCGGGTTCCTGTGATTTACCGAAGGGAACAAGCTCAATAGCGGGAAGGTCCGTGCGCTCAGAATTTCCCACCACGCACTGGATTTCCTCACGGGTGGCGGCGATTTTCTCGCCCACCTCCTTTTCCGAATCGTAATGTTCGTAATGCACCATGGCGATGCGGGAAGCCGTTTGCGGGTTTTCCTGAAGGATGACACAGCCGTTGTTGTAATACGGCGTTCGGTTGAGCATGACCAGCGCCAGGTTGTAGTCAAAGTTGTTTTTGTACTTGTCGTGCAGCACCAGGTCGCGGGATTCGTGCAGGGTTTCCAACAGGGCATTGAAATCGTAGTCCTTCGGTAAAAACAACTTGGACACATTGCGGCAGCCGAGGCCAAAAAAGCGGAAGATGTCTTTTCCGAGCGCTTTCAACTCCTCCACGGTTTCTTGGCCGGTGAGCACCGCCACGGCATTGCGGTTTTTGCGGATGATGTTGGGGTATTTGCCGAAGTAGGCTTCAAAATAGCGGGCCGTGTTGTTGCTGCCGGTGGCTATGACCGCATCAAAGCCGTTCAGTTTTTCGACGATCTCAAAATACGCTTCGCTGGCCGGCGCAATTTCCTTCAGCAACTTCAACAGGTAAGGCAGGAGGTACCGGTCCTTTTCCGAGAGTTTGATCTGGGCCTTGTGGCCGGCAGCGAAGGTGCAAACCAAATCGTGAAAGCCTACGAGTGGTATGTTGCCGGCCATGACCATGCCGACCGTTTTGCCGGGCCCGTCCGGATAGCGGTGGTAAGCACCTGCCCAGGGTTCCAATTTGTCTTTCTGAAGAAAATGCTCAACGATGGCCCCGATAGCCAGCCGCTGGTTTTCAAGGGTAAACCAGGCGTTGTTGAACCGGGTGCGTTGCATGAGTGCCTCCAGAAACTCGTCGGGTTGAGACAGCCGCTCCCCCAATGCTGCCAGGGCCGCTATTCTTTCGTTTGGGTTCATAGGGTGTTTTGCAATTGAAATTGAGACTATTCCTGACCACCGCCGCCTTCCAGGGCCAGTTTGGAACGGCGGTCGCTGACGTAATTGCGCCAGCGATTGAGGCAATTCTGCATGTCTTCGGGCAGGTCGCTGCTGAAAAAGACTTCCTTGCCGGTGGCAGGGTGAATGAATCCCAGCTCTTTGGCATGCAGTGCATGGCGGGGCAACACCTCAAAACAATTGTTGACAAACTGTTTGTACTTGCTGAATACAGTGCCTTTTACGATGGTGGAACCGCCGTATTTGTCGTCGTTGAACAGCGGGTGGCCCAGGTGCGACATGTGCACCCTGATCTGGTGGGTGCGCCCGGTTTCCAGCTTCAGTTCGATGTGGCTGACGTAATACAGTCGCTCCAGCATGCGCCAGTGGGTGCAGGCCCATTTGCCGTAGTGCCCCTCTTCGATCACGGCCATGCGCTGGCGGAAGCGGGGATGCCGGGCCACGTAGTTGGTGACGGTGCCCCTATCTTCGTCCGGTTCGCCCCAGATGATGGCCTGGTAGCGGCGGTGGATGCTGTGGTCGTGAAACTGTTTGCTGAGCTGAAACATGGCAAATTCCGTTTTCGCCACCACCAGCAATCCCGAGGTGTTTTTGTCAATCCGGTGTACCAGTCCGGGGCGGTTGTTGGGGTTGCCCTCCATCACGGGCAGGTCCTTGAAATAGTAGGTCAGTGCATTGACGAGGGTTCTCCGGTAATTGCCCACGCCGGGATGCACCACCATGCCGGCCGGCTTGTTTACCACCACCAAATGGTCATCTTCGTAAACGATGTCGAGGGGTATATTTTCAGGAACAATGCGGCATGCTTCGTCGTAAGGCTTTGGCATGAGGATCTCCACCTTATCGGCCGGCCGCACCTTGTAATTGGCCTTTTGCTCGATGCCGTTGACGGTTACCAGCCCGGTTTTGATGGCTGTTTGCACCCTGCTCCTGGTAATCTTGTAAATGCGGTCGGTGATAAACTTGTCGAGTCGCATTGGCCCCTGGTTGGGGTCTGCGATCAGCAGGTGCTGTTCGTAGAAATCTTCACGGTCGTAATACGGATGTCCTCTTTTTCTTCCTCTCATGGTGTTGATCCGGTTTTTTGGCCGGCGGCCCCTCGCTGCTGCAAAGTAACTGCTTTTGTGTGTTTTAACGCCCATGTAACAAGGCAGGGTGGCATCGGGTTGCAAGGCCTGGGGCAGTGCCCTTCCATGAAACCGTTTGAAATCTTCGCCCTTGCGGGCAATCCTGCGCATAGTTGCGTAATTTGCCAGCCCTGCCCGGTCAAGGCCCGTTGAACAAGTTTGCTCACTTTTCAAAACCAACGTACATGAGTCAGCTCACCTTCCTGTGTGTTTCCTGCGAATTCAAAGGCGTGGATTTTCTCAAAGCCTGCAAAGCCTGCGGCAACAAGGTGTTTTTGATAAGCGCCAAAGAAACAGAGCAAAGCCCCTGGCCACTGGATTCCATTGACGAGGTGTTTTTCATGGAGGAAGTCCATCACGGACAATGGAACATGGATCACTTCATCGCCGGCATGGCCTGGCTGATGCGCTCGGAAAAAGTGGACAGGGTCATCGCCCTCGACGATTTCGACGTCGAGGAAGTGGCTGAGCTCCGGGAACATTTCCGCATTCCGGGCATGGGCCAGACCACCGCCCGCCACTTCCGCGACAAGCTGGCCATGCGCATGCAGGCCGCCGACCACGGGCTGAACGTGCCGGCTTTCACGGCCCTGTTCAACGACGACGCCATCAATGCCTTCGCCGATAAAGTGGCGCCACCCTACATGGTGAAACCCCGCTTTGAAGCGGCCGCAAAAGGCATCAGAAAAGTGCACGGCAAAGACGAACTCTGGAAAGTGATCAACGACCTGGGGGAAGCCCGGCACAACTACCTGGCCGAAGCCTTCAAACCCGGCGACATCTACCACGTCGACGCGCTGACTTACCAGGGAAAGCAGGTCTTTGTCCGGGCATCCCAATACCTGGCAACCCCCTGGGAAGTAGCCCACGGTGGCGGCATATTCCGTTCCCTCATTTGCGAAGAAAACAGCCCCGATGACAAAGCCCTCCGGAAATTCAACAGCGAAGTGCTGAAGGCTTTTGGCCTGGCATACAGCGCCTCGCACACCGAGTTCATCAAGTGCCATGAGGATGGCCGGTTTTATTTTCTCGAAACCTCCTCCCGTGTGGGTGGTGCCCACCTTGCCGAAATGATCGAAACGGCCACCGGTATCAACCTCTGGGCAGAATGGGCCCGGCTGGAAGATGCCGTGGCCAAAAAGCAACCCTACGTTTTGCCGAAGGTGAAAAAAGACTACGCCGGCATCATCACTTCGCTGGCACGCCAGCAACACCCGGACTACCGCGCTTTCAGCGACCCCGAAGTGGCCTGGACCCTCGATAAAGACTACCACGTTTCCGTGATCGTGAAATCACCCCGGCGGGAGCGGGTGCTGGAGTTGCTGGACAAATACGCCGCCATCATCCGGGAGGAGTTTCACGCGGCATTGCCGATGGACTGAATCTGCATTTCCGGCGAATGGCTCCAGGCCGCCTCACGCCCCTACCCTTTGCGTGCAGGCATCACGGCTTCAGCTTTTTCAGCACCCAGACCAGCAGCAGCAACACCAGCAGGATCAGGCCCCACTTGATGCACCACCACCAGTTGCCGGTGTCCTCCCCATTGTGTTTGGGGCAGGCGGTGCATTGCAACAGTTTCTGAATGCCCTCTTCCTCAAAATTGCTGACGATGTCGCCCGCTTTTACGGGCAATGTGCACATCGGATCGTTCACATCGAAAACGATGCAGGCCTGCATGGGTACGAGGTCTGAAATGTCGAAACCCGGCTTCAGGTCAATGGTAAAGGTGATCTGCCCCTGGGTGGAGGGGTGCCCGAACCCGGCAGAAGCAGCGGGCAGCAGCATGGCCGGGTACGCCCACTCGACGGTGCGGCTCATGGGGATGTTTGTCGCTTCTACCGGCGTGAGCGGGGCCGGCTGCATGCTGATCGTCTCAATGGAATTAAGGTTGAGTTGTTCCGGAATGTCGAGGCTCACTTTGATCAATGATGTGGGGGCATTGCCGTCGTTGGAGTAGTTGATGACGCCCACCACCTGCCGGCGGCTGGTGTCGGGGCACTGGCAGGCGTAGAGCAGCAGTTCGTTGGGGTCGTGTGAGGATACCACCGGTGTCTTTACCTCACTCACCGCAACGACTTTCCCGTGCAGGCCGGCGTTGTCGAGGGGTGCAAATTCATTGTTGCCGACGTAAAAGCGCTGGTTGAGCAGGTCAGCAATTCCGGTAGTGTCAATAGCGGGATGCGACGCCGCGGGCAACAGCCCGATGACATCAGGGCTGAAATCGTAGGCGGTCATAACGGCCAGAAAGCTGAGCGTATCGCCCCGGCCGTTGCGAAACAACTCCCACATCAGGCTGTCCACCCCGAATTCGGAAAAAAGGTGGCGCTCGTCCCGGCCGGCATTGCGCAGCGAGTCGTAATTCCAGACCAGAAAACGGGTGTAAGCTGTGATGCCGGAGGGCGTGGCACTGCCGCTGCCCTGGTCCTGCACATTGCGGAAGTGAACATGGTTTCGCTGGTGGCTGAACTTGCCGTGGCTGAACGGCGGCGGTGGCGGTGGCGGAGGGCTGCTCTTGATGGCGCCTTTCACGGCCGTGGGTATTTGCTGCGCTTCGGCAATGCGGCTGTTGAAAAACAGGTAAAGCTGCCCAGCCACCGGCTGGATGGGCTTGGCCTGTGGCTGCCGGAAACTGAGAATGGCCACCAGGGTATCCTGCGGCCGGGCGTTTTTGCTCAGTTGCAGTCGCAGCAGCCCGGTTCGGGTGCTGTCAATCACACTGGTGTCAATGGTGACCGGTGTGGGGTCCACATTGTTTTGCAGCAGTTCTTTTTTGAGTGTCATTCGCACTACTGACGGCGAGCGGAAAAAATCATCCGGTGAGGGCGCCATCCGGGGCGGGCGGGAGCCTCCACTGTAATTGCCGGTGGCATAAACGGTGACATCCGCACCCGAGGCCGCAGAAAACAATCGCTCATTCCGAACTTCGAATACATGCCCGATCACCGAATCACGGGTGCCGTTGATGAAAGAGCCGTCACCAAAGATCCAAAGAAAGGTGTAATACGGATGCTCCGGATCGGCATCGCCTGCCAGGCTGGTGAGAATGTCGAGGCTGTCGAGCTGCAGCACCGTCAGCGAGTCGCTTTGAGAAGCAATACTGACCCGACCCTGGGCCATCAAAACGCATTGCGCAGCGAAAAAAATAAAAAGGGTAAAGAGTAAAGACCTGTTTTTCATATCCGGGAATTTTTGATCAATAGGCACAGGTGGTCATCAGGTGGTTGGTTCGGCTAAGGTAGTGATTATGAGGATTATGGGGTTGTTGCCGGTTGTCGGTTGTCGGTTATCGGTTATCGGTTATCGGTTGTCGGTTGTCGGTTGTCGGTTGTCGGTTATCGGTTGTCGGTTATCGGTTGTCGGTTAGTCCCGAGCTTGTCTCGGGATTCAACTCTGTTTCAAACTCTGTTTAACTCTGCGGTTAATTGAGGATTATAGGGTTTAGCAGAATCAGCTACGAGCTACCAGCTACGAGCCACAGCCTGCCCCGATCCCTCGGGGAGCTACCAGCTACCAGCTACCCAAGATACCCCTTCATCCGCTCCCGCATCAGTTGGAGGGCCTTGCCCATCTGGTTTTCAACGGTTTTGATGGAGATGCCCAGTTTGTCGGCGATTTCCCGGTAGCTCAGTTGCTCAAAGCGGCTCAACACAAAGACCTCCCGGCAGCGGGGTGGCAGGCTTTGGATGGCGTGGAGGACCTGTTCGTGTAATTCTTGTTGCAGCAATTGCTCTTCGGGGTCGGGGGCCAGGTGGCGGTCGTCGTCGGGCAGGTGGGCTGGTAGCGGGTCGGGCTGCAGGTTTTTTTTGCTTCGCAACCAGGCCAGGGCCTCGTTGATGGCCATGCGCTGCAGGTAGGCACCGGGCGAGCTGTTGATGGTGATCTGATGGCGCTTTTGCCAGAAGCGAATGAAGACTTGCTGTGCAAGGTCTTCGGTTACGGAACGGGCAGTGGTAAAGCGGTGGATGGCGGCGCAGACATGCGTGTAATGGGCCTCAAACAATTCTTTGAGCGCCGTTTGGTCATCAGCCTGCAAACGTTTTGTGAGATCGTCCACGCCGGTTTGTTGGTTTCTCCGCAATGATACAGAAGAATCCATAGTCGCCGGCGCATTTTGGATGAACGGCCGCTGAACGAGCGCGTGTGCAAGGTTTCGCAAGAGCAGCGATCAGCGGGAGGCGGTGGTCACCGTTGACCCGTTTCCCCCCTGGTGGCTGAGGCAATAGATGGCGATGTCTTCATCCAGCGGGTAGAAACCCAGGAACACCCGGGCCCCTTTAAAACTCACTTTTTTGTCAATCGCCTCACCCGGTGACAGGTTCACCTGTACCGGCAGAAAACGGACGAACTCCTTGCCCTCGGGGCTTTGAAAGCGGAAGGCCAGCCGCCGGATGCTGAACCGCAGAAAACCGGAGCTGTTGCTGAAACGCATCATCACTTCCCGGCCGACGGGATCACGATCCGCAACCTGGATTTTCAGGTATCGGGAAATGGCCTCTGACTTGTTTTCGTAGCACTTGCAAGAAGCAAACAGCGCCAGAATAAAGAATAGCAGCAGTGTTCTCATCTTTTCAGCGGGTTGGAGTTTTTCTACAATGTTGATTCTGTGAGCCAGACTGCCAGCCACAGGAGAAAGGTACTTTGGGATATTTTGCGGCTGGCGGAATCAGCAACGAAAAGGCAGGTGTGGTACCATGAAAGGCGCTGATCCTGTCCTCAAAGCTATTTTTTCTTCTGTCGCTTTTCGTCGCAATTCAGTATCCGGGGCCCACAGTGTTTTATCCTGTCCGTTTGCTTCAAAATCACCCTTGCTGATCCAACCGTGTTTTTTCCGAAGAGAACAGGCAAACAAAAAACCGGTGCCTGTTGAGACACCGGTTGGAAACTATGCTTAGTCTTGATCAATTCGCCGATTTCAGGAACTCGGCAACTTTCACTGCTTCATCGTCAGTGAGGTTGGCCCGCACGCGCATGTGCAACACGGCAGCATCCCATTCGGGATCACTGAAAGTGGCGGGTGAAGGGGTATTGTGACAGCGCAGGCAGTTTTCGCCCCATAGTTGGGCTCCTGACTTGGCTGCGCTTACTTCGCTGGTAGTGGCACAACTGGTAATGAAAACAGCAGCCAGAACTACCGCGAATACAGCTATGAGAACAGAATATTTTTTCATGACGCTAAATTTTGAGGTGAACGGTTAGAATCCAATGGCCCAGTGAATGAAGAATGCGTTGGTCATTCCTTCTTCGGCCTCCTCTCCACCGTGGTGGTCTTCCTCACCACCGGAGATGGCCCTGTAAGAGAATTTGAAAACCGTCCTCCAGTCAATCCAATAGTTCAAACCGATCTCAAACTGGCTTTGGTCCACTTCCCAGGGCGCACCTTCAGGTGTTTTAAAGGAAGAGTAGCGACCGGCCAATTCCAGGTTCTGGATCAGCTTGCTGTCAACAAAAGCAGGGCGGATAGACAGCTGTGCGAACCAGGCCGTGCTTTTATTGTCAAAAGTGTGCGTCTCCGTGGGATTTTCCGGTTCAGGGTATTCAACATCGTCCACCTGGGCAACTGCGTACTGGCCTTTGAGGTCAATCACGGAACTCAATCCCGTGACGTTTTTTACAAACGACAGGTCCACGCCGTACAAGGTAGCCCCGACATCCTCGTATTTGGTTTCTTTGGCGCCAACCTTACCCGTTTGTGCAGAAAATCCCAGTTCCAGTGAGGAATTAGAGAATGGGAAAATACCAATTCGGGTTCCAAAGGACTTTTGTTTGCTGTTGTCGGGAAACAATCCGTAATGCAGCATACCGCCCTCTTCTGCGTCCACTGAGCCGTCGTTCAATTGAGGCCCATTGACCACATAGAAGGAATAATTCGTCTTCATGTTGCCCAGGTAGGCTCCTCCCCTCAATTCAGCTCCAATGTCAGCAGTCGGAAGAATTCCATCATGACCTGCACCCAGGGGCTTGGTAGGAAACTTGTTGATCCAGGCCGGGTGGAGGTCAGGAATGAATTTCCCAAAGGGAGTCAAAAATTTCCCAACCCGAAGGGTCAGTCCTTTTGTCAGGATATAGGACATGTCGGCGTATTCCAATCCGATTTCCAATTCACCGTCTTCAAATTCAAATTCCAATTCGCTTTCGAAAAGCAATCTGTCAGATTGGCGGAAAACCAGTATCGGGTTAAATGAACCTCCAACAAAGGAGAATTCTTCATCGGTAACCTCGAGCCCGGAGTGCGCATAACCCCTCAACAGAAAGCGACTCAGCCCGGGTTTGTTATCGTCGGGTTGAAGTTCCTGTGGAACCTGGGCCAATTGCTGATCAAGGGTTGATTGAACCTGAAGGGATTGATCGGCATCTTGCGCCCGGAGCCACACAGGGCTGACTACAAATAGCAACAACCCTAACCGGTAGATTAGCTTTTTCATACCGCAAAGTTTTTTAGTGAAAGTTATTGGTTCAGAACCAGCAGCTATTTGCCTCCAAGTTGCCGGATGTAGTTGACAAGTTGCCACCGTTGTTGGTCAGTCAGGGCTTGTTTGTAGGATGCCATGGGTGGTTTTCCCTCGGTGATCTTCCAAAAGATAGCCCCATCGGATTGTGACTGAACTTTGGAACTGGTGAGATTGGCAGGCCGGGGTTTGAGGTTCATGCCGGCAAGGCCATCCCCTTTTCCTTTGTTGCCGTGGCAAACGACGCAAAGTTGATTGTACAGTTTCTTGCCCTCAGCCGTAGCTGTTTTGTTGCCTTTGTATGGGTTCTGGAGCTTGTTCGCACTCGCAGGTGCTGTCCAGTTGCTCTGGGCATTCATGAATTGCATACCGCCAAATATGAATGCAAAAACCAGAAGAAATTTTGTCAGCATTTTCATTGTCTTGTGAGTTTGAGTTAGTAATCAACACATATGTAGCTACATGTGATGGGGCAAAGGACGCTTCCCGGCTTTTCGATTGCATTGACATTCCTTACCGATACTGGTGATTTAAGTCACCGGGCTCTTAACATTGCTTCAATTTCTACTTTATTCTATTTTTAAAAAGCTTATTATCATCAATTTGCAAGATAATTGGCCCACAATGTTTCACCTTGTCAGTTTTCTTCAATATCGTCTTCGCAAAATACCAGTCGGCGCGGGCGGTCTCCGGGGTGAGCGTAAGGGTGAGGTACCCATGGCGGTTGAGGTCAAGGAAGCGGAGGTGGGGGTTGTGCTTCTTTCTTTTGAAACGGCGTTTGGCCTCCCAGGTGATGAACCTGGGCACCACTTCGTCAAAATTGAAAGAGCTGATGCTGGGTGTGGTGAACTCCGCACCGATCACCCCTTTCCCTGTTTTCCGGTCGTAAACCTGGGGGTTCAGCGGATCGGCGGTCAGCTCAAAGGCCCATGAGGTGTGCACATCGCCGGTGAGCACCACGATGTTGTTCAGTCCGTGTGCGTACCAGAAGTCGAACATTTTCTGCCTTTCAGCGGGGTAGCCGTCCCAGCGGTCCATGCGCACGGTGGGGTTGCGGCTGAAGACCCGGCTGTCGTGCAGGGGGGAGAAAATGACCTGGTTGCCGATGAGTTTCCAGCGGGCCTCTGAGTTCAGCATCCCCTCCAGCAGCCATTTTCTTTGTTCTTCTCCAATCATGTGGCGGGTGCTGTCCGTCAGCGCCGGATCGTCCACACCGCGGGCCTGGGGGCTGCGGGCGGTGAGCCGTTCGTCCAGCATCCACAGGTCGGCCAGTTTACCGAAGGAAAATTTGCGGATGATGTTTTCAGCGGGATTGTCAGCAATGGGCATCCACTCGAACCAGGCCTGCACGGCGGCGGCTTTGCGCTTCTCCCAACTGCCCTCGCGGCGCGGGTCGTGGTTCTGGGCGCCGGTGGCGTAGGAGTTGTTGGCCGTTTCGTGGTCGTCCCAGATGATGATGAAGGGGTGCAGGCGGTGCGCTTCCTGAAGCTGGGGGTCCAACCGGTACTGCGCGTAGCGGCTGCGGTAATCTTCCAGGCTGACGCACTCGTGCGGGGGGATGTGCGGGCGGCTGAAGCCTTTTTTGCGGTTGCCGCCGCCACCGTACTCATAAATGTAATCGCCCAGGTGCAGCACCACATCAATGTCTTTGCGTCGGGCCAGGTCTTCCAGGGCGTTGAAATAGCCACTGGGGTAATTCACACAACTGATGACCGCCAGGTGCAACTCCTCCACATCGCCTGCCGGAGTGGTTTTGGTTCTGCCAATGGGAGACCAACGCCCGCCATTGCGAAAGCGATAGAAATAATAGCTGCCCGGCTCCAGGCCATCCACCAGTACTTTTACGGTGTAGGCGGTTTCGGGCTTTGCCATTGCCACACCGCTTTTCAGAACCTGCGTGAAGTTGCTGTCAGCCGCCAGTTGCCACGTCACCTGCTGTGCTCCGCTGCCCGTTTCCGGCACCACCTTCGTCCACAATACCACATCGCCCGGGTGCGGATCTCCGCTGGCCACTCCGAAGTAAAAGGGTGCAAGATCGGAGTCGAAGGACTGGGGAATGGCCGGGTGGAATTGGGCACTCGCCTCAATGCCAGACAACATGCAAAGCACCAATACACAGCAAATAATCAAACCCTTGGACTTGAGATTATTCTTCATTACGTGATGGCTAACAGGAATTCAAATGGTTAATTCAATGCAGTAAAGGTCTGGATACTGAAACGGAAAGAGCCATAATTTTTAAGACTAATTTAATACATTTGTGACTGAGGTCATTGTTCGGGCTAATCCAATGGCTTTACATTTGCACGAATTTTTACTGAATGGCAGCACGATTCCTACATATTCTTTTAGCGTTCGTTACTGCAATTAGCAGCACTGGGCTTGTGGTGAACCACCACATTTGCCTTGGTGAAGCTGAAGGAATAGCAATGTGTAGTGATGAATACTCCTCCGGGGCCGACGACAACCCTTCCTGTTCTGATTCAGGCCATGAGTGTGGTGACAACTGTTGTACCCATCATGGAAACTACTTCAAGCTAAAGCAGGACCAGCAACTCACCGCCATGGACATGCAGGTGCCTGCCCCTCCGGTCGTGGTGCTTCCGGGTACGATCACCCCGCTCAGTATCTCTTCCACTGACAGCCAGCTCTGGCCTTCCTGGCTCAGCTTCAAGCCGCCCATTGTGGAACCTCAAATATGGCTGAAGCTCGAGACTTTCCGTTGTTAAATCACTGGTTTTGACGCCTTTGTGGCGATTTTAACCGCTGTGGCCCTTGCCATCAGTGGCTGTTGTTATTTTCGTCGCAAACAGAAATTCTTCCGGTGGGCTGCCTCGCCTCCGGCATTGATGAATCGTCAAAAATCAGTGTACACATGCTCAATGCGATCATTCGATTTTTTCTGGAGAACAAGTTAGTTGCCTGGCTATTTGTGTTGGGTTTTATCTTCTGGGGTCTTTCCTCCGCCCCCTTTGATTTCAACATCAGCTGGCTGCCCAGAGACCCCGTAGCGGTGGATGCCATTCCCGACATCGGTGAAAACCAGCAAATCGTCTTCACCAAATGGCCGGGCCGCTCCCCTCAGGACGTGGAAGACCAGATTTCCTATCCGCTCACTTCGGCCCTGCTGGGCATACCGGGAGTGAAGACCATCCGGAGCAATTCCATGTTCGGGTTCAGCACCATCTACATCATTTTCAAAGATGACGTGGAGTTTTACTGGAGCCGCTCCCGCATTCTGGAAAAACTCAACTCCCTGCCCGCCAACCTGCTGCCCGAAGGCGTGCAACCCAGCCTCGGCCCCGACGCCACAGCGCTGGGGCAGATCTACTGGTACACCCTGGAAGGGCGCGACGCCGATGGCAATCCCACCGGCGGCTGGGACCCCCACGAACTGCGAACCATCCAGGATTTTTATGTCCGCTATGCCCTCTCCGCAACCGACGGAGTGGCCGAAGTTGCCTCCGTAGGAGGCTACGTAAAAGAGTACCAGATAGATGTGGACCCCGACGCCATGAAGGTGTACAACATCAGCCTGGACCAGGTGATGAACGCCGTCAAAAAGAGCAACCTCGACGTGGGCGCACAGACCATGGAAGTCAACCTGGTGGAATATTTCGTCAGGGGACTGGGCTACATCAAAAAACTGGAAGACATCGAGTACACCGTCGTTGCGGAACGCAACAATGTGCCCATCTACATCAAAGACATCGCAAAGGTGAACATCGGCCCGGCCACCCGCCGTGGTGCGCTGGACAAAAGCGGCGCCGAGGCAGTGGGCGGTGTGGTAGTGGCCCGCTATGGCTCCAACCCCATGGCGGTCATCAAAAACGTAAAAGCCAAAATTGCCGAAATAGAACCCGGCCTGCCCACCAAAACCCTGGAAGACGGCACGGTGTCGCAGGTGAAGATCGTGCCCTTCTACGACCGCACCCAGCTCATTCAGGAAACCATCGGCACCCTGGAGGAGGCCCTTACGCTGGAGGTACTCATCACCATCATCGTGGTCATCCTCATGCTCTTCAACCTTAAGAGCTCGCTGATCGTTTCGGGCACCCTGCCGGTTGCGGTTTTGATGTGTTTTGTCGCCATGCGGCAATTCGGCATCGATGCCAACATCGTTTCGTTGTCGGGTATCGCCATCGCCATCGGAACCATGGTGGACATGGGCATCGTGCTCACCGAGAGCATGGTGAAACACATGAAAGAATCGCCGCCGGGCAAGTCGCTCCTTACGGTGATCTACGAGGCCACGGTGGAGGTGGCCAGTGCGGTGGTCACCGCTGTTTCCACCACCATCGTCAGCTTTTTGCCTGTCTTCGCAATGGAGGCGGCAGAGGGCAAGTTGTTCAGGCCGCTGGCCTTCACCAAAACCTTTGCGCTGCTGGCTTCCATCATATTGGCCATCACCGTGGTGCCGGCCCTGGCGCACAGCATATTCAAAGTGCAGCCCAAAAGCAGCCGCTGGCGCTATGTGTCCAACCTGGTATTGCTGGCGGGCGGTGTGGCAGTGGCTGCCGTGTACAACTTATGGTTCGGCCTCATCGTGGTATTTGTGGCCCTGCTGGAGCTGACCGGCATCTGGGTTTCTCACAACATGGAGCAGCGGCACCAGACGGTGTTCACCTGGGTGAAGAACGTGCTGTACGCGGGGCTGGTGGCCTTCTTCCTCACCCGGGCATGGATGCCGCTCGGCGTCAACAAGAGCCTGCTCACCAATTACATTTTTGTGGCGGGCATCATCGCCCTGCTCATGGCGGTGTTCTTCACCATCATCTATTATTACGAGCAGGTGCTGCGCTTTTTGTTGCGCATGCGTTGGGTGTTCCTGGCCACTGTTACCGGCCTGGTCATCTGGGGTGTGAACATCTTTCAGAACACCGGTCAGGAGTTCATGCCCTCGCTCGACGAAGGCAGCTTTCTGCTCATGCCTACCTCCATGCCCTACACCGGCATGCAGCAAAACATCAACTACCTGCGCGCCCTCGACATGGCCGTCACGGCCATCCCCGAGGTGGAGTCGGTGGTGGGCAAACTGGGCCGGGTGGAATCTGCCCTGGACCCCGCCCCCATTTCCATGTACGAAAACGTGATCCTTTACAAATCCGAATACAAGGTGGACCCGGACGGACACCGGATGCGATTCAAGGTGGATGAAAACGGAGGGTTTGTCAGAGACGAAAACGGCGAGCTGATACCCGACAAAAACGGCAGGTATTTCCGCCAGTGGCGGGACCACATCCGAAGCCCGGACGACATCTGGCAGGAGATCGTGGCAGCCACCAAACTGCCCGGTGTGACCTCGGCACCCAAACTCCAGCCCATCGAAACGCGCCTGGTGATGTTGCAAACGGGTATGCGGGCCCCCATGGGCATCAAGGTGAAAGGCCCTGACCTCAAATCCATCGAGGAGTTCGGGCTGCAACTGGAAAACTACCTCAAGGAGGTTCCGGGCGTGAAAGCCGCCGCCGTCTTTGCCGACCGCATCGTGGGTAAACCCTACATGGAGTTTGAAATTGACCGCAAAGCCATTGCCCGCTATGGCCTGAGCATCGCCGATGTGCAGCGATACATCCAGGCCACGGTAGGGGGAATGGCCATGACCACCACCGTGGAAGGCCGGGAGCGCTACCCCGTTCGCATCCGCTATCCACGCGAATTGCGCAGCGACCCCGACATCGTCAACCGAATCCTCATTCCGACGAAAAACAGCGGGCAGGTGCCCCTCAGCGAAATGGCCAAAGTGACCTACCGGCAGGGGCCGCAATCCATCAAAAGCGAAGACAGCTTCCTGGTGGGTTATGTGCTGTTCGACCGGGACCCCGACCAGGCCGAAGTCACCGTGGTGAACAACGCCCAGCGCTACCTCCAGGAGAAAATTGCCAGCGGAGAGCTGGACGTGCCGCCGGGAGTCAGCTACCGTTTTGCAGGCACCTATGAGCAACAGGTGCGTGCGGCCAAACGCCTGGGTGTTGTGGTACCCATTGCCCTGGTGATCATTTTCCTCATCTTGTATTTTGAGTTCCGCTCGGTGGCCGTCACCACCATGGTTTTCTCCGGGGTGTTCATCGCATTTTCCGGAGGTTTCATCATGATCTGGCTCTACGGTCAGGGATGGTTCATGGACTTTGAACTGTTCGGAACCAACATCCGGGAGCTGTTTCAGATGCACCCCATCAACCTGAGTGTGGCGGTCTGGGTCGGTTTTCTCGCCCTTTTCGGCGTCGCAACGGACGATGGGGTTTTGGTGGCCACTTTCCTGAAAGACAGCTTCAGGCGCAACGAGCCCACCACCATCGAGGGCATTCGTGCCGCCGTGGTGGAAGGAGGCCTGCGCAGGGTGCGCCCGGCTACCATGACAGCCGCCACCACCATCCTGGCATTGCTGCCGGTGCTTACCTCCACCGGCCGCGGGGCCGATGTGATGGTGCCCATGGCCATCCCGTCTTTCGGTGGCATGTGCCTTCAATTGCTCACCATGTTTACCGTGCCCATCATGTACTGCATGTGGAAAGAATACCAACTCAAATGGAAAAACTGGTTCGGTGAACCCAAAACTGAAGACAATGGAATTGATGAATAAAACCTTGCTGGCTGTCGCACTGCTCTTCTTTTCCGGCTTCCTCGCTGCGCAACCTTTGGAGCAGTTGTTGGCGCAAGCCGACAGCAACAACCTGGAGCTGAAAGCGCTGTACCAGGACTACCTGGCAGCCCTGGAAAAAGCCCCCCAGGTCAGCCAGCTTCCGGAACCCGAAGCCGGACTGGGTGTCTTTGCCCTGCCCGTGGAAACCCGCCTGGGCCCTCAGTGGGTGCGCCTGAGTGCCACCCAAAAGTTCCCCTGGAAGGGTACCCTGGACGCCCGCCGTGACCTGATGCTGGTGATGGCAAAAGCGCAGTTTGAGAAAATTGCTGCCACCCGCCTCAACCTCCATTACAAGGTGAAAGCTGCGTACTACCAGCTGTACGAACTGACAAAAAAGCAGCTCATCATCCAACGGAGCATAGACGTTTTCCGAAGGATAGAATCCATTGCGCTGGCCAACGTGGAGGCAGGCCGCTCAAAACTGGCCGACGTGCTGCGCATCCAAATCAGGATCAAAGACCTGGAGGAAGAACTGGAACTTTTGGAAACCCAAAAGCAAAAACCACTGGCCGTGATCAACGGCCTGCTGAACAGAGACGCCGGAACGCCGGTGGTGCCCGCAGACACACTGACCACCATGGACCCGGCTTACTCCCTCGACTCCCTCCAGGCCCTCATAGCTGCCGGACACCCGGTGCTGAGAATGTTCAGCCTGCAGCAGGAGGCCTCACGGGAAGCCATCAAACTGAACACGCTGGAAGGCAAGCCTTCTTTCGCCGCAGGCCTCGATTACATCTTCGTGGGACAGCGCTCCGACGCCGACCCCGGCGGCAATGGCCGGGATATTCTCTCACCGAGAATCGGCGTGCGCATCCCGCTCTACCGCGAAAAGTACGACGCCAAAGAACAGGAAGAACGCATCAAAATACACGCCCTGGAATTGCGCAAGGAAGACCTCCGGTTGCAATTCCGCTCGGCATTGGAGCAGGCATTTGCCAATTGGGACGATGCCCGGATCCGCTTTCAATTGTTCGAAGATCAAAAACAAACCACCCTTTCGGTGCTCGACCTGCTCATGGCAGCTTACAGCGCCGAGGGGGCCAGCTTTATTGACCTTCTGCAAACTGAAAACCAATACATCCGGTACGATTTGATGCAACTGAGTGCCATAGTGAAAATGTACCAGGCACAAGCTGAAATCGAGCGGTACATTCCATAACCCACTTATTCAACATCAACTTCAAAAATTGACGAAGATGAAAAATTGGAAAATCATATTGATGGTACTTGTCGCAGCCTTTGCCGGCCTGGCGGCCGGGTATGTTTTCTTCGGAAAAACGCAGCCTGCTGCCAACCATGAAGGCCACGATCACAACGTTGCCGCAGGCGAGGAGAAAGAAACCATCTGGACCTGCTCCATGCACCCGCAAATCCGGCAAAACGAACCGGGTCAATGCCCCATTTGCGGCATGGACCTGATACCCCTCGACGAGGCCAATGCTTCGCAAAACCCCCTGGTAATGCAGATGACCGAGGAAGCGGTCAAACTCGCCAATATCCAGACCATGGAGGTGGGAGCAGGCTCAGGTGCGGCTTCGAAGACCATTTCCCTGACCGGCCGCATAGAGGCCGACGAGCGGCATGTGTCCAGTCAGGTTTCACACCTGCCCGGCCGCATAGAGCAGCTCTTTGTCACCTTCACCGGTGAGTCGGTGAAAAAAGGGCAAAAGCTGGCTACCATCTATTCACCGCAACTCATCTCTGCCCAGAAAGAGCTGCTCGAAGCCAGAAAATGGGCCGATTCACAGCCCCAACTGCTGGAGGCAGTCCGCAACAAATTGCGCTACTGGAAACTCACCGATGCCACCATCGAAGAGATTGAAAAATCCGGTAAGATAACCGAAACCCTTCCCGTGTATGCGGATCGCTCCGGGGTGGTGCTCAAGCGCAGAATTGCCGTAGGCGACTATGTCAAGGAAGGAACGGTGCTGTTCGACCTGGCTGACCTGAACCGGCTCTGGGTGCTCTTTGATGCCTATGAAGAAGACCTGGCCAACATCCGCCTGGGTGACAAAGTAAGCTATACCGTGACCGCCATTCCGGACAAGACCTTCACCGGTAAGGTCAGTTTCATTGATCCGGTGGTGAACCCCCAAACGAGGGCTGCCAGTGTCAGGGCAGACGTGCGAAATATCGGCGGCCTGCTCAAACCGGATATGTTCGTGAAAGGCTCCATCGTGGCACGGCCGAAATCAGCCCGGAAAGGTCTGTTGGTTCCCAAAACGGCCGTACTCTGGACCGGCCCCAGATCGGTGGTCTATGTGCAGGTGCCTGACTCCAACGTACCTTCCTACGAATACCGGGAAATCAAACTGGGAGACGCCGTCGGTGACAAATACCTGGTGCTGGACGGCCTGAACGCCGGAGAGCGGGTGGTCATCAACGGCCAGTTCGTCATTGACGCTGCGGCCCAACTCAACAACATGAACAGCATGATGAACCGAAACGTGAAAACCGCCGAACAAGCGGAGGAAGTACCTGATTACAGGGCAGATACGCCCGCCGAATTCAAAAAGCAATTGGGCAAGGCCGTGCAGGAATACCTGCAATTGAAACAGGCCCTGGTAGAATCAGACCCCACAGCAGCAAAAAAAGCAGCGGCCGCCATGCTGCCGGCTTTTGCTGAGGTTCAGATGGAGTTGCTCAAAGGCGATGCACACATGTATTGGATGGAAAAGCTCAAGGCAATGAAAGCCCATGCCGGAAAAATTGCAGAAAGCGACGACCTGGAAAATCAACGCAAACAGTTCGGGTTCCTCTCACAGGCACTGGCCGCCGCAGTAAAAGCCTTTGGTATCGAGAACGGACAGCTTTATGTAATCCATTGCCCCATGGCCTTCGACAATGAAGGTGCCGACTGGCTGAGCGCTGAACGGAAGGTCCAAAACCCCTACTTCGGCGATGCCATGCTCACCTGCGGCGTGGTGCAGGATAGTCTGTGATAGCTCGTAGCTGATTCTGCTAAACCCCATAATCCTTCATCCCCGATGAATATCGGGGTCATAATCCTTCATAATCCTCTATAATCCTCATAATCCCAATAATCCTCATCCCCCCCAAAAAACCTTCAAAAACCACAAAAACCACAATCAACTTTTAAATCATTCACTTTTAACCATTTCAAATCATGAAGTACTTCAAATTGTTTTTTCTGGGTGCAGTCATCAGTGCGGTAGCCATCGCCTGCGGCAACAACGCCCACGACCACGACCACGATCACTCCGATGGAGAGTCCACCGAGATGCATGAAGATCACGACCACGACGGTGGTGCCATGCACGAAAACGGCGATGCCGACGCTTCTTCCCAATCGGATGCCGAAGGCGCACAGGAAGCCCACGGCGACGGACCTGAGTACACCTCCGCCTACGTTTGCCCCATGCACTGCGAAGGCAGTGGCAGTGACAAGCCCGGCAAATGCCCCGTGTGTGGCATGGACTACGTGGCCAATGCCGATCATGTCAAGGATGGGCACATGCACTAAAAAAAATCAACAGCAGGCAGGGAAGTCTCTGCCTGCTGATTTCTTAATCCTTTAAAATCTATTCTTATGAAAAAGTTGGTTTTGATCGCAGCATTGTTCGCTTTTTACACCGGCGGACTATTTGCCCAACACGAACACCACCATGGACAAAACACAAAAGAGAAGAGCACCTCAACCTCTCTGGTCGTGGATGGTAAAACAGACACCTTCAAGGTCTATGGCAACTGTGGCATGTGCGAACGCCGCATAGAAGGAGCCCTGAAAAAGGTAGAAGGTATCTATGCCGCTGACTGGGATGTTGACACCAAGCAACTGACCGTCAATTACAACCCCGAAGTAATTCAGCTAAAAGAGATCAAACAAGTGGTTGCAAATGCGGGCCATGATTCTGATGAAGTCAGGGCCAAAGAAGAAGTGTACAACGCATTGCCGGGCTGCTGCCAATACGAGCGGCCCACTTCAGATGAGGGTAATTAACTGTCATATACAGTTCAGTGAGCAAGCCGGGCACCCGGTGCCCGCGCTTGCCACTTTTAATAAATTTCAGGATGAAAGATTGCTGTGGTAATAACAATCATAAATCAGCCGGACCAGGCAGGGTCAAAAATATTGTAAAAGCGGTGCTCTGGCTGATACTTTTACTTGTAATAATACTTGGTATAATTCAAAAATAATAACAAAGCATACAGTTCGAAATTTACTCAACAAGATTCTGAACCAGACCCCTATCACCAATCAGGTAAGTCCACTAAAAATCAAGCCATGAAAGCGTCAAATTCAATGGAGTTGCTGGTTCGTAACATGATTTGCAGCAGGTGTGTGAAAGTAGTACGTGAAAACCTGGAAGACCTGGGACTGGAAGTCAATGAAATCACCCTTGGCCGGGTACTTGTTGCACTGCCTGATTCCAAACACATTGATCTACAATCCATCGAGCAAGCATTGGCCAAAGACAATTTCCATCTCATTTATTCCGATGATGAGGTGATAAGTGAAAAGATTAAATTGGAGATTCTGAACTTATTGCAGGACCTGCCAATCGTATTAAACCAAAACCTCTCTGAATTCCTGTCAAAAAAACTTAACAAGAATTACTATTCCCTGAGCAAATCCTTCTCAAAAACAGAAGGCATAACAATAGAAAGATATTTTGTGCTAATGAGGATAGAAAAAGCAAAGGAACTCATCGGATACGGAGAATTGAATTTTACCGAAATAGCTTATGATTTGGGCTACAGAAACATCAGCCATTTGTCAGGCCAATTCAAACAGGTAACCGGAATGAGCATGAGTGACTATAAAAAACTGGAAATAAAGACCAGACATCCACTCGACAAGATTATATAAATATCGCCCAAAAGAGAGAAATAGTTTTTAATTATGAGAGTCTATTTTTATGCCTGAAAGCATGGCGAATATCAAGAAGCATTAAACCGGCAACGACCCGGCATTTGAGCACCTGTTGCCAGGTTCATTGGACATGCACCACCAATGCCAACAAAACCCGCAGATCATTTCGAGGCACATTGGTGTGTGTTTCAACCTTTGATGACATTCATTGCCCCGGAGGAGAAAACAACCGCCTCCTTTCATTCAATTATGAATCACAGCCTTACCCCAAGTGCCACAGCAACGACAGCAAAAGTGCTTTAACATAGAACGAAAACCGAACGATCATGAACTCACTAAGTATTCGAAAATTTGGAATGGCAGTTGGCACAGCATGGGCTATCCTATACCTGGGATGTGCCATATTCATGTTGTTTGCCGGCTCATCAGGGACCATAGCATTTTTCAACACATTGTTGCACGGCCTCGATGTCAGTTCAATAATCCGTACGGAAATACCGCTATCTGAATTCTTCATCGGGATCGTGGCATCCTTTATTCTAGGTTGGCTGACCGGAGCCATTGTAGCATGGGTTTACAACTTCAGCTTGAGATCAAACCACAACGGATGAAATACGCATGGCTTACATGGTCTTTAATTGCACTGTGTGGCTGGGCAATCATATATTGGAGGCAGCCTGAAATCAGGGTGGAAATGTTGAGAGTAAGTTTGTGGACTTCATTATTTGGACTGACCGAGCCACTTTTTGTTCCTGAATATTGGGCGCCTCCTTCTTTATTTGACCTTGCCAGAAACACCGGTTTCGATATAGAGAGTATAATCTTCTCTTTTTCAATTGGAGGTATCGGATCAGTGTTGTACAAGCTGCTAATCCCTGTGAGAAGTACACCAATGGAGGAGCACGCAAGGAAGCACCCGAGACACAAATTGCACAGGATCATACTTTTTGCTCCTGTTATATTTTTTGTCATCCTTGCAGTTTTCACCACTTTGAACCATATTTATTGTGGTATCATTTCTCTCTTTTTGGGGGCTGTGGCCACTCTTTATTGCAGGCCCGATCTGAAAACAAAGATATGGATCGGGGGCTTGCTATTTCTTGCAATTTATACCGTTTACTTTGGGACGCTTTTGCTTGTCTATCCGGATTATGTTGACAACTACTGGAACTTATCTGGCATAACGGGTATTAAATTCCTTGGAATTCCAATTGAAGAGCTGTTGTTCGCAATCACATTTGGAATGTACTGGTCAGGTTTATATGAACACCTCCTTTGGTATCAACTGAAGCCAAACACAAACATCAGCAATGATTGAGCAATGCCCATACAGCACCGTGTGCCTTCCAGCTACAAATCTTCCCAGATTGGTTGTAGCCGGTGCTGGCTTTGCAGGTATCAATCTCATCAAGAAATTGAAAAACAAGCGATTTCAAATAGTGTTGCTGGACAAAAACAACTATCACAAATTTCAGCCTCTTCTGTATCAGGTGGCCATAGGTGGGCTTGAACCAGACACAATTACTACTCCAATAAGAAAATTATTTCATGGCTACAAGAATTTGATTTTCAGAATGGCGGAAGTGATTGAAATAGAGCCGGAAAACAATCGGGTCATTACTGATATTGGCTGGATAAGGTATGATTATTTCGTTTTGGCAAGCGGTAGCAAAACCAACTTTTTCGGGTTGTCTGAAATTTCAGAAACCAGCCTCGGCCTTAAAGAGATCACCGAGGCCATTGACATTCGGAGCTGGATGTTACAAAATCTGGAAAAAGCAGTTTTAACCTGCGATTCTGATGAAAAAGATGCATTGACAAACTTTGTAATTGTCGGTGCAGGCCCGGCCGGTGTTGAGCTGGCAGGTGCATTGGCAGAATTCAAGCGATTTATTCTTAACAAAGATTACCCGGAGCTGACTTCTCAATGGGTAAAAATATTTCTTGTAGAAGCAAAGGATAAAGTCTTACCCGGCATGTCAGAAAGGTCATCTGAAGAGGCCTTAAAAGTTCTTAGGGACATTGGTGTGGAGGTCATGCTTAACACTACTGTAAAACATTATGATGGAAATACAGTGACACTTGGAGACGGGAAGAATCTGCCGGCAAGAATGATGGTGTGGACGGCAGGTGTAGAAGGAGACTATCCTGCCGGGTTGCACACCTCAGAAAGTACCAGAGCGAAGCGTTTAATTGTGGACAAGTACAACAGGGTCAATGGATTCGAAAATATTTTTGCCATAGGCGATGTTGCCGCTATGGTTTCGCCTGAATTTCCCAACGGACATCCAATGCTGGCTCCAGTGGCCATCCAACAAGGAAGACTACTTGCTGACAATTTAATCCATTTTGACAAATATGGAGCGTTTAAAAAGAAATTTGAATATGCCGACAGAGGCAGTTTGGCAACTATCGGAAAACGGAAAGCAATAGCGGAAATAGGAAAATTCAGGTTCCGTGGATTCTTCGCCTGGGTGCTGTGGTCAACAGTGCATTTATTTTCACTGATCGGCTTCAAAAACAAAGTAATTGTCAGTGCCAACTGGTTGATCAGTTATATGACCTATGAAAAAGCCAACCGGCTCATTATCAGAAAATATTTTCCTGTTTTAAAACCTGCTCACAGACAAAAAACAAATAGAGTCACTCCATGAAATATTCAAGATACATACCAGAAACACTGAACAGGATCATACCAGGCGTGTATGCCGGGTTAATTGTTACTGCAAATAGTCTCAGGAAACAGAGGAGCGACTCAGTACAGACATTTCAGTCAACAAACATGAAAGTGCCGGAAAGGAAGCTTCCCGGAAGTTTGTCGGAAAACAACAAAGGAGTATGGAAAATGCCTGATCAGGCAAATATTTTTATAGAATTAATCAGAAATTCATTTTTAAGGCTTTTGGCCGACCTGTATATTCACGAGAATGAATCCATAGAGACATTGCACATTCAACTCAACAAAAGGAGCCCGGAAAAGCAATCTGTTGAAAGCAGTAGTCTTCGCATCAAAAAAAGAAGCCATTACACTGGAGCAACAATTTTATCAACAATTAAGACATTGGCACCGATTTTAATATCTATGGGTCTTTTAATTTCATGTAGTGATAATTCTCCTTCCAATCATGTGTCTGAAAAGGACATAAACAACCGGCAACAAAGCACATATCAAGAGATAACTATACAAAAAAATTGCATCATGCTGGAAAAACCTCAAACCGTAAGCAGAGGTTTCAACCTGCAAATACAATCCCTCTACGACCAATACATTGAAATAGAACTGGCATTGGCAGAAACCGATACTGCCGCAGCAAACGCTGCCGCCTTCATCATGAAGGCGCTGTTGGATTTAGTGCCGGAACCATCCCAAAAACCTGACGCCAAAAAGGCATGGGGCAACCAGAAAGACGGCTTTGAAGAAAATTTGACAAAATTCTTGAATTCCAAAAACATTGACACCAAACGTGTTCTTTTCAGCCATTTGTCCGAGATACTGTATTGCACTTTAAAGAGTTTTGAAGTAGACGTCGGAGATGTGCATGTAGTTTATTGCAAAGAATCTTTTGGCAACAAGGGAGCATATTGGCTCACACATAATCACGAAATCAAGAATCCATACCTCGGTAATAGACTGCCAACTTGTGGCACCATTACCGAGATAATTCCATAACCTTAAAATTTTTGAATTATGAAACCTGTAATTCTTTTTTCATTGTTAGCCATAACCGCCTATGGTCTTGTCGGGTGTGGAAATGCCAACCCTGATGCCGTCCTTAATACCAAGGAAGGAAGAGACCAGGTATTTTCTGCGATCGTAAATGATCACGAAATGATGATGGAGTTCATGGGCAAAATGATGGACAACGATCATGCTAAAAACATGATGATGGGCAACAAGAACATGATGAACATGATGATGGGCAACAAGGACATGATGAATATGATGATGGGCAACAAGGATATAATGAACATGATGATGGGCAAAATGATGTCAAATGGTGGAATGATGAACCAAATGATGAAAAAAATGGTGGAAAATGGCTACATGTCAGAAGAATGCCATGCGCAATGTATGGCCATGATGAAAGACAAAGGAATGGATATGGGGCAGATGAATATGAACTCGTCAACGGACATGGGCAATGACACCGACCATGAATCGCATCACCAATAAAAACTTACAACTATGATGTACATGTGGTTTATTTTCATTGCTATTATCATTTTGGTTGTTTGGCTTTTCAGTAAATCCGGAAACTTGCTAAGCAGTGGCAATAATGACGACGCCCTCGAAATACTAAAGCAGAGATTTGCGAGGGGGGAGATTTCCAAAGAGGAATACGAAGAGCGAAAAGCAATTCTCGAGCGAGAGCTATAGCAACTGCCGGGAAGTGGTTTGGATAACTGATCATATCTCGCACATTGGCAAATAATGATGCCGAACAATTTGCCCTGAGTGCAATTCAGTTCCAAACCACTTCCCTTCACACCCATGAAAGGATGTGTCCGGAAAAACAAATAATTCAAACCAATTCAAGCGAAACAAATGGACAAGCGGAACGATTATGAAATTGACTTTTCAGATAAACATATCAGGGATGCGCTTTACCAAAAGTTGGAAGACGATGAGGAATTCCTGATGGAAACACTTGGGGTAGCGCTAAACCTGGCCATATCTGACCCGAAACTCAACATCAAAGTTGCCAATCTCATTACCGATGATTTTAGCCCATTGTACATGGCTATCATGGTACGAATAGGCAAAGAACGACAAACCGACAGCTCACTATCATGCTGCAAGGATATTGCCTGAACCAGGCTAATGGTAGTCAAAACGAAGTAGTTTGGCAGCGATCCCGGACTTGTTCCGGATTCCAGACGCCCCATAATAAACACCAGATGATAGTGATGAATTTCACCGGCTACTTCGCGTCGGGTACTATACTCAAAACGAAGTGGTTTGGCCGGCGATCCCGATCCCGTCCCGATCCCGTCCCGATCCCGAAAGCTTTCGGGATTCGGGATTCGGGACGGGATTCGGGACCCAAGCTCCCAACCACTGCTGAGGTTCAAAAGCTGATATTTTGCCAAACTACTTCGACTTGGGTATAATTACGGAAATGGGTCAGAAACAGTTTGGAAATGAGCCTGGTATGCTGACAACTGAGAATGATTGGGGGGGCAATGTTAACATTCAAATTCGCAACAACATGAAAGAAGTAAAAGCATTTGTCAGGCCTTCAATGGCAGCTGAAATTTACAACTCTCTAAAGCAAAATGGCTACTGCTGCATGAGTTTTTCAGAATGCGAGGGTACAGGAAAATATACTGATCCAACCGAAAATTTTCCCACTTTGAAATTCCCTTTCCTACACAGCCCGATGGTAAAAATGGAAATTGTTTGCAGAAATGAGGACGCAGATAAAGTAGTAGAAATCATACGCCGAAGCGGCTCCACCGGCCGGAGCGGAGATGGAATTATATATATCTGCAATGTGGAGGAAGTTTTCAAAGTGAGGAACCTGGAGAAAGGTGTCAACGCCTTGTAAACCCCAAAACTACTGTACAATACAAGATCAATCGCAAGCCAATGGATATATTAACTCATATTGTGGTGGGAGCATCATCAGGAGGAATGCTTCTTGGCGCAAAACATGGAAAAAAAGCCTTCCTCGTTGGTGGTATTACAGCTATTTTGCCCGACCTGGATGTCCTGGTCACTCCGATGTTCAATACCATTGATCAGCTTTCTATTCACAGGGGAATAACCCATTCTCTTCTTTTTCTATTTGCCATTCCCTTGCTTTATATGGGTTCCAAAAAACTATTGAACCGAAAAATTTCCTATGACTGGCCTCTCCTGATCTTCATTGCCCTGCTCTCCCACCTGGTTTTGGATGTAATGACTAACTATGGTACCCAAATATTCCAGCCATTTTCAAACAGGCAGGTATCTTTGAGCAACATCAGTGTCATTGACCCTGTATTCACCTTACCGGTATTGGTATTCCTCTTGATTTCGATGGTCTCAAAGAAGCCGGCACCAGTTCGGACAGCGTACAATAAGACAGGACTTTTAATAGGTGGAGTGTATTTATTGCTAACTTTGGTCAACAAATCCTGCATAGAGAACCATTTTAAAAATTCCCTTCAAAAACAAGCCATTAATTACGAAAAACTGTCAGTAATTCCATCATCATTGGGCAACCTGTTATGGCATGCAGTGGCTAAAACCGAAGATGGATGGTATGTAGGAGATTACTCCTTGATGGACCAATACCAGGACATCAATTTTACTTTTTATGAAGGAAATAAAGAAATCCTGAAACAATACGACAGCAGGGTAATTCAAAAACTTATCTGGTACACAAATGGCAACTACCTTGTGAGGCAGGAAGGTGGTTTCACCCGGATGTATCACCTCAAATGCCATTTAACACAGGGCTATGAAAACAACCCCTATCCCAGCGCGGGATTTTTTGAAATAACAAAATCCCCGGATGGAAACACGATAATTTCATCGAAAATGATGCAATCAAATACACCACCGGGAGAATTGATAGCCAACAAGTGGCGCAGGATCATGGGACACCGAACAACCCCCCGCTTGAGCAGGTACCACTCCGGTTCCAAAACCCGGGTTAATTCAGCTGAACCTCAGGGAAAAAAATCCAATTCACTTTTAGCTCCATACATCCGGAGACAAGAAGTATCGAGCTTTGAAACCAGGAAAAGCCAACTGCCCATAACTATATGATATTCAGCAATTAGAGAATGGTTTCAACAATTGAACCAGACTAACATTCAGGTTGTTCCATGTGCGTCAATTCAAATTCCATAACCAATCAAAATCTTTTTATCATGGCATATTATTTCAGCAAAACCGTCAAGGGAAACTTTGACCAGGTCATTGACAAGGTTACCGCGGCTCTCAAGGAAGAGGGTTTTGGAATCCTTACAGAAATTGATGTTCAGGCAACCTTAAAGAAAAAGCTCGAGGTTGATTTTCGACCCTATAAAATTTTAGGAGCCTGCAACCCTCCTTTCGCCTACAAAGCATTGCAGGCAGAAAACAAGATCGGAACCATGCTGCCCTGCAATGTAATCGTTCAGCAAAAAGACAACGGTGAAATAGAAGTGGCAGCCGTTGATCCGGTAGCTTCAATGCAAGCCGTTGAAAATGACAAGCTGGGTGAAATTGCAACGACGATAAGGAACAAATTGCAAACAGTGATCGAGCAACTTTAATTCACTATACTCAAAACGAAGTGGTTTGGGCGGCGTAAGCCGCCCAAACTCCCCATCCACACTCAACGAGAGTGATGGGTTATTCTCAAATCACTTCGAGTCGAGTATATTTTCGCAAGGGTAGATTCTTTTTTCATGTCACTAAAAGAATCTCCCCTCAAATTAAGCTATCATAAATGCAGCAGTTAAACAAGCATATAACATACATAACCAAAGCAAACGGCGAAACGGAACCGTTTGACTATAACAAGCTACAAAATTCACTTGAAAAATCTGGTGCCAACAGAGACCAAATTGAAAAAGTAATACAATACGTAGAGGATGAATTGAAGCCCGGAATCCGTGCCAGGGAAATTTATAAAAAAGCGTTTTCGAAGCTAAAAAGGATTTCTCCGGCAATGGCTGCAAAATACAAGCTCAAGCAAGGTATAAAGGAACTTGGCCCATCCGGGTATCCTTTTGAAAAATATGTGGCAGAGATTCTAAAACATCAGGGATACGAAGTCATTGTCGGGCAAATAGAAAAAGGGAAATGTGTTTCCCATGAAATTGACATTATTGCCCAAAGAGATGATCACCACTTTATGATAGAGTGCAAGTTTCACAGTTCTGATGGGCGGAAATGCGATGTAAAAACACCCCTGTATGTAAATGCCCGCTTCCATGACATAGAAAAGATGTGGCGCAGGAAGCCCGGCCACAATGTCAAATTTCATCAGGCATGGTTGGTAACCAACACCCGTCTAACCCTCGATGCCATCAAATACGGTGAATGCGCCGGCATGCACCTTATCAGTTGGGATTATCCCAAACAAGGTAGTTTGAAACAAAGAATTGAAATTTCCGGCCTTTATCCCATCACCTGTCTGACATCATTAACCAGGAAGGAGAAACAGGAATTACTAAAGAATGGAATCGTTCATTGCAAGCAAATTAACACCGGGACCAATTTCAGTTCTTATGGTATAAAGCCTGGGAGAATAAACCGAATACTCAAAGAAGTTGAACAACTTTTAGTATTCAGGTGATATTATGAGTTTTTTTATAACACCGCTAAAATCATTCACCATGCAATTGGTTAAATTCACACTTATTTTCACAACCATCTTTTTTTCAAGCATTCAAATCAATGCCCAGGATGTCTATTACACCCGCAACGCTACACTCAGCATAAATACTTCCATTGATGGCAAGGCTGTTCGATTTGTTTCTGACCGCTTGTCGGCAAGGCTGGATTATGAAACAGCGGAAATTATCATGCGATTACCCATCAACTCATTAAGATGCGGTATAGATTCAATTGACTATTTGCTGTCCCATGCGAATGGTGAAGCTGTATTCGACGGCAAACTGGGCCTCGAGTACATCAACACCGACAATCACCCTCCCATGCATTTTGAGCTTGAAGGGTGGCTGATATTGGACCTGGACAAGCACCTGGTAACGGGTGAAGGTGAATTGCATCACAATGCGAATTCTTCGGAATATGCCTGCATGCTCGGGTTGCGGATGAATCTCAATTTCTACGACCTGGATCTGTCATTTCCCATCCCGGATGTCGCTTCTGATTTTGAAGTGGTAGTGACACAGGCATTGTTGCAACGGGATAAAAACTGAAACTTTAAAATTTATCTATCATGTTTAAAAATTTGATCTCATTGGCACTGTTTGGTGCATTGTTTTTTGTTTTTCCGCAAACCCTGGAGGCCCACGACCCTCAGGAGCATGAGAAAGAGCAAAAAAAAGAAGCTGTAAGCGACAGCACAGAGCAAGCCGGCCAAACCGACCTTATTGACCTTCACTCCCATGATGCGGAGGGCAACGGTCAACTTCCCGGACTGAAAGAGTTTCCCAATTATCATCCATTGATCGTTCATTTCCCAATTGTATTTTTATTGGTGGCCTTTCTGATGCAGGTATTCGGCTTTTTTGTCAAAAGCGATACCTATCACAAAACCATTTTGGTGCTGGCTGCCCTGGGCTATGCTGCAGCATACCTTGCCGCTGCATGGCGCCACCCCCATATTGACGTCAATGCGGTTTCAGAATCAGTCAGGCAGATTTTCGACCAACACCAGTTGTATGCCAAATGGGCCGTTTACCTGGGCGGAGCCGGCGCCCTGGCAAAAGCTGCAGAATTGTATTTCAAAAGGAAAACAATCCTTGTGATTCTCACCACATTGCTGTTGGCCGGTGCTGCCACCTTGGTTTCAATATCGGGGCATCACGGGGCTGAACTGGTACACAAACACGGAGTTGGCACCCAGGGCAGACACCTTGAAATGCACGAGCATTGACAAGTTGCAACAAAGGGCCTGATATCCTGATTCTGAATAACTTGCCTTATTCCACTTGCAAAAACTTACAACCATGACACACACCTATAAAATCACCGGTATGACCTGCAACCATTGTGTCGAGAAGGTCAGAAAAGCCCTGGCGGGCATCGAGGGCATAGAGAAGGTAGAAGTTACGCTGGAGCCTCCCCGGGCCACCATTGCCATGCACCATCACCTCAGTGATGAGGCAATGAATGAGGTGCTGGCCACGGTTGGAAATTACAGCCTGCAAATGGAAGAAGGCACCGGTCAGACCGAGGGACACCACGAGCACCACACTGCGCCGGGCCACAACGGGCATGCGGGCCATTCATCGCATGCCGGCCACGGAGGAAATCCACCTCACGGACATGCCGGCCACGACCACCACCGCATGATGATTGCCGATTTCAAAAAGCGGTTCTGGGTGTCGCTGGTGCTTGCGGTGCCCATCCTGCTACTGGCACCGATGATTCAGCAATGGCTGGGGGTAGATTGGAGCTTCCCCGGTGACAGCTACCTGCTTTTTGCCCTGTCCAGCATTGTCTATTTCTATGGGGGCAGGCCGTTCATCAAGGGCTTTTTTGACGAAATAAAGCGCAAATCACCGGGCATGATGACCCTGATTGCCATGGCGATTTCCGTGGCATATTTCTACTCCGCAGCTACCACCTTCGGATTGCCGGGAGTGAGTTTTTACTGGGAGTTGGCCACACTGATCGTCATCATGTTGCTGGGCCACTGGATCGAGATGAAATCGGTACTCGGTGCGTCAAAGGCCCTGGAACTGCTGGTGAGCATGATGCCTGCCGAGGCCCATAAAATAGAAGGTGACGAAGTGGTCGAGGTCAAACTGGAAGAATTGCAGAAGGGCGATGTAATCCTGATCAAACCCGGTGAAAAGGTGCCCGCTGACGGCATCATCGCAGAAGGTGAGAGTTACCTCAACGAGTCCATGCTGACGGGAGAGTCGAAGCCGGTGAAAAAAGGTATTGACCAGAAGGTAATTGGCGGCAGCATCAACGGCAACGGCTCGTTGAAAGTGAGGGTTGAACACACCGGCAAAGACAGTTACCTGAACAAGGTCATCACCATGGTTCAGGAAGCGCAAAAAACCAAGTCGAAAATGCAGAACCTCAGCGACAGGGCTGCAAAATGGCTGACCTACATCGCCCTTTCGATAGGCTTCGGCACCCTGTTCCTGTGGCTGGCGCTTGGCAAAGATTTCGTCTTTGCCCTGGAGCGGATGGTCACGGTGATGGTCATCTCCTGCCCGCATGCGCTTGGGCTTGCCGTACCGCTTGTGGTAGCGATCTCCACTGCCATTTCTGCACAAAACGGCCTGCTCATCCGCAACCGCACCGCCTTTGAGGAGTCCCGCAAGATAACCGCCTTGCTTTTCGATAAAACCGGAACGTTGACCTTCGGAAAATTTGGCGTTACCAGGTACGAATCCGTTGCGGCCGGCCTTGACAAAAACGAGATGCTTCGGCTGGCAGGTGCGCTTGAACAAAGCTCGGAGCACCCCATCGCCACAGGCATTGTGCAGAAAATAAAGGAGTTGGGAATTGACATCCCCGATCCGGAGAATTTCCAGGCCATCACCGGCAAAGGTGTTCAGGCAAAAGTGGAAGGCATAGACGTGAAGGTCGTCAGCCCCGGTTACCTTAAAGACGAAAACATTGACATCCCGGAAGGCGCTTTCGGCACCCCGTTAGCCATCGGGGCCGAAACGGTCGTATTCGTTCTGACAGATAACAAACTGGCAGGCTACATCGCCCTTGCCGATGAAATACGGCCGGAATCTTACGGAGCTATCAAGACTTTCAAGGACAATGGCATCAAGGTCTATATGGCCACCGGCGACAACAAGACCGTCGGCAAAGCCGTGAGTGATGAACTGGGCCTGGATGGCTTTTACGCCGAAGTCCTTCCCCACCAGAAGGTCGAAATCGTCAAGGAATTGCAGGCCAAAGGCGAGTTTGTGGCCATGACCGGCGACGGTGTCAATGACGCCCCTGCCCTGGCACAGGCAAACGTGGGTATCGCCGTGGGTTCCGGCACCGACGTAGCCGCCGAAACAGCCGATATTATTCTGGTAAACAGCAATCCGAAAGACATAGCCAACCTGATCCTCTTCGGCAAAGCAACCTACAACAAAATGATCCAGAACCTGGCCTGGGCCACCGGATACAACGCCATTGCCATTCCGCTGGCAGTGGGTGTCTTGTACCCGTGGGGCTTTGTTCTCAGCCCGGCAGTGGGAGCGGTACTCATGAGTTTGAGTACCGTTATTGTGGCCATCAATGCACAACTGCTGAAGCGAAAAATCGGAAAGTGATGGAGATGAAGACCGGAAAACTGATTCCCAAACGGGCATTTCTCTTTCATGTTCCGGTCATATTCCATTTGCCTGGCAGGAAGTAGGATCGGGACGGGAGGTTTATCCCGAGTCAAGCTCGGGAGGTTTAGAGGGGTTTAGAGGGC
>JALWSS010000229.1 GCA_026993525.1 Saprospiraceae bacterium
ACACCATTGCTTTTGGCTTCAGCAATGATTTTCAGTTTCTCTTCCTGGGTCCATGTGCGCTTCTTCATGTCGAAAAATTACAGTTTTTATCTGTAATCTTTGTCCGACTTGGTAGGGGGCTAAGACAGAAAAAAGTCATACTCGCTTTGCTCTTTGCCTTTTTCAGTCGTTGTGTTCTCCTTTTTTTTGATTTCAATGAAATCCATTAAGGAGAGTATCTCCATCAGGAGTTTTACTTTGGTGTCATCTTTAATGATTATCACAAGTTCTTTCATCGACAACTGTGTTTAATGGACGAAGACAAAGATACTGAATAAGTTTCTCGACGAAACTAACTACTATATGCCTGCAACTATCTGCATAAACACTGTCACCAAAACCTTCCCCCAGGCCGGCAAGCCACCGGTGCAGGCCCTGGACGGGGTAAGTCTGGAAGTTGAATCCGGTGAAATTTTCGGTCTCATCGGCCCGGACGGGGCGGGCAAAACCACCCTGTTTCGCATACTGGCCACGCTGCTGGTGCCCGATGCCGGGCAGGTGCGGGTGTTGGGCTTCGATCCGGTGGACGAGTACGCCGCAGTGCGCCGTTGCATCGGGTACATGCCGGGACGGTTCTCGCTTTACCAGGACCTGACCGTGCGCGAAAACCTCGAATTTTTCGCCTCCATCTTTGGCACCACCATCGAGGCCAATTACCACCTCATCAAAGACATTTACTCGCAATTGGAGCCTTTCGCCCGGCGCCGGGCCGGGCAACTCTCAGGCGGCATGAAACAAAAACTGGCGCTGAGCTGTGCCCTCATCCACAAGCCGGAACTGCTGCTGCTCGACGAGCCCACCACCGGTGTGGACGCCGTCAGCCGCCGGGAGTTTTGGGAGATGCTGGCCCGGCTCCAGGCCGAAGGCATTAACATCTTCGTCAGCACACCCTACATGGACGAGGCCAACCGCTGCGACCGCATTGCCCTCATCCAGAAAGGCCGCATCCTCTCGGTGGACACCCCCGACGGACTGACCGCCGGCTACTCAGCACCACTGTATGCCGTCAGGGCCGACGACCAGTACCGCCTGTTGCAGGACTTGCGCAGCTACGAGCAAACCGTTTCGGTTTTTCCCTTCGGTGAAAACCTGCACCTGAGTACACGGGAAAGGGTGGGGGAGGAGGACATCGCCGATTGGTTGCGCCAGCGAAAACACCAAAATGTAGAAGTGAAAATATTGCAGCCCACGGTGGAGGATGTGTTCATGGCGCTGCAGTGAAAGGCGGGGCTTGGATTTATTCTTGAGTTCTCAAAATGAAGGTTTTTTCGGAGCAGGCTGAAGCCTGCGGGACTGACACAGGCTAAAGCCTATGCTACGAGGAGTTTGCAGCCTGCAAACTTGCCACTGACCGAGGTCTAAAGCTACGTTGTTGGAAGTCTTCGTTTGTATTTTCAGGTGAAAGCAGCCTTTTTACAGGAAACTCATTCTTCCATAATTTCCGGCAAATTCAACTCAAACCCCGGCAGCACGTCCTCGCCGGAAAGTGCAGCGTCGAAATTTTCGAAAAATATAGGCTCGCGTCCTGGCTTGTAGCTCCAGGCCTTTTTCCCGACGGGGTCAATGAGCCAGGCCAGGCGCACCCCGTTGGCCAGCCAGGCATCGGTCATTTTTTGCCGGAGCGCTGCCAGGTCGTCGGAGGGGCTGCGCACCTCGATGACAAAATCGGGTACGATGGCTGCGAATTGCTCCCGTTCTTCAGCAGGTAGTTTTTCGTGCTTTTCATTGGAGAGCCAGGCGGCATCGGGCATTCGCTTTTGCCCGTCGGGAAGGACGAAAAGGGTGGAAGGGCTGAAGGTTTTGCCCAGTTTGTATTTGCGGTTCCAGATGATAAGATCACCCAGAATTTCGGCTTCGAAGTTTCCAGCGTTGTAAGATACAGGTGACATAAGGCTGATGTTTCCGTTTTGGTCTTGCTCTATGCGGGCATCGGGGTTGTTGCGGCAGAGCTCGAAAAACTCCTCGTCCGTCATGGGCGGGCGGGCACCCTTGAGCACCTGATCGCCCACGATGATGTCGATGTTTTTCTGTGCCGTGCTTTTTTTCTTCGTCAAAATGGTGCTTTCCATGCCAGTGGTTTTATTTTCACCAAATTTAGCAAACATTGCCCAAAGATGCTCAAAAGCAAGATTCCAGTATGGCCGAACCCATCATCACCGCCCGCAGCCTGACCCGGAAATTCGGCGACTTCACGGCCGTGGATGCCATCAGTTTTCAAGTGATGGAGGGGGAGATATTCGGCTTTCTGGGTGCCAACGGCGCCGGCAAGTCCACCGCCATACGCATGCTCACGGGCCTGTTGCGCCCCACCGGCGGTGAAGCGCGGGTGGCCGGTTTCGACGTCTATACCCAGCCCAACGACATCAAGCGAAACATCGGCTACATGGCACAGCGCTTTGCCTTGTATGACGACCTTACCGTGCTCGAAAACATCCGCTTTTTCGGGGGTATCTACGGATTGCGCCGACAGGCGCTACGGAAAAAATCAGAAAAATTGTTACAGGAACTCGAGCTTGAAAGTGTGGCTGACTCCCTGGTGGGCTCCCTGCCCCTGGGCTGGAAACAACGCCTGGCTTTCAGCGTGGCCACCCTGCACGATCCGCCCATCGTGTTTCTCGACGAACCCACCGGCGGGGTGGACCCCGTGACCCGCCGCCAGTTCTGGGAAATGATCTACCACGCCGCCCGGGTGCAGAAACGCACCGTCTTCGTGACCACCCACTACATGGACGAAGCCGAATATTGCGACCGCGTCAGCATCATGGTGGATGGCCGCATAGAAGCATTGGACACACCAGCGAAGCTGAAAACGAACTTCAATGCCGCCAACATGGATGAAGTATTTCTTAAACTGGCCCGCAAAAATCAAAGCACCGCATGAACAGATTCCGGGCCTTCGTCAAAAAAGAATTCAGGCACATATTGCGCGACCGGCGCACGCTGCTGGTGCTGCTGGGCATGCCCATGGCCCAGGTGCTCATTTTTGGCTATGCGGTGACCAACGAGTTCCGAAACGCCAACATCGCCGTGCTGGACCAGGCCCATGACGACCTCAGCACCGAGCTGATCTGCAAACTGACCGCCTCGGGCCACCTGCGCCTGGCCACCACGGTGGACGACGAGACCGACATACACGCCGCATTCAAAGCCGGTGCCATCAAGCTGGCCGTGGTCATTCCTCCTCGCTTCGCAACGACGCTGCAGCGCGAGGGCCACAGCACCGTGCAGTTGCTGGCCGACGGCAGCGAACCCAACTACGCCTCTTCGCTGGTGGCATACGCCAACCAGATGATCGCAGACTTCCAGCGGGAGCGCCTGGCTGCAAAGTCTTCGGCGGCATTTTTTCCTTCGGTAAACGTGAGCACGCGCATGCTCTACAACCCCGAGCTGCGCAGCGCCTACCTCTTCGTGCCGGGGGTGATGGCGCTGGTACTCATGCTCATTTCCGCCATGATGACCTCCCTGACCATTGCCCGGGAAAAGGAGTTGGGCACCATGGAACTACTGTTGGTGTCGCCCTTGCATCCTTTGCTCATCGTGGTGGGAAAGGTGACGCCCTATGTACTGCTCGCCTTTGTGGATGGTGTGCTCATTCTGACGGTGGGAGTCCTGGTTTTTGGCGTGCCGATTCAAGGCAGCCTGCTGCTGCTCCTGGCGATGAGCGTGCTGTATGTATTGGCGGCGTTGTCACTGGGCATTCTGATATCCACCCGGGCCAAAACCCAGCAGGCGGCCATGATGGGCTCCCTCATCAGCCTGATGTTGCCCACAGTGCTGTTGTCGGATTTTATCTTTCCGCTGGCCAGCATGCCGCTGCCTTTGCAGGTCATCGGAAATATCATCCCGGCCCGCTGGTTCATTGCCATCTTGCGCGACGTGATGCTCAAAGGGGTGGGCTGGGGCTATGTGTGGCAGGAGGCCGCCATTTTGGGAGGGATGTCGCTGGTCTTCCTGATGGTAGCCATGAAGAATTTCAAGGTCCGGCTGGAATGATTGGATGAGGATTTGAGGAACTGAAGAAAGAGTGCACTGTAAAAAGTGGTATTCTCGTCAAAAGAGGTTATTCCTTCTGGAAAAATGTCGGACAGAGTCCGACAAGATATGGTCCCGGACGGAGTCCGGAACCAGCGTGGTTGCTGGCGCCGGACTCCGTCCGGTGCCTCATCCAGCCGGACTCCGTCCGGCATGTGAGCATTCAAATTTCCGTCGGAATTAATGAATTGGGGGTTTTTGCAGTGGACTCAAGAAATGAGGATTTGAGGAACTGAACAGAAGGGGATTTGCCTGAGCCTTGCCCACTCAATCCAAAAAACCTATGATAAAAACCAAAAAAACATTCAAAAACCCCTATAAAATGCTGTCCATACTCGAAACCTGCCTTTATGCCGAAGACCTCGAAGCTGCCGAGGACTTCTACACCCGTGTGTTGGGGTTGGAGGTCTTTGCCCGTGAGCCGGGCCGGCACGTCTTTTTTCGCTGTGGATCGGGTATGTTTCTGATTTTCAATCCTGGCGTCACCCAAAACCCGGCAGACTCAAAGGGTGGGGTAGTGCCCGGCCACGGAGCCACCGGTCCGGGGCATGTGTGTTTCCGCATTGCCGCAGGCGAAACAGAAAACTGGCGCAAAAAACTACTGGCTGCCGGTGTCAGCATCGAAAGTGAAGTACATTGGCCACGTGGCGGCACCTCGCTGTATTTCAGGGACCCCGCCGGCAACAGCGTGGAACTGGCCCCCGCCAGCATTTGGGGACTGAAAGAACCCCAACAACCCTCCCCATAATCCCCCATCCCCGATGAATATCGGGGTCATAATCCCCATAATCCTTATAATCCCTCATAATCCTTCATAATCCTTCATAATCCTCCCAAACACACATGCGCACCGTACTGCTGCTCATACAAAAAGAATTCTTGCAGGTCTTTCGGAACAAGGCCATGTTGCCCATTTTGCTGGTGGTGCCCATTGTGCAGTTGATCATCCTGTCTTTTGCGGCCACGCACGACATCAAAAACATCTCGCTGGTGCTGGCCGACTACGACCAGTCGGCCACCAGCCGGCTGCTGGTTGACAAGCTGACGGCCTCCGGTTATTTCCGCCTGGCAGCTGTAGTGAAAAGCGACGATGCCCTTTTCGAAGAAATACAGCGCGGCCGTGCCGACCTGGCGCTGACCATCCCGGCGGGCTTCGAACGCAGCATTTTCCGAAGAGAACCTGCTGCCATTCAAGTGCTCGTCAATGCCATCAACGGGCAGAAGGCCGGGCTGGCAGCCAGCTATGCCGGCGAGGTGTTCCAGTCGTTGCAGGCCGAACTGGGCAGCCGCATCGCCGTGAAAACCCGGACGCTGAACGCCTCCCCCCGCATTGAAACTACGCACAGCTACTGGTACAATCCGGAACTGGACTACAAGACCTTTATGGTGCCGGGCATCCTGGGCGAGTTGGTGGCCATGCTGGTGCTGGTACTCAGCGCCATGAACGTGGTTCGTGAAAAAGAAATCGGCACCATCGAGCAGATCAACGTGACGCCCATCCGCAAATGGCAGTTCATCGCCGGCAAGTTGCTGCCCTTCCTGTTCATCGGGCTTTTCGACCTGGCGCTGGGGCTCACGGTGGGCAAGCTGCTGTTCGACATTCCGATGGTGGGCAGCCTGTGGCTGGTGTTCGCCTATTGCGTGGTGAACATCTTTTGCGTGCTGGGCATCGGCTTTTTCATCTCCAATTTTGCCGACACCCAACAGCAGGCCATGTTCATCGCCTGGTTTTTTATGGTCATTTTCATCCTGATGTCGGGGCTGTTTACCCCCATCGAGAGCATGCCCGATTGGGCACAGGCCATGACGGTGCCCAACCCCATCGCCCATTTCGTCACCGTCATGCGGCAGGTGCTGCTCAAGGGCAGTTCCTTTTCCGATGTAGCCTGGAACTTCTACGTCACCCTCGGCCTGGGCCTTCTCATGAACACCCTGGCTGTGATTACTTACCGGAAGCGGGTGGGGTAGGGGAGCTCTTCTTGCTACTCTTTGGTTTATTTCTTTCTCAGCATTCCCAGTCCCTTTTATATTTGCACCCGTTATTACCGGCCCCATAGTTCAAGGGATACCTGCCTTGTCGGCAGACAGGGAATAGAGGTTTCCTAAACTTTAGCCATGAAGACCAAAGAGTGAGCAGCAATCATATACCGTTTATGCACTCGAAAGCGAGATTAGTGGTATGCTCTAAATTGGATTTACCGAGGATGTTACTCGTCGTTTACGAGAACATAATGCTGGAAAGTCTAAGTTCACCAAAGGCCACCGGCCCTGGAAACTGATTTACACTAAAGTGGTCATCGGCCGCGACGAGACCAGAAATAGAGAGAAATATCTCAAAACCAGTTCTGGTAAAAGGTGGCTGAAGAAAATATTGAAAGACGGCCCCATAGTTCAAGGGATAGAATAGAGGTTTCCTAAACCTTAGATCCAGGTTCGAGTCCTGGTGGGGCTACTTGGGCCTGGCTGCAAGCTTGCAGCCAGGCTTTGTTATTGGAGGTTATTGGAGGGTTTTTCAAAGGTTTTAAGGGGGGTATTAAAGTATTTTTGGGCATTGAGAGATATTTAAAGCTCCAGCAATTGACCAATGCCAAGAAGGTTTATGAGTGAAGAGAAGTCATATACTGTTTATGCACTAGAAAGTGAGAAGAATGGTATGCTTTATATTGGATTTACGGAAGATGTTGATCGTCGTTTGCGTGAACACAATGCAGGAAAATCCAAGTTTACCAAGGGATACAGGCCCTGGAAGTTGGTGTACACTGAAGTGATATATACTCGTGAAGAAGCCAGAAGGCGGGAAAAATATTTAAAAAGTACCACAGGTAAGAGGTGGCTGAAAACAAAATTAAATATAACCCCATAGTTCAAGGGATACCTGCCTGGCTCGGCAGACAGGGAATAGAGGTTTCCTAAACCTTAGATCCAGGTTCCCTGTCTGCCGCCAGCCAGGCAGGCTTGTCTGCCGCCAGCCAGGCAGGGAGTCCTGGTGGGGCTACTTGGGCCTGGCTGCAAGCTTGCAGCCAGGCTTTGTTATTGGAGGTTATTGGAGGGTTTTTCAAAGGTTTTAAGGGGGGTATTAAAGTATTTTTGGGCATTGAGAGATATTTAAAGCTCCAGCAATTGACCAATGCCAAGAAGGTTTATGAGTGAAGAGAAGTCATATACTGTTTATGCACTAGAAAGTGAGAAGAATGGTATGCTTTATATTGGATTTACGGAAGATGTTGATCGTCGTTTGCGTGAACACAATGCAGGAAAATCCAAGTTTACCAAGGGATACAGGCCCTGGAAGTTGGTCTACACTGAAGTGATATATACCCGTGAAGAAGCCAGAAGGCGGGAAAAATATTTAAAAAGTACCACAGGTAAGAGGTGGCTGAAAACAAAATTAAATATAACCCCATAGTTCAAGGGATACCTGCCTGGCTCAGCAGACAGGGAATAGAGGTTTCCTAAACCTTAGATCCAGGTTCCCTGTCTGCCGCCAGCCAGGCAGGCTTGTCTGCCGCCAGCCAGGCAGGGAGTCCTGGTGGGGCTACAAAAAGCCTGGCTGCAAGCTTGCAGCCAGGCTTTGTTATTGGAGGTTGTTGGAGGGTTTTTCAAAGGTTTTTTTTGAGGTTGTTTGTAGGTTTTTTCCACGTCTTCGCCCGGGGGGGTTAAAGGAAACCTCCCCGAAAAACCTTCCAAAAAACCTGCAACAACCAATTAAAAAACCTCATACTTAACATAAGATAGATTATTTACCTGCCATTTACCTGCCTGTTTTTTGTGCCAGAGGAGTTATAGTTCTCTGAAATACATTGGATTAGCTCAAAATGAATTAACTTGCAGGCGACCCAATGAAATTAATTAACCAGTTCGCACCATGATGCATATCCTGACAAACAGCGTATGGGCGCTTTCTGTGTTGTTGGTGCTGCACCTTGCCGGGGAGGTCCGCAAAGGCACGGGCGTTGCGGAGCGCTATTGCAACAAAGAATACGCCTACTGTGTGCGCTACCCCGGATCGCTGTTTCCCCACAAACAACTTCTGCCTGACAGCAGTGGCATTGGCCTGCAACCCTACGACCGCTCAGCACTGGTAACGGTGCGGGGCGACCGCCAGGCGGCCGGAAAATCTCCACAGACTTATTTTGGGGAACAATTGCAAGCGCTGGCACCGCTACAGGACCGGATGACCATTCTGGACACCCTGTACGGCGACGATTATTACGAGGCGTATTTCACCTGGCAAACGGAGAGCATTTTTCACCAGGCCTTCTTTTTCGACGAGTATTGCGTCATAATGATTGCAAGGGTGCCCACCGACAGGCCCATGTTGCTGAAGCAAATCCGGCGGGAAGTGCAGCTCGAGTTTGAAGACCGCTGAGCCCTATTCGTCTTCCTTTTTGCCTTCGGAAAACTTGGAGACCGGCTTTTGGGGCCGCTCCCCGAAGATCTTTTCCAGGTCGTCCTTCATCACCACTTCCTTTTCCAGCAGCAAACGGGCCAGCGTGTCAAGCTCGTCGCGGTGCTCCCTCAAAATGGCTTTGGTGCGCTCATAGGCCTTCTCCACGATCTTGCTCACCTCGCGGTCAATTTTCTCGGCGGTGGCTTCGCTGTAAGGCTTTGTAAGCATCTGCTCGTAGCGGCCGGTGCTGTCGTAAAAGCTGATGTTGCCAATTTCTTCGTCGAGGCCGTAATAGGCCACCATCATGTAAGCTTGTTTGGTCACTTTTTCCAGGTCGTCCAGCGCCCCGGAAGTGATCTCGCCAAACACCACCTCTTCGGCGGCGCGGCCGCCAAGGGCTGCGCACAGTCGGTCGAAGAACTGCTGCCGGGTGTACAGCACCTGCTCTTGCGGCAGGTACCAGGCAGCGCCCAGTGATTTGCCCCTGGGCACTATGGAAACTTTGAGGAGTTTATCGGCATGGGGCAGGTACCAGCTCACCGTGGCGTGTCCGGCCTCGTGGTACGCAACCGTTCTTTTTTCTTCGTCGGAAATGATCTTGCTCTTTCGTTCCAGGCCGGCTATCACCCGGTCAATGGCATCGAAAAAATCCTTCATCGAGATGGATTTTTTTCCTCGCCTGGCGGCAATGAGGGCCGCTTCGTTGCAGATATTGGCAATGTCAGCCCCGGAGAAACCAGGGGTTTGTGCAGCGAGGGTCTCAATGCTGATGTCCCTTCTGAGCTTGAGCGGCTTCATGTGAACCCTGAAAATGGCTTTCCGCTCCTCGAGGGTGGGCAACTCCAGGTAGATCTGCCGGTCGAAACGGCCGGGGCGCAGCAGGGCACGGTCCAGGATTTCGCCCCTGTTGGTGGCGGCCAGCACGATGACGCCGGCATTGGCGCCAAAGCCGTCCATTTCGGTGAGCAACTGGTTGAGGGTATTCTCGCGTTCGTCGTTGGCCTGAAAGGAGGCAGCGCGCCCTCGGCTGCGCCCGATGGCGTCTATCTCGTCAATAAAGATGATGCTGGGCGCACTTTGTTTGGCCTTGCGGAAGAGGTCGCGCACCCGCGAGGCCCCTACCCCAACGAACATTTCGACGAACTCGGAACCGGACATGCTGAAAAACGGAACGCCGGCCTCGCCGGCCACGGCCCGGGCCAACAGCGTTTTACCGGTGCCGGGAGGGCCCACAAGCAGGACACCCTTCGGGATCTTGGCGCCCAGCCGGGTGTATCGCTCCGGATTTTTCAGGAAGTCCACAATCTCGCGCACCTCCACTTTCACCTCTTCCAGGCCGGCTATGTCGTCGAAAGTGACCGAGCCGGTTTCCTTTTTGAAGGGCTGTGCGGAGGATTTTCCGAAGTCAAAAGGATTGACGCCCCCGCCACCGCCGGGTCGCATGCGGTTCATCAGGAAAATCCACAGGCCGATGAACAGCACAAATGGCAGTAACCAGGCAAATATGGAACCGATCCAGTCCGTGCGTTGCTCATAGCTGATTTCGATGTGCTGGTCGTTGGGCAGGCCCTCCTGGGCTTCGTCCAGCATTTTTTCAAAGTTCTCCAACGAGCCGATTGAAACCTGGAAATGCGGGCCCGGATTGGATTTGCTGAGTTCGCTGTACTCTTCTGTTCCCAGTTTGTCCTTTTTGATGAAGACTTCTGCGTACTCCTTGTTGACGACGACGATCTTTTCGATGTCTCCGCTGGTCAGTAATTCGTTTCTGAACTCCGTCAGGCTGATATCTTCTGGCTTAACCTGGAAAAAAGTATAGGTAACCTGCCAGAGGATGATACCGATGAGCAGGAAATAGATCCACGACATCCCGTTGCCACCAAATGGAGATCGTTTCGGAGTTGGTTCTTTATGGTCTTGTGGTACTTTGGCCATGCAAGCTCTTTTGAGTTTTATTCCGGCAGAATCTGTTCGTAAAAAAAAACAGATGAAGTAACGATTGAGCTGCCGTGTAGTTCTACACAGAACTACAAATGAGCTTGCAAGATAGCCAGACTGTGAAAATTGGGGCTACCTGATGTTTGTCAGGGCTTCCAGAAGCGCTGCGTCAGCGGTGTTCCGGATGCCGAACGCACCTGCAAAAAATAAATACCGGGGGGCAAACCGGTCAGGTCCAGGGCCATTTCGCCGTTGCCGGCAATGAATTCCCCGGCGGCATGTTTGCGAAGCTGACCTGCGCTGTCGCAAATGGAGAATTCGAGCAGTTGCCTGGCGGGTGTGAAGATATTGACCCGCAGTTGCTCCTGCGTTGCCCTTAGCCCGTTGATCTGAAAACTTCCCAAAGGCACCTGGACAGCCACAACCGGGCTGTACCTGTAGTTGCCGTCAAAATCGTTTTGCCGAAGGCGATAATAAAGCAAACCGGCCGGCGGCATGCTGTCGGTAAAACGATAGTGCCCCTCCCCCACCGCAGGCACAACCGCTGTTTGCACAAAATCATCGCCACTGCTGCGTTCCACCACGTATTCCTTCAGGTTTTCTTCACCTTCGGCAATCCAGTCGAGGCGGACCATGCCACTGTGGTACCGGGCCGAAAAATCCACAAGCTCCACCGGCAGCGGCATTCCCTGTGAGGCCTTGATGACCGCCAGCGAAAAACGCGGCAGTGTGAGGGTCAGGTTATCGTTGCTGACCGGCAGCGACTGGTAGGAATAAATTACGGGGGGTGCCGGCAGCGAGTCGGCGTAGAGCAGTTCCACCTGTGCCGATTGAATTTGCCAGGATGCCGGAAATTGCACGGTCAGCGGCTGTGTGTGTTCATCGTCGCGGTTGATGACGAGCAGGTTGTAATAATTGCTGTCGGGGTCCACCCCACCCCACATTTGCAAAGCATCCACCTGTTGGGTGCCGCCCTGCTGGTTCAGAATACTGATTTGAGGCATGTTGCTCACATTGCTGACCGGAAACAATTTCCTGCCGATGCTTTCCATGACCATCAGCGCAGCGTAGCCCTCATTGCCGGTATAAAAGTTTCCGTTGATGGAGTGAAACAAGTGGATAAAATTGTTTCCGGAAGCCTGAAGCCCGAAGTGATTGATGGTGCGGATGTCAAGCTCATTGTTGACGATGCTCTCCAGCATATTGGCCCAAAAACCGGCCACATAAACAGACGAGGCAATGCCGTCGAACTGGTGGTTGGCAGGGCATTCGTCGCAAAGGGCGATGTTCCACTCCGTGTAGCCAAAACCCACATCAGAGGGGATTCCCCAGTTGCTCTCCCGCTGGTCCCACGTTGCCTGGTCTTCCAGAAATCCCTGCTTTTTAAATACGGGCAGGTAGGCCACTTCCGAAAAGTATCCCCCCTGGGCCAACGGTTTCGAAAGGTTTGTGGGATAATTGTGTTCCACCATAAAATCCGGCGGGCTGGCCGCAAAGTCAGACTGAAAATCCGGATCATCGGCCAGGGGCGGTTTCACTTTGGTGGCATAGCCAATCTCAATGGTCGGGTCTGCGGCTTTCATGGCATCCCTGAAAGCAAAAGCGCCGGCGTGGTTGATGCTGTTGTATTCAACCAGCACGGCTGCACCGGCCGGCACCCCACCGGATGGATAAATAAAAACCACGGAATCGGTCCAGGAAAATTCTGAAGCAGAGAGCGCATTCCAGGAATTGGTCAACGAATCGTAAATCTCACATTGTGAGGCGTTGTTTTTTGCCCACGGGTAGTCAAAATCTGGCGTCAGCCAAACGCGTACCCCCTGTGGATCGGTGGTATCCAGTTCCGGAAAGTCCACCGGTACAATCAATGTGTCGGAGGCCGTCTGGGTGAAGACCTTGGTGCCAAGAACAGCTGTGAACAAATCCAGCCCGCCGATGGTGTCCACCCAGCCCTGGCGCCAAAAGCTGCCCCCGTAGTAGTACAGGCTGTCTGCTGTTTCCTTCGGGAAATTCTGCACCGTTGGACAACGGAATTTGATCTGGCTTTGCCAGCCCAGCCACGACCAGGCAAAGCCCCATGCATCGGTCACTTCGTTGCCGATTTCCCAGTATTTGACATTGATGGGGTTGGGGTCGCCCAGCAATGCCTGGCGCTGGGTCTGCCAGTAGGTATCGGTTGAGTTGCAAAAGCGCACGAAGTCGGCGGCGCTCTCCGGGGTGCCGTTGCCGAAGTTCACCACTATTTGCAAGGAGGCATCGTGCTGGCGGATGAAACTCACTGCGTTTTTGAGGTTGAACTGGTTGGTCTGGCTCAGTTGTTCCTGCCAGTCGAAGTTGTTGGCTTCATTGCCAAAAGGCCAGCGCAACGGCCCTGCGTGCAGCTTCGGAAAAGTGGCCTGAAAATCCGGGTTGTTTACCCAGTCCATGTTCGCTGAGGCAGCCTGGTTGTGGCCCCGCCAACTGTCGGGCACGTCATATACCGCAGGGTTGTCGGGCAAAACCACCGTGGTTTGCGTTTGCGCAGCGAAAGACAAAACAGTAAAAAGAATGAAGGGTAAGAGCAGTCTCATATCGGCTTTATTTTGTGTGCAAAGGTCAATATCAGGTTACAGCCGGATGAGCGGGAGAGGCTTTGTTTGTGTGTGAATAATTGGTGTTTTTTGTCGCAAAATGGTTGCCTTCGCTTCGCAAAACCGTTGAAACATGAGCGCTGTAGATGATTTTATCGCCGACCTTCCAACTGCCGAACGCCAATTGATGGAAGTGCTCCGCAGCCTGGTGCTGGACACCCTGCCGGAGGCGCGGGAGCAATTGGCGTACGGAGTTCCCTTTTATTACCTCCGCCGGCGGGTGTGCTACCTGTGGCCGGCCTCGGTGAGCGGCAGCGGGGCCCGGGAGGGGGTGGTAATGGGCTTCTGCCGCGGACACCTGCTGAGCAACGAAGACGGCCTGCTGCACTCCGGAAACCGCAAAGAAGTCAGCAATGTGGTTTTCACCACTCTGAATCAAATCAACCCCGGAGCCATCGAAAAATGCCTCCTGGAGGCCGCCATTGTTGACGCCCTGTAAACCTTCTTTCTTCGCTTCGCAAAAACAGGGTGACAAATCTCACCCCTTTCCCACCTGCAATTGTCATTTTGAGGCCTTTGACGCCCCTCTACTTTTAGCGCTCCGAGCCGCAAACATCAGCGACTCCCGCCCTTGCCAATACCATCCATCAATACCGACACCATGGATAAAATGAAAGAGCTGACAGGCCCCGTTGACCTGCTCGAACACGCCGAAGGGGCAGGACCCATCAGACGGAAGATCCCCAAATACGTTGACTTTCTGCCGCCCTGCAACAACGCCTGCCCCGCCGGTGAAAACATCCAGGCATGGCTGGCCCTGGCACAGGAGGGCAAGTACGAAGAAGCCTGGCACAAACTGACCGAAGAGAACCCCCTGCCGGCCATCATGGGGCGCGTTTGCTACCACCCCTGTGAAGATTCCTGCAACCGCACGCACATTGACCAGAGCGTGAGCATACACGCCGTGGAGCGCTTCCTCGGCGACGAGGCCCTGAAAAACGGCTGGAAACCGCGCATCCTGAAACCCGACAGCGGAAAGAAAGTGCTCATCATCGGTGCCGGCCCTTCAGGGCTCTCAGCGGCCTGGCACCTGCGCAGGCTGGGCCACGAAGTGGAAGTGCTCGAAGCCGGCCCCGTTGCCGGTGGTATGATGCACTTCGGAATACCGGCTTACCGCATGCCCCGCAAAGAACTGGAAGCCGAAGCCCGGCGCATTGCAGACATGGGCGTGAAATTCACCTTCAACCACCGTGTCAATGACGTGATCCGGGAAAAGGAAGAAGGCGGCTTTGATGCGGTGTTCCTGGCCATCGGTGCCCATATCTCCAAAAACGTGGACATCCCCGCCCGCGACGCCGGCCCCATGCTGGATGCCCTTTCTTTCCTCAAAAGCGTGGAAGAAGGCGAAGCTCCAAAACTGGGCCGCCGCGTGGCCATCTACGGTGGTGGCAACACCGCCATGGACGCTGCCCGCACCGCCAGGCGCCTCGGCTACGAACCCCTCATCATTTACCGAAGGGACCGAAAACACATGCCCGCACACGAATTTGAAGCCGATGAAGCACTGGCCGAAGGCGTAAAGATCAACTGGCTGCGCACCATCAAGATGATTGACAAAGACACCTTCACCGTGGAGGTGATGCGCATCAACGACCAGGGCCGCCCCGAACCCACCGGCGAATTTGAAACCCTGGAAGCGGATTCGCTCATCCTCGCACTCGGCCAGGAAACCGATACCAGCTTCCTGGAGGGCATTCCCGGCCTGCAATTCGACCGGGACGGCCGCGTGAAAGTGGGACCCAACATGATGACCGGCTACGATGGCCTCTTTGCCGGCGGCGACATGGTGCCCGGCGACAGAACCGTGACGGTGGCCGTGGGCCACGGGAAAAAAGCCGCCCGCCACATAGATGCCTGGCTGCACGGCACCACTTATGAAAAGGAACCCAAACACCCCGTCGTTGGTCCGGAGCGCCTCAAAATGTGGTTCAAAACGGACGCACCTCAAAAGGAACAACCCGCACTGCCGCCGGAAGCACGACAGGGTTTTGAAGAGGTGCTGAAAGGCCTGACGGAAGAGGAAGCACGCTACGAAGCCCAGCGCTGCCTTTCCTGCGGCAACTGCTTCGAATGCGACGGCTGTTACGGCGCTTGCCCCGAAGGGGCGATCATAAAACTGGGCCCCGGCAAACGCTACAAATTCGACTACACCCTGTGCACCGGCTGTGCCGTGTGTTACGAACAATGCCCCTGCTACGCCATTGAAATGGAACCGGTGACGGCCCTGTAGCCGGGATGAGGAATTGAGCCCCGTGCCGATAATAATCGGCATCGGGGGAGGAACTGAGGAACTGAGGAACTGAGGAACTGAGGAACTGAGGAATTGAGGAATTGAAAAGGATAGTGCTAGTGCCCTGAAAACTATCAAAAAAACTCAGTCAGAAAAACCCAAAAAACCTCCCAAAAACCTGAAGGAGGCGAAGCCGAAAGAAAAAAACCTATAGAAAATCCTGGAGGTGAAGCCGAAAGAAAAACCTCCGGAAAAACCCTGAAAGAAATGGGAAAAGAAAAGCGAATTGCGACCATAGATGCCAATGAGGCCACCGCACACGTGGCTTACCGGGTGAATGAAGTTTGCGCCATTTACCCCATCACCCCTTCTTCGCCAATGGCGGAACTTTGTGATGAGTGGGCCGCCCGCGGCATTCCGAACATCTGGGGCAATATACCCGACGTGGTGGAAATGCAGCACGAGGGCGGAGCCGCAGGAGCGGTACACGGCAGCCTGCAGGCGGGGTCCCTGACAACCACTTTTACCGCCTCGCAGGGCTTGTTGCTCATGATCCCGAATATGTACAAAATAGCCGGTGAGCTGACGCCGGCCGTTTTTCATGTGGCTGCGCGCTCCATCGCTGCGCAAGCGCTGTCCATCTTTGGCGACCACTCGGATGTGATGGCCTGCCGCCCGACGGGCTTTGCCATGCTGGCATCTGCTTCGGTGCAGATGGCACACGACTTTGCGCTCATCGCACAGGCATCTGCCATGCGCTCCCGCATTCCGTTCATTCACTTTTTCGACGGCTTCCGCACTTCGCACGAGGTGAACAAGCTCAGCATGTTGAGTGATGAGGAGATCAAATCCATGATCCCCGACGAGCTGCTGTGGCAACACCGCCAACGGGCCCTCAACCCCGAGCACCCATTCATCAGGGGCACGGCGCAAAACCCCGACACCTACTTCCAGGCCCGCGAGACGGTGAACAGTTATTACCTGAAGGCCCCGGCCATTGTGGAACGCATGATGGACGAGTTCGCCGAACTGACCGGCCGGCGCTACGAGCTGTTCCAATACCACGGCAACCCACAGGCTGAGCGCGTCATCATCCTGATGGGCAGCGGGACCGAAACGGCCATTGAAACCGCCCGGTTTCTGGAAAAAGAACACGGTGAAAAGGTGGGGGTGCTACAGGTAAACCTCTACCGGCCCTGGTCGGCCACGCACTTCCTGAAAGCATTGCCGAAGACAGTAAAAAGCCTGGCCGTGCTGGACCGCACAAAAGAACCCGGATCACTGGGAGAACCCCTCTACCAGGATGTGGTCAACACCATTGCCGAAGAAGAAAAAGCCATCAAAGTGGTGGGCGGCCGCTATGGCTTGTCGTCGAAAGAATTCACACCGGCCATGGTGAAAGGCGTTTTTGACGAGCTGAAAAAGAAAACGCCGAAAAACCATTTCACGGTTGGCATCAACGATGACGTGACCCACACCAGTGTGGATTACGACCCGTCATTCAGCATCGAGCCGGCCGACGAAACCCGCGCCATGTTCTTCGGCCTGGGGGCCGACGGCACAGTGGGCGCCAACAAAAACAGCATCAAGATCATCGGCACCAACACCGACCTGTACGCCCAGGGTTACTTTGTTTACGACAGCAAGAAATCCGGTTCGCAAACGGTGTCGCACCTGCGTTTCGGGCCGCGGCCCATCCAGCGCCCCTACCTCATTGCCGAAGGACAGGCAAACTTCGTGGCCTGCCACCAGTTCAATTTCATCCGCAAAAAAGACCTGTTGAAATATGCCGCGCCGGGTGCCACCTTCCTGCTCAACAGCCCCTACCCTGCTGATGAGGTCTGGGACAAGCTGCCCCGCCGCATTCAGGAAGAGATCATTGCGAAGCAACTGAAGTTTTACGTCATAGACGCCACCAAAGTGGCCATTGCTACGGGCATGGGCCGACGCATCAACACCATCATGCAGACCTGTTTCTTTGCCCTGAGTGGGGTTTTGCCGAAGGAAGAGGCCATCCAGCAAATCAAAAAGGCCATCGAGAAGACCTACAGCAAGAAGGGCAAGACCGTGGTGGAACTCAACTTCAAGGCCGTTGACAGCACACTGGACAACCTCTTTGAAGTGAAGGTGCCCGGCAAAGTGAGCAGCAAACTGGAGTTCCCTGCCATCGTTCCGGAAACGGCGCCGGAATTTGTGAAGGAAGTCACCGCCGCCATGATGCGGGGCGAAGGCGACCTGCTGCCCGTGAGCAAATTGCCGGATGACGGCACCTACCCGAGTGCCACCACCCGTTGGGAAAAGCGCGACATCGCCACTTTCATCCCCGTTTGGGAACCGGATATCTGCATCCAGTGTGGCAACTGTAGCTTTGTGTGCCCACACAGTGTCATCCGGGCCAAATTCTTCCACAAAGACCTGCTCAACGGAGCCCCGGAGGGTTTCAAAAACGCCCCGGTCAATGCCCGCGGTTTCCCCGAAACCCAATACACCCTTCAGATCTATGGCGAGGACTGCACCGGCTGCGGCCTCTGTGTGGAAGTGTGCCCCGCCAAAAGCCTGAAGGAAAGCGGCAAGAAAGCCATCAACCTGCTCCTGCGGGAGGATGACATGATCGAGGAAACCAAAAAGAATGTTGCTTTCTTCGAAAAACTGCCGCACAACGACCGCACCCGGGTGGACGCCGGCAGCGTGCGAGGTGCGCAGTTTCTGGAGCCGCTGTTTGAGTTCAGCGGCGCCTGCGCCGGCTGCGGCGAAACGCCTTACGTCCGCCTGCTCACCCAGCTCTTCGGCGACCGCCTCATGGTGGCCAACGCCACCGGATGCTCCTCCATCTACGGGGGCAACCAACCCACCACCCCGTGGTCCGTCAACAAAGATGGGCGCGGGCCGGCATGGTCAAACTCTCTCTTTGAAGACAACGCCGAGTTCGGGATGGGCATGCGGGTGGCTGCCGACAAGCAGTTGGCCATTGCCACCAGGCTGTTGAAGGAACTCGCTCCGCAACTGGGCAACACCCTGGTCAACGAAATTCTGGATGCACCACAACGCACAGAAGGTGAACTGCGGGAGCAGCGCATCCGGGTGGGTGTGCTGAAAAGCAAACTCCTCAAACTCAGCAACGACAAGAAAACGCCGGAGGCCGTCAAAAAACAGGCCGATGACCTGCTCACGGTTTCCGATCAGCTGGTGCGCCGCAGCGTCTGGCTCATCGGTGGCGACGGTTGGGCCTACGACATCGGCTCTTCCGGCCTGGACCACGCCCTGGCCAGCGGCCGCAACATCAACGTGCTGGTACTCGACACCGAAGTTTACTCCAACACCGGCGGCCAGATGTCGAAAGCAACGCCAACGGCCGCCACGGCTAAATTTGCCTACGCGGGCAAACGCGTGGGCAAAAAAGACCTGGCCCTGCAGGCCATTTCCTATGGCAACGTTTACGTGGCCCAGATAGCCATGGGCGCCAACCCGCAGCAAACCCTTTTGGCCATGCGGGAAGCAGAAGCGTATCCGGGTCCGTCATTGATACTGGCCTACAGCCACTGTATCGCCCACGGCATTGACATGCAAAAGGGCATGCAGCAGCAAGACCTGGCCGTGGCCAGCGGCTACTGGCCGCTGCTGCGCTACAACCCTGCCCTGCGGCAGGCCGGTAAAAATCCGTTCGTACTGGATTCTCCAGGACCACGCATCAAGCTGAAGGACTATGCCTACAACGAGATGCGCTACAAGATACTCACCCGTACCAATCCGGAAGAGGCCGACCGCCTGATGGCACTGGCCCAGGAACTGACCGACCTCCGATGGAAAACCTACGAGGAAATGGCTATGCTCGGTGCAAAGGATTTCGCACCCGTAGCGTGAGACGTGACGCGTGACACGTGACTCGTGACAATCGTGACAGGTGATGGACTGGTCGGAAGGCAGCGAAACTTCCCCAAAAACTCTAAACCCTAAACTCTAAACCATGTGACGCGTGACAATCGTGACAGGTGATGGACACGGGTCGGAAGGCAGCGAAACTTCCCCAAAAACTCTAAACCACGTGACGCGTGACAATCGTGACAATCGTGACAGGTGATGGGCCAGTCGCAAAGCAGGGAAACTTCCCCCAAACTCTACACTCTAAACCCTAAACCCTACTAAACTCTAAACCCGGCAAAAATGGACCTGACCACAAAATACATGGGAATGCAACTCCGCTCGCCACTGGTGGTGAGCGCCTCTCCCCTTTCAGAGAAGCTGGACAACATTCTGCAAATGGAAGACGCCGGCGCCGGAGCGGTTGTGCTCTTCTCCCTTTTCGAAGAACAGATCCGTCAGGAAATAGCGCAGTTTGAGATGCTGGCCACACACGGTGCCGACAGCTTTGCCGAAGCGCTCAATTATTTTCCGACGCCGGTCAACTACCGGGTGGGCATTGACAACTACCTGGAGTTGTTGTTGAAAGCAAAGGAACGCACCAATATTCCCATCTTCGGCAGCCTCAACGGCATCACGTCCGGCGGCTGGATGGACTACGCACAGTCCTTCCAGGAGGCCGGTGCCGATGGCGTGGAGCTCAATGTTTTCTTCATCCCCGCCGATATTGAAATTGACGGCCGGGAGGTGGAACAGCGCTATTTCGAGATATTGAAATGGGTGAAAGAAGCCGTGGATATCCCCGTGGCCATGAAGCTGAACCCCTACTTCAGCGCCACCGGCAACATGGCCAGGCAACTGGCCGCCAAAGGCGCCGACGCACTGGTACTCTTCAACCGCTTTTACGAACCGGATTTCGACATCGATCAGCTCGAAATTGCCCACAGCCTGGAGCTCAGCGTCGCCAATGAAATTCGCCTGCCGCTGCAATGGATCGGCATCCTGCACGGAAAAGTGGACACATCGCTGGCCGCCACCTCCGGCGTACAGGGCAGCACCGAACTGATCAAATACCTGCTGGCCGGCGCCGATGTGGTCATGGCGGCTTCCTGCCTGTTCCGCAATGGCATCGGCTACATCTACCAGATGCTGGCCGAGCTGGAAGAATGGATGCAGGCCCGGGAATTCAACAGCGTTGACGAAATGCGTGGCGTGATGAGCCAGGCAAACATCTCAGACCCCACCGCCTACGAAAGGGCCAACTATATCAAGATATTGCAAGGGTACAACCCCGTATGATGAGGGATGAGGGATGAGGGATGAAAGAGTTAGCCCCCCCCTACTCCCTACTCCCTACTCCCTACTCCCTACTCCCAAAAAGCCCCCACCGGGCATTTCCGGCAGGGGCTTTTTTTCTTTTGTCGCTGCGCAATGGGGTTACGGGTGTTCCAGCGTAGCGGTCATGGTGTAGGTGATGCCCGTGTAAGGCTCGTTAAACGGGAAAGTGACGCGCATCGAACTCTTTGAGAGGCTTTCGATGGTCCAACTCTCACCATCCACAGTGATGGTTTTCTCGTCGGCACTCAGCACCCAGGTTCCTGTTTGGGTTTGCGGATCGTTCGGGTCGCATTTGGTGGCCCCTTCATCCGTGATGTAAGTGCCGTTATCCTGGAAGATGGTGATGTCATCTTTGTCACAGGCGTCCATCTGGGCATAGAAATCCGTGATGCTGGTTCCGGTGATGGGGTCAACGATGGGCGGGTCAACAGTCATTGCAACGAGGATCCAGCCATCCGGGTCGGTCAGCAGTTGGGTGGTGGATGGATCGTCCTTTTTGCAGGATGCCATTGCGAGCACTACCATGAGCGGCAGCAGTTTGAAAATGATTGTCTTCATAAACAGAATTATTATGGTTTAGAATGAAAAAATGTCCACTTTGAAAGAAGGCCGCAAAGAAGCGCCTTTTGCCTGAGGTAAGGTGGGAAAACACGATGTTTGTTCGAACCGTCAACAAAACAAAGGACATGAGCGACAGACGAAGTTTTCTTCACAAATGACTTTGGCAATTTTAGCCTCCACCATGCCGGGCCTTTCAAAGCTCAGGGCCTCTGCGAAAAGCTTGTCCCGGAACCCGCCTGGCAAGAACGATACCACCGCCGGTGGAATGGGGGATGAGGAATCGAGGAATTGATCCCGACTTTCGTCGGGAGAGGAACCGAGGAATCGAGGAATTGAGGAATTGACGGGAGAATCGGTTAAATTAATTAGGTACCACCTATCCGGTGGTCAGACGGGGAATCGAGCAGCATAGTCGGCATCATTTCAGGTGCCACCAACAATTAAACCAGTTAGCAGGCCTTGTCGGTTCCTCCCCCGTGCCGATAATAATCGGCATCGGGGCTCAGTTCCTCATCAAAAGGATGGAACCTCGCCGCTTCCTTCCGTGCTGTCAGCGGGCGGTTCCATCGGAAGCGGTGGGCGAAGGGGTTGGTCTTGCCTTCCAGCACGTCAGCGGCGATGCGGCCCAATACCGGGGCAAATTTAAAGCCATGGCCACTGCCGCCACTCATCACCATCAGTCCAGGGCGGTCGGGGTGCAGGTCTATCAGAAAATCACTGTCCACGCTGTCGCAATAGCGGCAGACCCGGGTGGCCGCCACGGGCACATCCACCAGGCCGGGCAAAGAACTGGCGATGAACTGCCGGAAGGCCTCCCATTCAGATTGTGGGATGCTCCACCTGCCATTCGCATCGGGCAAGATGCCGGGGCCGTGGCGGGCTATTTTCAGAATGCCATTTTCCTGTGCGGGGAAACCGTACCAACCCGTGTTGGAGATGTCGGCGCACCAGCCGGGCAAGCTGAGCCAGGGTTGGCGTTTTTCCGAAGGTAAAAGCAAGTGAAACACCGGCTGACCCGCCGCCCGCAGCCGCTGCCCGGGTTCCGGCAGCAGATTCGGCGTCCAGGCACCGGCAGCCAGGATGGTCAGCTCTGCAAGGTGCTGCCGGCCGGTGCTGCTCTCAAAGCCAATGATCCGGCCTTTTTTATTCAGCAGCTTTTTCATCCCTTCGCCTGCGGCAATGTGAACGCCGGCCTTCCGGCACCATTTTGCCAGCAGCTCCACCACCCGGCCACTGGCCGCCCAGCCGGCTTTCGGGTTGAAATATGCCGCTGTGTATTTTCCTTCGGCAAAAACGGGGTATCGCTGCGCAAGCCGGACGGCATCCAGTCGCTCAAGCGGGTAGCCCCGCTCAGACAGCACCCGGTAACTTTCGCTTTCAAACCCACCTTCGGTAAAAGGCTTTTGAGACAGCAGCAAAAAGCCCACCTGGTGGTAAAGCTCCTCCCCTGCCCTTTCGTTCCACTCCTGCCAAAGCGGAAAGGCCTGCTCCGTCAGTCCGGTGTAAAACACATCCGTCCCGTAGTCCGCCCGCACCAGCTTGGAAATATCCGTGGACGAAGCCTCCGGATGCGGAATGGGACCGGCGTCGAATACCTGCACTACATGGCCCCGCTGCCTCAGCTCCAGCGCCGCAGAAAGCCCGAACACCCCGCCACCGATGATCTGTATGCGCATGATTTGTGTTTTGAGCAGCTAAGAAAGGGAAAAAGGAGGTGAATACACCAACTTTGATTTGGTGAAAAAACAGCTCGGATTTCATGCCGGTTTACGGGGCAGAAATCCAAACACACTTTTGTAATTTTATTGTTATTGTAATTGGCTCTATTTTGACAAAGTGTACTCAACTTCGGCTTTCTTCCCGGAGTTGACAGCAAGCCAATCAAGTTGAACGTACCGCTAATTTTAACCTTGAACAGTTCTCTTCCGGGGTTTTACGAAGCGAAGGAAAAAGAGCTGTTCACTGCATTTGATACCTCAATCGGAATGACAGCCCGATTTTGGAGAATTTCTGAATCAGACCACCGTAGTAAGTTGGGCTAACATACTCAATATAACTTGGTATGAGCAACGGTCCGGACTTGCTCCTCCAAACTGGAAAAGGTGACCAATTATCCGCAAACCACCTCGTGTCGGTCATATCATTCATTCCAAAGTCCCAACTCCACCAGGAGGGCTTGTAATTCGTGGTGCTTGTTATCACCCCGGTAGATGATCTGTCCCTCTTTGTCGAGCAGGATAAAGGTGGGAAAAGACACCACATCAAACATATCTTTGACTGTTTTTCTCTTGTGGTATGGAACTCCGCAACTTCCGGATCCGGCAGGCTCCAGGAACTGTCGGCAGGGAAGTGCATAGGTTGAAATCTTTTCTTTCAAAATGGCTGTTTCCTTTTGCCGGTTGGGAAGATTGCGCAATACCGGAAAACATAACATTGTGGCCCGGCCCGACTTTTCCAGCATTTCCGCTATTTGGCTCAACTCTCCAAACTGGTCAATGCACGGCTGGGACCAATACATCCAGAAATACAGTAAAAGGTAATCATGAGGTTCATTTTTGGCCCGGCATTCTGTCAATGCCACGGCATTGCCCAATAATTTTCTGACTCGGTCCACGTCGCCGTAATATCCCTTTTTGTAACCATAGGGCAACTGGCCCGGCGGCAATAAAACCAGCTCCACTGTTTTATTGAAAATATCCAGTTTCCGGAGCAAGAAAAAGCGGCCTGCAAACGGGAAGGGCTCTTCCAGAAGGTATATTTCCGGGCGTGATTGCACACCTGGAATATCCCCAGTTGCGAGCAATTTGAAATTGGCAGCGTAGTAATTAACCAACAGGTCAAGCTGCAACACGGTATCTGTTAGCTTATAATCGAGGTTGAATTTCAACAGGTTGGACACGGCAAGGGAGGCGTTTTTACCCCTTCCTGTCAGGTCAAACTGAAGTGGCAGGGGAAAGGTGCTTGTTGCGGAATCCAGTACCGGTTTTATCTCCCTGAAAAGCGGTTTGCCTGGCAAAATGGCCTGACTCGTCTCGTCTGTAAAATCTTTATCGCCATTTTCATCCACCCATAGGTAGTAGTCACCTGAATATGACCGTTGCGCCACCAAAACGTCAAAACGCTTTTGCAACAGGTGCGCTGGCAGGTAACAATAATTGTAAGAAAACAGGCTGGCCAGGGGCATGGAAAATACCTTGTGATTGACGTACCCCGTTCCCGTCCGGTAAGCGCTTATATCAGGAACCGGCATCAGGCTCCACCTCAACACAATGCCATCCTGGCTGCCTCTGGCAGGATCTGCCGGAAAACTCGTCCGGCCAACTTTCAAGGCAACAAGCTCCCCTGCGGTCTCCTGGGCAGATACAGAAGAGCCGATTAAACACAACAATACTCCCAACACTATTGAAAATCGCATAGATCCATGCTGTTATTCAGCGGGCCGGCAGGCTCCTGCATGCGTTAAATTCGGATTAAAGCATCCTAAACAAATAGTAGGGTCCTGGCATGAAGGAGGGTTACAGGCCACCACTTTACAATTACCATCGCATTCAATTTCACCATAAGTGGTTCCATCCGGATCATCGCTCCACCTGCATGTTTTTGTCCTTTCATCGTGGATTACCGAGATTCCCTTGTCTGCAAGTTCTCTGAGCTCCTGATCCGTCAGTTCCCTGAATGAAACTTGCACTTGTTCTTTTTCATCAGGAACCGGTATTTTCTCAATATTCACATTTTCATCCAAAGCCTTTTGCTCTCCCTGGTCCTGTTTGCAGGAACTGTTCATCAACAGCATTGGCACAACTATCATCAAAACGGCAGTCAAATATCGGAAGGAATAAAACAGGTGTTTCATGGCTCAAAATTTTATTAGGAAACAATGTGATAAAGCTACCAGCATCTCCACACCGGATACACGCTGCACTTTTTCCCTGGCTCCTGTCTTTCTCCTGGCTACTTCCGGCGATGGATGTGTTTTTGTGTTCTTACCGCCTCTTTGAAAACTTTCCTCCTCAAGGGTAGATATGGTGTCTCTGAAAAACAGTCCAAATGTAAAAAAAACGAGCCTGTCAAGGGGTGGGGTTAATTTTTTTTTGCTCAATCGGAAATTTTAACATTTAACAGTTCTTTCCCGTTGGTTTTGCGAAGCGAAGGAAAAAGGTTCTTTTTCACGGGACTTGATAACTGAGCCGTATCTTAGCCCCAACCATGGGTGGGGTTAGTGAATGTATCTTCCAATTGCAGTACTCAGCTTTTCCTTTCCGGGGTAACCCCTCCAAAAGGCCAGCAATTCACCCTTATTGTTGAAGAGTAAAAAATATGGGAACCCCTTCATACCGATTGCATTATAGAAGTATTGATTCACATCCACCAAAATTCTGTCGCTATGATTTATATGTTTGAAGTTAAAGATCTTTTCAAATGAATTTCTAGCCCGCTCTGAACTACTTTCATAAACGTAATAAAACTCAAGTTTTTGCTGGAGCGATTCATAAAATGGGGGTAATTCTTTCATTGCTTTGATGCATGGAATACAGGTCTCATTCCAGGTCTCGATCAGCAAGAAATCTTTTTGTATTGGCAGAATTTTGATAGTATCTCGCCCACGATCAATGAAAGAATAATTTGCCAGGTCAATGCCAGCCGCCAGCAAATCAACTTCATCGGTTTTCCTAATGTTTTCTATGCCAGCAAAATCATCAGTCATCGAAGTAAGGTTGAAAGATCTCCAATCCGGAAAGAAAAAGTAAGAATAGAATAGCACTATTGAAAAATATAGAAACAGGTTTGAGTGCCTGGAGATATCCCTCCAGAAGAACAATACAAGAACCAATGTAGCAAATGCAATCAGTATCGGGTTAACGAAATGGATATAGAAGTAAAGCTCAAAAAAGTTGGCTTCAAACTTTTCAAAGAATCCACTCTTGAATAACCGAATATAAAAGGCAGTTAGGTAAAGAGCCGGGAATAACAGTGCAAGGTATTTTGGCTTACCGGAAGGGTCGGACTTAACTTTTTCATTGAAAAAGTATCCACTCAGAAATGTGAAGCTCAACCCCAGGCCGGCTGTGAACTGGCTGGCTTTCTCAATGCTTAAGAAACACAAGCCCCACACCAAAACAAGTATGAGGCCATAGAGTATTGAAAAAAAATTGTTCATTACAACGACTCAATTTGGATAGTAGGAGATCAACCACATCATGGTGGTGATCTCCTACAGGAATTTTTTAATTAGAGTTGTTCACATGTAACCAACCCAGTGCAAGAAAATAAAAACAAAAAGCCGCAAACAGTAGCGGTTTGGTTACAACACCCACTTGTTTGTCCATCGTCACATGGGGATAACGTGGTGGCATAATAACTTGGTTCGCACAACATTATCTTCAGCTTCTCTTCCTTGGTAAATGTGAGCTTCTTCATGTCGAATGATTACAGTTCTTATCTGTAATTTCTGTCCGACTTGATAGGGGGCTAAACCATCCCGGGGTTTTGCGAAGCGAAGGAAAAAGAGCTGTTCACTGCATTTGATACCTCAATCGGAATGACAGCCCGATTTTGGAGAATTTCTGTATCAGGCCACCGTAGTAAGTTGTTCGTCCATTGGAAACCTTCACTCGCCCTTGAGCAAACACACCTGAAGTGATATTAAAAACCGCACCAACTCCTAAGGCAACTTTAGGCCTAAATGGAATCAACAATTCTGGACGATACTCGACACCTACCAGGAATTTATCCCTTCCATAGTCATAATCGATTGTTCCCGCCAACAGTGCATTTTCCAGTGTTGGCGGATGAAGTTGCAAGGGGTTTTCATGAATTGTGATGTACTCCTGCTCTTTCGCCAAAGGGCTTACAACAACCCCGGAAATAGAATTTGAGAACAGGACTTTTCTTATTGGTTTTTCATATTTGACACCAACACCCAGGATTCCGTAAATATTCAGATAACCTCCATTTGGAGAGTCTATTAGCCTTTCCAAAGTCGTAAACTCAGGAATCGCAACAAAGTGATTGGTATAGCGCATTACGCCAAGACCCAAACTGGTTGAAAGGTATAGCTTTTCATCAATCCCCCTAACCGAAAAATCGGCTGAAAAACTCCATTGATTGGTAAGACTCAATGTGATTCCTTCCAATGAAAAACTATCCACCAATGGAACAAAGTACTTTGTAGGCTCAGGCCTGAACACCTGCGTTTCAAAGGACAAGTAACGCAGTTTACTTTCACCGTGAAGTTTGCTAGCTCGCCCTATCGGATTGTGACGCGCTGTTTTTCTTAACCCTATGGACAACTGAAAACCGAGTATTGAATTGTTCAAGCTGTACTTTCCCGTATCAGCCATTCCACTAACAGGATTAATGAGGTATTCCGGGCTGCGGGCAATTTCCTGAGTACTTATCTTCGAAAAAAATTTGGCCTTTACCGGTATTTGTTTAAACATCGTAAAACTCCTTTCCAACCCCAGGTTTAGTCTTAAAAAAAGTGGAAACGTAAAGTCATCTAGTGATTGACCTAATCTGAAACTATAAGACCTGATTTCCTGCAAATCATGCTGGATCCTAAATGAAGATTCCAATCCAATCCAAATTTTTGTGCTATTGACCTCATCTTGTTCTAAATTTATAGCCCGACCCAATCCCAAAATCAAAGAAGGGAATCCAATGTGCTTTACCTTGTAATTAATCCACGCACTTGTAGAATCGTTGAGGTAATTCTCAATACCTATTGACAAGCCTATTGTCGCCAAACCAAACTCGGCATACCAGTCTTTCTTGTTGCGGTTCTTCCAGAAATAACTGGCCGACAATGTATAAGATGGCACAATACGTGGTTCAATTTTGATTCTTTCATTACAACAATAATCCAACTTCACAGGCGGTGAATAGTGAATTCCAATACTGCCATAAACCTGTGAATAAGCACATTGGGCTCCTCCAATGATAAACATTAAAATAAAAATATAGCGCAAAAATTGTTTTCGCATATAACTTTACAACGTTTAGAAAGTTAAAAAATAGCCCTTCACCGTCACCGCAAATGCACGGCGAGGGGCTTTTTCATTCCTTTATCGGGTATGTGCGCACAATGTGATAAAGCTACCAGCATCTCCACACCGGATACACGCTGCACTTTTTCCCTGGCTCCTGTCTTTCTCCTGGTTACTTCCGGCGATGGATGTGTTTTTGTGTTCTTACCGCCTCTTTGAAAACTTTCCTCCTCAAGGGTAGATATGGTGTCTCTGAAAAACAGTCCAAATGTAAAAAAAACGAGCCTGTCAGGGGGTGGGGTTAATTTTTTTTTTGCTCAATCGGAAATTTTAATAGGTAACAAGTCTTTCCCGCATTTTTTTGCGAAGCGAAGAAAAAAACGCCGGCAGGGCACTCCCCTACCGGCGTTTGTATAACGATGGAAAAGCCTGGTATTACATGAATAAAACTTTGCGGCTGACGTGGAAAGCGCCGATGCGCACCTGGCAGAAATAAGCGCCGGAGGGCAAGCCCTCACGGGTGAAGCTTACACTGTGGTCGCCGGCGGGGTAATAACCCGAGGCGACGCTGCGCAGCCGGCGGCCCTGCATATCCAGCAGGCTCACTTCCACGTCGGAGCCGCTTTCGCAGCTGAAGTCAACTGTGGCCTGACGCACCACCGGATTGGGATAGACCCGCACCTTCAGGTGATCGGCGAAGACCTCACGGGATGGCGTGACGCCTTTGAATATTGGCAAAATATCGAAATCCTGGTACAGCACGGACTGCCAGTTGCTGATGCCGTACCAGTCTTGCAGCACGCTGGCATACACGGATCGGAAATCGTGTTGCATGGGCACGTCGGCTGATTCGGGGATGGTGAACGGAATCTGCGCATTGTCACCGATGATGCCGGGGTTCACCCCTTCACCAAAGACGAACAGCGGGGCGGCGGCGCCGTGGTCGGTACCCATGCTGCCGTTGGCCGCAATGGTGCGGCCGAACTCGGAAAAGGTCATGGCGCACACCTTTTCGGATTGGCCCATCAGTTTCACGTCGTCGAGGAAGGCGTAAACGGCCTCGCTGAGCCAGTGCAAAAGCTGGGCATGTCTACCAATGGTGGGGTCGCCGTCGGTCTGTTCGCTGTGGGTGTCGAAACCGCTGATGCTCACCACATAAACCGGTGTTTGCAACCCCCCCCCGATGAGCCGGGCCACGATGCGCAGTTGGTCGGCAAGTGGGTTTTCGTATTCTGCGGGGTATTTGTCGGAGAGGTTCTGACTGTTTTCAGCGGCGGCTTTTATCACTTCGTAATATTCCTGCGACTGCTGCATCACCAGGCGGATGTATGCCAGCTCGTCGCCGTAGGGTGTGGCGGGCGTTGGCTCCGGCACATCACTGACAAACTCGTAAAAGGCCTCCGGATCGCTGATGGACATGCCCATCGGGAAGGCCGAGCCCATGAATGCCAGTGGCGTGATGGAGCCGATCTGTATGGCCAGTGGGTCGGGGTTGTCGGGGTTGGGATAGCCGTCGGGGAAACCCGGGTACTCGGCCTCGAGGGTGCGCCCCAGCCATCCCGATTCGAGGTACTGGTCGCTGTCGGAGGCCGTCTGCCAGATGTCCATGGAGCGGAAGTGGGAGTAGTCCTGTTGCGGGTAGCCCACGTTCTGTACCACCGACATCAGGCCGTCGTTATACAGGTTTTGCAGCTCGGTCATGGCGGGATGGAGGCCGGTGGCCTCGGTGCCGTCCAGTTTGAGCACCTTGTTTTCCGGAATGAGCAAGGGGCCGCGGTGGTTGGCCAGGGTGCTGTACTGGTCCACCGGAATGAGGGTGTTGAGCCCGTCGTTGCCGCCGTTCAGCTCGATGAAAACCATGACTTTGTCGTTGATGGAAGCAGCGGCGCCCAGCGCGCTGAAGAATGAATTGCGTGCCACGGGGCTGATGGAAAAGCCTTTGAACATGAACGGCGTCATGGCGGCGCTCAACCCGGCGGTGCGTATGAATTTGCGTCTTTTCATTTTTCGAAGATAATTGGTGAATGATCAGAAAATGGGATCGAAAACACGGCCGGTGATCAGGCCAACTGGTACTCCGCCAGACTCAAAATGTATTTCGTCAGAACGGAGAGCCGGAAGTTGACCACCTCAAAGGCCATCGGATCAGAGGGGTTGTTCTGGTATTCAAACCAGGCCACCGTCCAATAGCTGTCGTTGGGCAGGCCACTGAGCAGCACGTTTTTCAGCAGCAGTTTTTTCTGTTCCGAAATGGGCTGCGGCAACAGCAGGCGGGTCATGTCATCCACCAGGGCCGCAGGATCTTCGGGCGCATCAAACTGGCTGGCCATGGCGATGTGGTCAATTTTTAGTTCGTCGTTGTCGCTTTCGAGCTGGTACAGGGACAGAATGTCGGTGTACCAGTTGCGGTTGCGGGCGGTGTCTCCGTTGATCCACATTCTGTAATACTGTGGGCTTTGGCGGAAGGCCTGCCAACCGGCCACATTGGGCGGCTCGCCGGGCACCATCTGCATTATTTCGTGAAAATAAGTCAGAATGTATTTCATGGTGAAATCATCCCACGGGGTGCTGCCCGGTATGTCCAGGTTGAAGCTGCGCAGGGTGCCCACCACGATGTCGATGGGGGTTTTGATGAAACAACCCGAGTACAGCGCATTGTAAAAATGCTCGCTGCTGAAGAGCGTCTGAAGTACGGGCTTTATTTCGTAATTATTATTCCGGAAAATATCGGCCAGCGGTTCGATGACATTCTGCTCAATATCGTCGTCAATGTGGTAATAAACGAACCAGCGATACAACTTCCGGCACAGGTATTTGGCCACTTCCGGCCGGTCGAAAATCATGTCCAGCAGGGCGTCGAGTTCGGCTTCGCCATCGAGGCTTTGGCCCTGGATGACGGTGTTGTTGTAAAAAGCGGAGAATTGTTTGTCACCCGCATCGTGTTCCAGCGGGAAGAAGAAACTTTCGGCAGGCAGGAAATTGATTCTCCATCCGGTAAGCACCCTGGCGGCCTGCACCACATCCTCTTCGGTGTACTGGCTGGGGTACTCTTTGCCGATGGTGAAAAGCTCCTGCAGCTCGCGGGCGTAGTTCTCATCAGGGGCATCCTTGCTGTTGAGGTAGCCGTTGAGGTAGAACAACATCATGGGGTCAATGGTCACGGCTTTGGCCAGTGCCTTGAAGTTGCCCAGGGCATGACTGCGCAGCAGTGCGTTGTGTTTGTAGTTTGCCTTTCCGTAAAACACTGCGGAAGATTGCGTGGCGAAGTGGTTGTGCCAGAAGAGGGTCATGCGCTCCAGGATGCTGGCTTCCTGCTGTATCATCAGCTCCGTCCACCAGCCCCGGAAGCTTTCAATGCGCCAGAATTCGGCGTCTTCGTTGTAATCGGCCTCGATCCAGGTTTCACCGGAGGGTACGTCGGGGTCCGTGAAGTCGTCGTTGTTGTAGTTGTTCACCGGCGGGGCGGGAGCCTGTGCCGGTTCTGTCAGCAGGTGGTCAACGGCCTCGCTCATGGTCATGGTGAGCAGCAGGTCAAGGTCGGATTTTTTCAGTCCGAAAGTGGTGCGGCGCAACAGGTGCGCTGCCTGGTCGTACTCCCAGGGTCCGGTGTACGGATCCAGCCCGCCCTGAATGGTGATGGGGTTGGCAGCCGGTGGCACCGGGGGTAACTCCTGTTCCTGAAACTGAAAGAGTTTTTTCCCCCCGAGGCTTCGGGACAGGCTTTCGGTAAATTTCTCACCAGGTTGGAAGTTCTCCTCTTTGCGGGTCAACTTTTTGAAAAAGGACCGTCGGTCAATGGTTGTTGGCATGGTCGGAAAGATTGGTGATGAGTAAACTATTGTTGGTTTTGGGCAAGCAATCTAAGCCCTTCAGGTCTGTATTCAGGCTTTTGTTTGCATCCTTAACGACATGAATGGAAAATACCCTACCAGAAATGGTTGTCTTAAGAGAGGTTTGGAGGGGTTTGGAGGAGTTTAGAGAGGTTTCCGCATCAGGTTGCAACTTCCAGTTGCGGCCTGAATTCATCATCTCCCGATCCCGTCCCGAAATTCTTCGGGATTCGGGAGTCTCGGGATTTCCCTCTCACAGAGGCCACGGCGAACACAGTAAAAAAACTCCGTGAGCTTTGTGGACTCTGTGTGAGGCATTCAAGGGTTGAGAGGGGTTGATCCCGATTCAAGTCCGGGAGGTTTCCACATTTCGAAACGCTAATTACTACCTTTGGCCCCATGGAATCCACCGCCGCCAACAGCGTTTGCCGCGAAAGCGTTTACCGGGAGTTGTTTCAGCTCCACGCCCGGCGTGTACGCAACTTCCTGTACTACAAGGGAGCCGGCAGTGAAGAGGCAGAGGACCTGATGCAGGAGGCCTTTTTGCGCCTGTGGCGCGAGTGTGAAAAAGTGCCGGCTGAAAAGGCGGCTGCCTTTCTGTTCACCGTGGCCGGCAACCTCTTTCTGGATGCCCGCAAACACGACCAGGTGGTGCTTAAATTCCAGCGCCATGCAGCCAGACAGGCCACCGGCGTTTCTTCTCCTTCGGAAAACCCGCACGCCCAACTGGAGCACAGCGAAACCCTCAACCGCATAGAGACAGCGTTGGCGGCATTGCCCGAAGGACAACGGACCGTCTTCCTCATGAACCGCATGGACGGAATGACGTACAACGAAATTGCACAGGCACTGGAGCTGAGCGTAAAGGCCATCGAAAAGCGCATGAGCCTCGCACTGAAAAGCCTCCGACAGGCCCTGAAAAACCCGGACTGAGGTGGGGTGCGGAGAGGATAGGTCGTTCTTTTTGTTGAGCCCCGTGCCGATAATAATCGGCATCGGGGGAGGAACTGAGGAACTGAGGAATTGAGGAATTGAGGAATGAGAGCACTGCAAAAACCCCCATTTTCGAAGGAGACCATGTTTTTATGAGGTTTTTAAATGGTTTTTTAGGTTTTTGAGATACGTCGTTGATTGTAATTCAAATGGTTAAACATTCAATTATTGATCAATCATTCATCAACTTTCCGTCGCAATTGGAAAAACCACTTTTTGCAGTTGACTCAGGAATTGAGGAACTGAGGAACTGAGGAATTGAGGAACTGAGGAACTGATCCCGACTTTCGTCGGGGGAGGAACTGAGGAATTGACAACCGGAAAAAATGTCTAACGACGAGCACACATACGAGCAGGACGAGCTGTTGGCCAGGTGGCTGGCCGGCGAGCTGAGCGATGCGGAGTTGACAGAACTGCGCAAGCGGGAGGACTTTGCGGAGTTGGAAGCCGTCGTGGAGCAGTTGAAACAATTGTCACCACCTGATTTTGACGAAGAAAAAAGCTGGGCTGAACTGCGGAAAAAAATGGCAGCCCCCCCCATT
>JALWSS010000230.1 GCA_026993525.1 Saprospiraceae bacterium
AGCTCAACCAGCGGTATAAAGATCACCGTCGGTCGTTCTGTCGCAGGGCAAATTTACAGCGCCTTTTGACTATTTTTCTAACCATCTGTAATTTTGTCCGATTAATAGGGGGTCAAACCACCAACTGCATGGAGGAATTGCTGCAGGGCAATTGGCCCCCTGTGTAATAGTTATGCTAATTGAATCAATTGGGGTAGGTCGGATGAATATTACTGATTTAGTCGTGATGTTCTTTGTTAGTATTTATTCTTGTTAACAGTGATCCATCATTCATTTTTAATGCAGCTTGAATAGGATTCCACTGCTTTGGGTGTGTGATCAATCTCCAGGCGCCTCTTTTGTTTTTATCAGCGATTTTTTTGTCCTTTTCTGCATCATCCAGTATTCTCCCAAGCAGTATCTCTCCTTCTTCTTTTTGGATTGCCAATTCTGCTGCCTTTTTCAAACATGCGAAGGATTCATTGTGATCTTTCCCAATAATTCTGTTAATCGCTAATTCGTAATAAGACCAATAGTCTTTAGCTTCTCTTCTACCGTCTTCATATATTTTTTTAAGCATAGATTCTCTTTTGTGTTCGTCTGGCTCTTCCAAGGCCTCTATGGTTTCCTTCTCGATGTCCATGGCCAGACCCATCTGTTCTTCTTTTTCTTTTTTGCTATGCAGAACAATATAAAATCTTGTATTTAGGCTGAAGTCATTGGTGCACAGTAAGGATTTTAGCTCGTTTATTATACTGTCAATACTGTTCCTGTTGACTGAGTTTTGAGGTAACTGGTAAATGATGTCATCTTCAGAATAATGGAATGATTCAGTAACAGAAGATGTATCCCCTTCCTTTGAAATATATTCTCCGGATTTTAGGTTTGGAATATAATTGTTGTAATCATCCTTTAGGTTGTTATAGTCGTATGTACCAAACTTTTTTCTTAACTTATTGGCAGGTTCTAAAGGAACTTCAATGACCAGTTCAGGTTCATTCGGCAAATCAAGTCTCATAATCTCAATTCTGGGAATATAAGCAATTTTTTCACATTCTATTGGCATTAGTAATTTCTTTATAAAGTTAGGCATAGGGGCGTCAGTGTCAGTGGAAAGCGGAGTACCGGCAATGACTGAAATGTCTAAATTGGTCATTTCTTTACTCCCACTGCAGTCACAGGATGTCATAGACAATGCGAAAAAAAGAATGTAGAAGTAATATAGTGACTTCATAGCAATTTATTTTAAGTGTTAATGGATTCGATTGACTTGATGTTTACGACATTCAAGAGCTATTATTCCAGCTTGTTCCGGGCTCTGTCCGTTTATTAGTAATTTTATGTCGTCATCTAATAAAATTCCAGTTGTTTTGAGACTGTAGTGGTAAAATGGCTTATTGTTTTTTTCGTCTATGTCTGTCAATTCAATACTGTGTTTGCCTATTGAAATGGGAGTGCCTTTCTTGATGTTCAATTCTATATCAGAGATAAAAGGAGTTTTAAGTTCCTGTGCCTTGTAAGGAATATTTTCCTCCTCAATTTGACCCGTTGCGGCTAACATTTTCGAGTTAGCCCATTTGGCATGCTGTTTTTTGAACATTTTTTCAGTTCTTAATTCTGCAAAGAAATACCCTGTGTGAAAAATATGTATGTAAATTACAATTATATACAAAAGTGCCATAATCACATAGAACATTAAATTAAAGCTACCCAACAATAGTATTGCAATAATTTTCAGAAACGCACTTAAGAATATGAGAGTTATACCAACTGCCTGGATAAAAGTCCCTTTTTTGAGTTCATTTCTTAGACCTTGCTTGGTGCCGATGTCACTGGTGAAATGAATGATGTTCTTTAGTCGGCATCGCTCCGCAATAGGTCTATGTGTGAAAACCGTTCCTACATAGTCAAATACGAGGAAAAGGACCACAACAATTATGGAACCTACCAAATATACATTTCCTTTTGAAAACCCTCCATAAAGTGTTAGGGCTACAGCCGCAACTTCAACACATAATGCAAGCATGAACCAGCCCACATCTGTTCCATAACCAGCGGTTTGATAAAATCCGGGAAGTGTTTGTTTCCCGCAATCAATGAGATGCTTTCTAGTACCTAACCAGGCAGCTCTGGCATCGTGATTAGGCTCAAATTTGAATCTGTCTTTGATTTCTGGCATTTTTGTTTTGTTTTGACTGTGAACCTCTGTAATAAGTGTAGTTACTTGAGGTGATGGAAAATCAAAATGTGGTTGACGTTAGTGGGATTGTTAATGTGCAGGTGCTTAATAAGCTATGCATCATAAGTAATCAATCAACTGAGAGGTTATTGGGGTGTCGATGTTTGAAGAACAGTTCGAAAATTCTATTCTAACGAGGCAAATTTTGTCTCGAGATACTGGGAAAAGATACGGATGATCTGAAAAAAAGAATGAACTGCAGATTGAAGTTAGCCATATGCGGCAATGTAATAGGGATTTAAGCAGGGTATTAAACATGTCCAAATTTTGAGTCAGATTGAATTACATTCCTCGGTTTTTATAACTTTTGAGCAAACTCATTTGTTAGTTGTTTGCGCTGAACAACCACGTATATGGGGTGGTTGTATTTCCATTTGTTGGCAGTGCAATCCTAAAGGATGAATAAACCAAGTACCAGTTACATTATGCATCTCCCTGGCAAAGTCTGAAACAAGACTGAGGGTCAAATATACAAAACCGATTTTAATTTATCCCATTTGGTACTGTTCTTTTATTCTGTATATTGATAACGTTGAAATTACAGTCGTGCTAACACCCCACGCCCCCCTTCACCTCACCAACACCACATCCCCTTTCAGCACCTTCGTGCTGCCGTCGGCAAATTCGACGATGGCGAACCAGGCGAAGACGGCGGGGTCGAGTTCCCGACTGCGATAGGTGCCGTCCCAGCCGTAGGTGGGGTCATTGGGCGGGAAGTTGAAATAAGTGAACACCGGCTCTCCCCAGCGGTCGAAGATTTGGAGTTGCTGCACTTTGACCACCTGCGGGCCGCTGTAAATCATGAACAGGTCGTTGACGCCGTCGTGGTTGGGAGAGAAGGCGTTGGGGACGAAGACGTCAAAGTTCTTTTCCACTTCCACCCATACCGTGTCGGTGGCGGAGCAGCCGAGGCTGTCGTAGATGGTGACGGCATAGCTTCTGCTTTGTTGCGGAGCGACCACAACCTCTGAACAGCCAGGGCAATCCACCCCGTCCCAGGCAATGTCCGTTACCGCCGGCAGGGGGCTGATGACCGGTGCCAGCAGCACTGAGTCGCCGAAAGGAATATTGACATCGGCGCCGAGGTACACGAAGAGCTGCTGGTAGGCAGCTATGCTTGCATTTTGCGAAGCGAGGCAACCATTGGCATCCATGACAGTGGGCTGGTAGCTTCCCTGCGGCAGACCTTCAAAAATGGGCAGGTCGGCATAGCTGTCCAGGTCAACGCTGTACTGGTAGGGGGGCACGCCGCCGCTCACGTTTTCGATGCTGATGCTGCCGTAGCCCTGCGAAAAGCAGTCGGGTTGCCGGGTGCTGAACCCGAATGCCAGCGCCGGCGGGCTGTTGAGGAACACCGAATCAACGGCCTCGCAACCCGTGGCACCGGTGACCGTCACGCTGTGCCAACCGGCGGCCAGGTTGCCGGCCTCCGGTGTGTTCTGCCCATCCGACCACTGGAAGTTGTAAGGTGGCAGCCCCCCGCCCGCAATGACGGCGATGGCCGAACCATCCGCTGCATCCGGACAGGAAATCCGGTAGCCGTTGTAGTCGGAGCTGGGCTGGGCCTGCATGCTCAGTGGCTCCGGCTGGAAGATGGCAGCGCTCAGGGTGGTCGTCAGCCCGTCGGGGTCTGTTATCTCGATGGAATAATTGCCGGGCAGCAGCCCGGTGAGCTCGATGGGCACTCCCGTTTGGCCAAAAGTGCCGGAGCCGCTGGTTCCACCCTGGTCGGTCCAGGTGTACTGGTAGGGTGGGTTGCCGTCGAGCAGGGTCACCGAAATGGAGCCGGTGGCAGTGTTGCAACCGATGGTGTCTCCGGCGGCAAGGGCATTGAGCTGGCAGGCAGCGGCCGGCAGCAGGTCAGTTTGCAGGAAAACGGTGCTGTCGCAGCCGTACTGGTTGCTGAATTGCTGCACCACCAAACCCGTATCGGCAGGCAGGCAGGAGCCGAAAAACAGCCAGGTGGTGTCGGAGGGCAGCAGGCTGGTTTCGGTGATGATGGTGCTGTCGCAACCGTATTGGTTGGTGAGAATTAGCTCGGTGGTTCCCACCTGAGCCGGATCGCAGGACCAGGCCTGCAAAACGGTGGTATCGCTGGGCAGCAGCGCCGTATTTGTGACGATGACACTGTCGCAGCCGTAGCTGTTTTGAAGAACCAGGTAAGCAATGCCTGCACTGGCCGGATCGCAGGTAGTGGCCGTCAGGTAAGTGCTGTCCGGCGGGATGTAGGTGGTGTTTGTGACGATGAGGCTGTCGCAGCCGTACTGGTTGCTCAGGATTTGCTGGGAGATGCCCGCCATATTTTCGTCGCAAGTGGTGGCCTGGAGGTAAGTCGTATCGCTTGGCAGCAAAGTGGTGGTGGTAATGACGAGGCTGTCGCAACCGTACTGGTTGCTGAAAAGTGCTTCGGAAACACCCACCTGGGCCGGATCGCAGCTTTCGGCGAAGAGCATTACCGTGTCACTGGGCAGCAAGGTGGTGGTTGTAGTCACCACGCTGTCGCAGCCGTCGGTGCTGGTAAAAACCTGCACGCTGGTGCCCACCTGGCCGGGGTCGCAGGTGGTGGCCGTCAGGCTGGTGGAATCCGCCGGAGCAAATGCGGTGTTGACGATGACGAGGCTGTCGCAGCCATATTGGTTGCTGAAGATGAACTCCTCAGTGCCCACCTGGTTGGGGTCGCAGCTGGTCTGAAACAGCTCGGTGGTATCGCTGGGCAAGAGGCTGACGGTGGTGATGACGAGGCTGTCGCAGCCCCAGGCATTGCTCAGTATTTCTTCGAAAACACCGGCATCTGCCGGGTTGCAGGAGCTGCCATTGAGGAAGGTAGTGTCCGGTGGGATGTAGGTTGTGTTGGTAATGACGAGGCTGTCGCAACCGTACTGGTTGCTGAGTATTTCTTCGGAAATGCCCGCCATATTTTCGTCGCAAGTGGTGGCCTGGAGGTAAGTGGTGTCGCTGGGCAACAGGGCCACGGTGGTGATCACCAGGCTGTCGCAGCCGTCGCTACCGGTAAATTGCGCTTCAAAAACGCCGGCGCTGTCGGGATCACAGGTGCTGGCCTGGAGGTAGGTGGTGTCCACCTGTACATAGGTGGTGGTTGTAATGACGAGGCTGTCACAGCCGAACTGGTTGATGAAAATTTCTTCGACAACCCCGGCATTGGCAGGGTCGCAACTGGTTTGAAACAGTTCGGTGGTGTCCGATGGCAACAACAGGGTGGTGGTGGTCACGACGCTGTCGCAACCGTATTGGTTCGTCAGGCTTTGCACCACCGTGCCCGTATCCTGCGGGTTGCAGGAATTTGCGACGATAAAAACACTGTCGGCAGGCAGCAGGCTGACGATGAGTACCTCCACGCTGTCGCAGCCGAATTGGTTGGTAAAGGTCTGGGTGAAAATGCCCGTATCCTGCGGGTTGCAGCTCTGGTCAAAAAGGAACACCGAGTCCGATTCACTGAATGTTATCGTCAGAATTTCGAGGCTGTCGCAGCCGTACTGGTTCTGGTACTGGCTGATGAAAACACCGGTATCAGCGGGGTTGCAACTGGTCTGAAACAGCAGGATGGTGTCCGAAGGGTACTCCGTCACTTCGATGCTAGCCGTGCCTTCGCAATCGTAGCCGTTGGTGACGGTGACCGTGTAGTTGCCGCCGGCAGGCGGTGATATGCTTTGTGAAGAAGCGCCGGTTGACCAGTTGTAACTGTTGTACCCGCTGCCGGCGTCCAGCAAGATACTCTCGCCGGGGCACACGCTTTCAGGCCCGGTGATTTCCGGAAAGGGGTTGGGCACCGGGTCCACCAGGTGGAAGTCGAAATTGGTGCAGCCATAGCTGTTGGTCACCGTCACAAAGTATCCGCCGAAATCCGTCACTTCGATGCCCTGCGTCAGTTCTCCCGTTGACCACTGGTAAGACAGGTAGCCGCCTCCGGCATCGAGGCTGATGGTGTCGCCAAACACGCAAATGGTGGAGGGCCCGCTGATGTCGGGCTGCGGCATGGGATTTTGAATGAGGGTGGTGCTGGCCACCCCCGTGCAGCCCGAGGCATTCGTCACGGTCACGGAATAGGTGCCGGGCTCCGTTACCAGAATGAGCGGATTCGGGCTGCCGTTGGACCATTGGTAGCTGATGTAATTGCCGCTCACGCCCAGTTCCACAATGTCTCCTTCGCAAAATTCCGACGGCCCGTTGATGACGGGTTGGGGCGCCGGTGAATCGGCCATCACGGTGTAAGTCTCCGTTTGGGAGCAGCCGTTCATGTCCGTAATGGTCACGGTGTAAGAGCCGGGGTACAGCCCAAAGAGGTCTTCCGAGGCCATGCCGTTGGACCATTGGAACTGCGGTGCCGAAGCGCAATCGGTCGTCAGGTCAATGGAGCCGGTGGGGCTGTTGTCGCAAGTGGCATTTTGCACCACGGCGCTGAACTCAAAGGCCTGGTCGCAACAGATGGGCCCGCCACAGTTCACGGTGATGGGGCAGTTCAGCATGGGCATGCTGACATAGATGGGGTTGGCCGGCGTTCCGTAAACCAGGGAAAAAGCGTTGATGCCGCTGGTGATGTTGGGGTTGATGGTGATGTTGCTGCCACAGGTAAAGCCCCCGATGATGCCACCGTCCGTGCAACAACCTGCCCAACTGAAATTACCGGTAATGTTTGGCGGGCTCCCGCTCAGTTCTCCGCCGTCATCCGAAAACGCCACAAAAGCCGAGCTGGGCATGCAACTGAAATCAATGGTGGCGTTGCCGCCGGTGCCGTCGTTGGCCTGGTCCAGAATAATGATGAGGCTGGTGTTTTGCGTCGTAATGTCCTCGTAGATCATGATGAGCATGGTTCCCGACATCTCCAGCCCGGTGTTGGCAGAGGCTGCCGCAGGGTTGCCGTAGCTGTAGAAATTCACCGCTGAAGTGTTGGAACTCAGATAGGGCAGGGGAGCGGTGAAAGTTCCCTGTGTCACCGTGCAGTTGCAGGTGCTGCCGGCACTTGCCGGTTCCACAACAGGGATACCGCCAGGGCCGGTTGGATGCTCACTGCCTGTTTGTTCCGAATCTTTTGTCACCGGATTCAACAACAAAAACATCAGGAATACAAGGAAATGAAACTGGGTAAAGTGAATGTGCATTGCTCCTGACCTCCAGGCCTTTGACGTAGTCTTTGTTCACGTTCTCACAGATGGGTGAAGGTAAGGAATTTGGGGGAATCCTCAAGACCAGGACCAGGTCGCAACAGTCCAGGCTTTTTGCAGACCCGGTGAGTGGCCAAATGGCGAAGTCAGGGAGATTTGGTTGAATATGTGCGAATCAGAAAAGTGCAGGACCTGCTCCGGCCTCGTGTGTGGTGGGAATGTGTTCCGGGGGGCTTCTAAGGTCGGCACCTAAAGCTTCTCCACGTCCATTACCTTGTAGAGCTCCAGACCAATGAAAGAGTTTATCAGAATAAGATCCCGGACCTTTTCTTGCGTGTGTATCCATAATTTTGACCGGTGGTCTGATACAGACTTTGGCCCCCTCTTTATTTTCTGTATAGATTTTGTTGGGATCGTTGTAGTGTCTTTCTTTCCAAAAAGATTTGTATAGTACAGGTGCAGATTGCCATTGTCAAGCTTGAATTTGTAAACGCATTTAATTTTTTTAGCCTTGTAAGTTCTTTCAATTAAAAACAAAAGAAATATCCCTGTAGTGTACAACCAGAAATGGCCATCATGAAATTTAAAAATATTAAAAACAATCCAAATTAAAGGGAAAAATAAAGGTACCAGGATGTAAGTAAACCATAAAGTCTTGAGGGTTGCCTTTAGTATCTCCTGGTCTTCAATTCCAAACTCGTAGGGTTTGCTGTCAGGCATAATGGAACAACGTATTTTTTAAGAAGAAGGCTGGTGTTTTCTGGCGGATTGGGTAAATCCGCCTTTATGCTGCAAAATAGGCTTTTTTTGTAAAAAATTTTGGCATGACCAGAAAAAAAAACGGGTTGGAAACACCTTTGTGTTGCTTTTTATTCCTCACAATCTTTGCTTTAGGGTTATCGCCATTTGACAATGCCATTGGCGTAATGGCATCGCACAGATGGGTGAAGGTGTGGGGCTTTGGGGGATTGAACAGAGGATGAATGAACGTTCTTTTCGTTTTGCACCTGGTTCTCATTGTTTTCCTTGTTCTGGTCATGGCACAAAGCTGCTTTTGGGATTTAGCCAGAACAAGACTTGATTGGATGAGTGCTTACTGGCAATGAACATTTCCGACAAGCCGAACCCCACCCCGTACAACAACACTTGAATAAAGCAATGCTTGATGTTGCCGGTCCGGTGGAATTGCTATCGGGTTATTGGACGCCTTCGTAGTGACTTCTCCAAATTAAATCATGAGGGGATTGGACGAATGGTTGCCTTGGGAAGGGTTGTAAAAGCGTTTGTTATTCTTCCTCACTTAGATTGCCCGAATACGGTATATATCCATCCTCCATATAACTCTTTAGGCCCTTTTCTTTAAAGGCCTTCACATATCTTCGGATGGTATTGTCATTCAAAGAAAAGATAGCCGCAATGTCTTCCAATGAATGTCCTTGGTGGAGCATTAACAAGACGGTTGCTTTGATGAAGCGACGAATATGAAAGCGGTGCTTTTTCTGAATCCGCCTCAATTCCTGAATCTCTTCTATGGTCAGTTGCAAATCCACGCCACAAATTACAAATTTTTCCCAAATCAAATCGCTATGAGTATATTCGTCTGGCTTCAGAGATGGCAATATTTGGGTCAGGTTTCAAAATTCGATTTGTTGCTTCTCCAATTATTTCCAATTCCCTTTCAACTGCCCTTCTCAGTAATTTATTTGACTTATAATCATAAAATCTCGCCTCTCTCCCAGAAAGTCTTTAATTGAATCAATAGATTCACGGATATCATACAAGTATTTTAGTATCTCATGCTGCATAGAGTAACTGCTTCGTCTCCTCTATACTCTTGATCAAATATGGATTTGATAAGGACCTTTCGGTTATTAAATCTATCTTTCTGTTAAACAGGGATTCCAACTCGTAATGGAGATTAAAATAATTGTCCGTGTATCGGTCTATTGGGATATCATGAAATGTGATTAAAATATCGATATCACTAGTCTCATGTAGTTTCCCTTTAGAGCCTGAGCCAAATAGATACATTGACTTTACTTCATACTTCTCGCAAAGTCTTTTAATAGCATCTATATTTTTCGATATTAGACTGTTCATGCTTCAAAGATAAGCATTCTAGTAAAAGTCCTCAAATTTCTATATCCAATTCGTTGTGCCCAACGCCCAAATACCCGCATTGCGTCTATCCCCCCATACCTGCATTGCGCATATCCATTCCTGAGATCGGGGTCATGGCTACCATAAGGCGTTAAATTTCAATGGTTTATCTGCCATGTTTTCCAGCATGAAAAGTTGATAAAGTGCAATCCATGCTTTTCCAAACACTAATTTAGTAAAAACTTGTTTCAATCAAACAGTCCCCCTCACTCCCCAATCAACTTCTTCTTCATCTTCTCAAATTCCTCATCGGAGATGATACCTTCTTTTTTCAGTTCGGCCAGTTCTTTCAGTTTGTCCACCACGGTGGTGGGGTCCGGGTTTTCGTCGCTGGCTTCTTCGGGGGTGGTGGGTTTGGGGG